>JBARQW010000001.1:0-2587 GCA_049643905.1 Bipolaricaulia bacterium
GACAACAACCGCGCGAAGCTCGAGGGATTCGATTACGCGATCGCCGCGATCTCCGAGGAGATGGCCGCGACCCGCGACGGGATCCTTCAGTCGAACCAGGCTCTCCTGGGCGAATACGACGCGCGCCTCGCCGCGCTGGAAGACGGTACCGATCTGCAAAGCCAGATCGACACCCTCTACTTCATCTCGATCATCGCGCTTCTCTCCGGTGTTGGCGCACTGATCTGGGGGTTCCTCGGGAACTGATGATCTGGTACGACAGCAGGTAACTGGAATAGACTTCAGCGTGAGGGGCAGGCGATGCCCCTCGCGCTTCTTTTTTGCACCAGCGTGTAACAGAAGTTATATTGGTAAACCGACCGGGGGGTCTAAGATGAGGGAGCTAGGGGAACGCCTTCGAGGCTTTCGTCTGGAGAATGGGTGGAGCAAGCGAACCGTTGCCAAGCGGCTCGGTGTCTCCACGCCGTCGATTATCCGTTGGGAAGAGGGTATCGCTGAGCCCAACGACTACAACCGCTACAAGATCGAGCGATTCCTTTCGAAGCCTTGCACGACGAGCCCGTCCCCTTCCGGCATCGGTCAGCCGAGCCTCTCCTCAGCCGCTCCCGGGACCCAAGCACGGAACGGCACGATATGACCAAGATCAACAAGGTTGAGGTGGCGGGGTTCAAGTCTTTCCGGAAACGATTGGCGATCCCGTTCTTCGAAGGGGTCACGGCCGTCGTCGGCGAGAACGGCTCAGGCAAGTCCAATCTGTTCGACGCCGTCAGCTTCGTCATGGGGCGCCGCTCCTCACAGCTGCGCGCCGACAGGCTGGAACAGTTGATCTTCAACGGCGGAGACCGCTACAAGCCTGCGGAATCCGCAGAGGTCGTTCTCACGCTCGACAATGCCGACGGCGCATTCGACCGATTCCTCGACAACGGAACTCCCACGCCCGAGATCACGATCGGCCGGCGGATCACACCGAAGACCTCGACGTACTCGTTTATGGGTAAGACGTGCCTGAGAGGCGCGCTCGACGAACTCCTCGAAACGGCGAAGATCGATCCTGACGGGCAGCAGCTGATCGCGCAGGGGCGCATCACGGAGATCATCCGCCGAAGTCCCGTTCGACGTCGCGAGATCCTGGATGAAGTGAGCGGAATCGCCGCCTACGATGACAAGCGGAGGAAGGCGATCGGAGAGCTGAAGGACGTCAAGTCGAAGCTGAACACGCACCGCGTCATCCTCGCCGAACGGCATCGTCGCCTGATCTCCCTGCAGAAGGAGCGAGACGCTGCGTTGGAGTACAAGACGATCACCGAGGATCAAGATCGGCTTCGGCGGTCGATCCTCTACGTGCGGCGGGCGGAAATTCTCGAACGCCTGCAGAAGGCCCTCCAGGAACGCCAGGGGATGGACGAGCAGATCGGCAAGATGGAGAAGGATGTCGAGCGGCTCGATCAGGAGGTCGAGAACAAAGAGTGGGAGCTCGAGGGGATGCAGGAGGATCTCACCGGCGACGGGCAGATCACGCTGATCAAGGAAGTGGAGCGGATCCGTTCGGACCTCCTTCACAAGCAGGGTGAGATCAACTTCAAGCGGCAGCAGATGAAGAGCCTGCAGGAGATGATCGACGAGCTCACCCGCATGAAGGCTGCAGAAGCGGCGCGTGCGTCGTCTTCGCCCGGCGGGCGTCGGTCGAACCCGGCCGTCGAGGCACTGCTTGAGAGAAAGCGTGGAGGCGTCTACGGAACGGTTTCGTCGCTCAGCGCACCGAAATCCGGGTTCGAGACCGCGTTCGAGACCGCGGCAGGCGGGAGTCTGAACGATCTCGTCGTCGACTCACGCGAAACGGCCATCGACTGCATCAACCACCTGAAGGAAAAGCGCCTCGGGCGGGCGCGCATCCTCCCCCTCCGACGACTCGTGACGGCGCGCAAGAGCCTCGCATCGGCCGAAGCACTGAAGCTCGAAGGCGTGATCGACTACGCGATCAACCTCGTTGAGTTCGAGGACAAGTATCGACGCGCGTTCGAGTACATCCTCGGAGACACCGTGGTCGCGGAGAACCTCGAGTCCGTCAAGGGCGTCGACGGCGTCCGCGTCGTAACGCTCGATGGCGACATGCTGACCAAGGGCGGAGCCCTCAGCGGTGGATGGCGTCCGCAGGCGAAGGGAAGTGCGAAAGACGACAAGGAGGATTCCTCCTTCGACGTCACGCAGCGGCGGCAGCAAATTGCCAAGCACCGCAGGGAGATCGAGAAGCTCGAAGAAGAGATCGCCAGCCTGAACGCTCGTCTTGAGGAGAAGGAGCAGGAACTCGCAGGCGCGCAGCAGAGCAAGGACCGCGTGAAAAGCGAGGCTTCGACGCGCAGTGACGAGCTCCACGCACTCCGCGAGAAGCGCCGAGAGGCCTACCAGGGCCTGGAGAACCTGCGGCGATCGCTCTCTCGCTACGAGCGGCAAGAGGCGGAGGCACAGGCCGAACTCGAAGCGTTGGGCGGAACGGACGGAAAGGCGCCGCCGGACCTCGTCGAGGCTCCCCTGAAGGATCTCGAACGAAGACTGGAGCAGAACGCGCGCCGGCTTCGGCACTTGGAGC
>JBARQW010000002.1:0-1581 GCA_049643905.1 Bipolaricaulia bacterium
GTAGATGGTGGCAAACTTGTCGGCCATTTCCTCAGCCGTCTGTCGGTTCCCCTGCCCCATGGTGAACAATACGAGGTGCGCATACATCGTTCTCCTCCTTGGTTCCGTTGCGCCCAGATTCATGGCATAGTGCCATCCTACTCCGATAGGATCACACAGCCAACCGAGTGTGAATGGCGGGGAGAGTCTGGCGGGAATCCGTAGAACAGTGGGGTCGGATCTTGAGTTGCCACATTTCCGAGAGCCTTGCGACGGAGGGAATCAACAGCCCAGCAAGCCGAGGAGACTGGGGTCGGGTCCTGCATTCCAACACTAGGATCTAGCAGCTGGGCACGTACTCCGGCGGTCAGCCAAGGGCGATCAAGACGGGCATCCGTTGAGTCGAACCTATCGGCGTCGTGGCATGCTCTCATACAGATGAAAGGCTGCAATCTGGTCTGCCCCCTGGCCTACTGGCCTACTGCTGCCGCTGAGCGCCACTCTTGTTCGAAGAAGCTGGGCGATCACGGCCGCCCGTAGGTGAACAGTGGGACATCCGTCCAGGTACGGACGAGCGGGCCGCTCCATAGGCGAAGCACGGCATCAACTTGCATATCGGTCACCGTAACGATGACGTAGGCGTAGTTGGTGTTGTTGGCGTAGTGCAAACCCAGTTCCGGTGCAAGTGGGCACACGTCCGGATCGTAGAAGGATTTGTTGGGCACGAACGGCGCCCCGCCTCCTCCCACGACGATTTGGTGTGGCGGGATGTCGCCTGAGCTTGCCTGTGCGTACGTCAGATGATCGTGTCCGCAGAAGTACGCCAGCACGCCGTTCTCTTCGAGCGTGCGCCAGAACACGTTTCTCTCCGCGCTGTAGATCGCGAGACAGTCCTCGTGGCAGACGCGGTATGCCGGCTCGTGTCCGTAGACGAATACGAACGGCGGCGTATCGCCATCAGGCAGGTTGTCCAGGTGGTCATGAAGCACTTCGTCCAACCAGTCTTGATTGACGCGATGGGGCGTGATGTACTGATCCAGTCCGATGAAAAGCGCGTTCTTGTACTCCACGAAGTAGGTCAGAGACTCTTCCCGCTCGGGTCCATTAAGAGGAACGTTGCCTGAGAAGGCACCGAGGTAGGCTTCCAGCAGTTCCGGATCAGGCGGTGGATACGGTTCCCGACTGCAATTCTCGTGGTTGCCTCGTACCGGATAGACCGATATGTCCGCGGAGTAGACGGGTTCCATTGCCGTTTTCCAGTTTTGGAACTGCTCGGCGTAGTCGGTTCCACCACTGGCCCACCAACCGTTGACCAAGTCCCCCGGCACAAGAACGATCTTGCACTTCTCAGCTACGATATCATGTGCGATGGCTTCAACGACCGCATCGTTGATGCAGGTCTTCCGCAATGTCGGTTCGTTGTCGCCTCGCGTGTCGCACAGCACCGCAAATCGCCACGGGTCAGCCGCGGCCGAAGCTTCTTGGCTACAATGGCTGGCTATCGAGATCAATGCCAACAGCAGCAATACCCAGAACGTTGCTCGCACTTGGTTCCTCCTCCTTGCGCCTTGCCGAATGTGCAGCGCTTCAGGCAGCGCAGCA
>JBARQW010000003.1:0-2223 GCA_049643905.1 Bipolaricaulia bacterium
TCCTACGCCAGCAACCTCGCAAGATTCGAGCTCCTCGGAGTCAGCGTCGCCAACTACGCCTACGTCCCCGGGCAGCCGGATCAGGTCTACGATCAGCTGACGCTGAGCGGCACGGAGGGCGCTGTGCGTTGGAGGTCGGTTGTTCGCATCGGTCTGTGTCCCACGGAGTTCCGCTTGCTCACTTTCCGGGCCGATTGGGCGTGGGCGGAGTGCTCACTAGACCTGGGCGCGCTCGTATCGTTCAACAAGGACGATGGATTCGAACGGTTCCGCCTGACTGCAACCTATCGCGAGGTCCCCTTCCTGACGTTTGGCTCGTTGATCACAGACTTCTTGGTCACCATCGACTTCGAGCTTGAGGAGAAGTCGCTTTCGACAGCATTGAGGGCGAGGACCGCACGTGCGTCGTTCTGTCTCACGCCGATGCTGGCCATGAATCTCGGCGCAGCCCCCCTCTCCATCGACAGCCTCGAGGTCTACGGGATCAAACTGGAGTGCTCGATCGGGGAGACGGTGGAGTTTTACGCCGCAACTTCTATGACAGACGCCAAGAACGTCGAGTTGATCGGGCACGCCGACTACTTCGAAGTCTACCGCCTCCGAGCACGGCGTCCGGCATGCTGCAGTTCGGACACGCAGATCGAGGTTGCTTTCTACTTCAAGGAGACGTCCACGTGGCTGTTCGACTGGGGGATGGCGACGGCGTCCATCGGATTCCCGTTGGGCGAGAAGATTCGATGGACGTTGGGGATAGAGTTTCCGGCAAGCGCGGATTGGGTCATCCGAGTCGGGTGGGAATGGCGGTTCTGAAGCTCTGAAGCGGAACCCACCTCGCGATCAAACGACCGCAGAGGATAGAAGCGCAGGTCGAAGGCCTTTGAGACGTCGCGGAATACGAGGGAGGAATCGGACATGACAAAGAGGGTAGTCTGGATTGCCGGGACGCTTGCGGTGATGGCGATCGCCATCGTCGCCCTGATGGGAGCACAGACAAACGTTTCCCAAGACGCAACGATCCAGGATCTTCTCAATCTTCTCATTACGGAAGACGGCCAATCGCGACTTGACCTGATCGAGGCGATGCTGGAAGACATCGATCGCGAAGTAGATCTCATCCACGCAGTGGCTCAGCAGATGGTCGATGAGCAGTACGGGTTCTTCGAGGCCGAGGAGTGGTCGCTCAGCGACGTCAAGTACCAGCTCAACCAGATTGAGGCGCAGCTCGACGCCATCGCGGCCTGTAGCTGTGGCCCCTAGGCGCCTTCTCGCATAATCCGTCAGCCTCACTCCCCGCCGCCGCGGGGAGCGCAGGAACGATGCCGGCTTGAGAACGCGGGCCGCTGGAGACCGTCTCTCGCGTCCACCTGCTCACTCGCCGATGATTGGCGTCGCTTCTGTATCGAACGGATTCGTGCGGATCGCCAGCGAGAACAAGTACGGGTAGGCCGTCTTGATGAACCTCAGATACTCCAGCCACTGCCGAACGAGAAGCGCGTACGCCCTCCGAAAATCTCCGGCAAGGTGCTTCCGATCCGATTCGGGTAACCCCTCGAGCCTGTCACGGTAGTCGAGTTCTTCGGCGACGTGGAGGACGGCTCGAAGAAGGGCCGTGAACGCCTCGTGTTCGAGGAGGTTCGGATTCTCCAGGAGCCGGAGGAGAGAAGCTCGCTTGGAAGTCAGGAACTCCTGTGCTTCCTGAAGGTTCACCAGCCCTTCGACAATGCTGTACTTGTGCCCCGCCAACCTCCGCGCAGCCAGCTTGAAGTCCCTGTCCTGCCAGTCTGAACGAATCGCGAGCACTGGCCGGATCGGCTCCACGTCGTCGTCCCACCGGGAAAGCAGAGCGAGGAGATCGTTACCGACCTCACTGAAGAACGCACCGATCACCATGTTCATCTTCTGGAGCTTCGCCCGACGGTCCCTGTCTGTGAGCAAGCGGTTGATGATCAGCGTGACGAACAAGACCGAGATCGGAAGAAACGCCAAGCTTGTGAAACTCCACAGGAAAATGTGGCGCGAATCACCGAAGACAACGTAATGAATCGCGTAGAGAATCAAAGAAACCGCGACCAAGGCAAGGCCGGCCACGAGCTGCCAATGCCGACGTTTCATCCTTCGCCTCCCTCCTGGCGCTTCGACACGAACCGATCCTAGAGCAACGCCTGGCGCAAGAGAAGCCTCGACCGATCGTCCCATCGTGCCGATCTCCATCCAACCCTGTTC
>JBARQW010000004.1:0-6915 GCA_049643905.1 Bipolaricaulia bacterium
GCTGTGTTATACTCCCGAAGATGCGATACATGGTCAGAAGTGCTCTAGCAGTTATTCTGGTTGGCGTCTCATGTGTGCTCCTTGCCGGATGCTTGAGAAGCGCGCATCCGCCGATCGCGATCATGGAGTGCGTACAAGTCGCCCCGGCGGAGTTTGAGGTCTCTGCTGCGGCCTCCCACGATCCGGATGGAGAGATCACATCTTACTTGTGGGAGTTCGGCGACGGAGATACTTCGGAAAGCCTCACTGCCAGCCACATCTACGATGACCCAGGTGCCTACACAATCTGCCTCACCATTACCGATGACTCCGGGTTTCGAGCGCAGAAGCGTGTCCACGTCTTCGCCTTTCGCGAGCACGTGGTGCCCACGGATGTTCGCACGATTCAGGGTGCCATCGAACTGGCGGAGGACGGGGACCTGATTCGTGTGATGCCCGGTACGTACGTCGAGAACGTGAACTTCCTGGGAAAGGCCGTCGTCGTGAGGGCTCAGACACCGATGACGGCGACCATCCAGGCAGGGAAGAAGGAAGTTGCAGGCAGTCGGCTCCCTGCGGTCACGTTCAATAGCGGGGAGAGTCGGGACTCCGTTCTTGAAGGGTTCATCTTGCAGGGGCCAGGCCCGCTAACCGTGAACCCGTATTCCGGAGCAGGAATCACCGCAATCGGCAGCTCGCCGACCATCCGCCGCTGCACGATCCAGAATTGTCAGGCCATGGAGGGCGCAGGAATCTACGCGTACGAGTCGAACATGCTCCTGGAGAACTGCAGAGTTGTGTATTGCCGTGCGACACTGAACGGCGGCGGCATTCTGATGATCGGTGAGGGACGCTTTCCGGAGCTTCGCGAATGCGTGATCTCCTCCAACCGGGCCGATGCTGGCGGTGGCGTCTACATCGGAACGGCTCATGACACGGAATTGCTGGAAGATGCAGTCCTTCCCGTCATCTCCGATTGCACCATTACGGAGAACACTGCGACAGGCAGTCCAGGCTCCGACGCGGTCGGTGGGGGCATCGAAGTCGGAACAGGCTGCCGATACGTCGGAGACGGGAACGCAATCAGCGAGAACTCGCCTTGTGACGTCGCCTACCACGATTCCTGCATCCAGCAACGAGCAAGGCTGATGTCTATCGGGGGACAGGTCACTCCGGACACGGAGTGATGACTTGGTGGATCTGTCGAGGCGCCGCTTCGCTTGGTGGTGAACACGAAGATGCACCTCTGAGCCAGTCTCGCGTCGAACACACATGTTGGGTGTCCGTGGCCGGCCTACTCCTCTTGGTTGCAGGAAGCCAAACACAGGGCTCGACTCGCCGACTGCGACAGTGAAGCCGACGTAGACCGGCTCCGAATCAGGGTCCCGATATCTCCTGTCCGGAGGGTCTCGAGTCGATCCTCAAATGCCTGGAGCGTCCATCGGGACTCACTGCCCGGCGGAAGAAGGGGCGCCTGCGCGGTTCTGGTCTCTTCGCCATTCCCTCACGAAGCCTTCCCGAGAGGACGTCTTTCGCTCTCCTGGTCAAGCCGCCGGCGCATCCACGATCCTGAAACGCTTCAATGGAAGGGCATTACAGGTCCTCGTGCTAGGAATCGCTCTCCGCAGTCCACAGGTATGAGTGAGAAACCCAACCTTAGGAGGTACGGAGCATGACTAGGCGAAACGTTCTGATGTTGGTGGCTACGTTGGCCATCGGGATGGCGTACGTAAGCGTTACGGGCTTCGGATCGATCTTCACCGGCTTCGGAAGCGAGCCCGTCCTGTGGCTGGCTGTCGATCCTGAGTACACGCTGGTGACTACGAAGACCGCGAGGATGGACTCGTCCAGTGACGTCGACGTCTTCGAGGTGACCCTCCACGCCGGGCGATCGTACAAGATCACGATGTCGGTGCCTTCGTGGGCTGATTTCGACATCCGCATCTACGATGAGAACGGGAATCAGGTCGGAAGCGGCAGTCGCGGACAAGGCGAGACGGAGAGCATCCATATCCCGCCGCTGTGGACGGGCACGTTCTACATGCGAGTTCACTCGTACGACGGAGATACAGGCAGCTACACGATCAAGCTGTGGCGAAAGACCTAATGCGCTTCCCGAATCCTCCCAACTGGCTGGCACGAACGGACGCGGGCAGGGAACTCCCTGCCTACGTTCGCTGTTGCCTTGCACTTGCCCTTAGAGCGTCGAGCCATAAACTCATGAACGCTGATGGACGCGAAGAGGCGAGCTCGACACACCGCGCCGTTCCTGTTACGCGAGATTTCGAGACGCGGATGGAGCGATTCGTTGGCTCAGCAGTTCGAGGCGGAGTTTGGAAAGCAGCTTCGGTGGCTGATTGTGCTTAGCATGGAGAAGATCGGGTTGCTGCAGTATCGGGTGTCCCCGGAACGTACGAATCTCCTGTCCGATCGCCGCCGAGAGCTGTACGAGAACACGGTGTCCGATTTCTGGATAGAACTCGTCGATGGCTTGGTCGATCGCTACGTGCTAGGAGTCCGAGATGGGCGAATCCATCAGGAGCCTATGGCGTACTTCCGAGGCGTCATCCGCCATCTGGTCCTCGCCAATGCGAGGAGCCTGGGTTTGATCGGCTGCGAGACTCCAAGGGAAATGATCGAATCGTTCTGCGAGTCGAAACGCGACGCGACTCGTCTTAGCCGGTTGGCGTGGTTGAAGTTCGCCGTGGGAGAGAAGGTGCGCCAAGAAATCCTGAGACGCTGCTCCCCTCAGACTTTCGAGAAGACCTACCCCGCCATCCATCACGTAGTCGACTACTTCTTCGAGGAGCTGATCCCCAGCTCATGTAATGAGCTCCACGAGCTGGGGCCGCGGGTTCTCGAGGCATTGGCGGAGCGGCTGGTGAACTCGCCAGGCCTCGACGAGGCGACCGAGTACGTCGGCTCCGTCACTCCATTCTCTCCAGGCGGAGGACCTACATCCAAGGCGCCGGACGGTGTAGACGAGGACGAGTACCTGAGCATTCTGGATCAAGCGGCGAAGGAGCGATGGCGATGATTGCAGGCCTTCTGCGTGAAGATCGACTTGCCGTGTGGGATCGACTTGTCCGTGGGGAACATGTTCCCAGCGAAGACGTTTCGGGATTCATCCTGCGTCTGTCCCACGATGCGCCTCCTGAGGAGAAGGCAAGTTGCGTGTTGCTCCTGGCCTCGCTACGCATCGCCAATGAAGGACGGCGGGCGATGCGCAGGAATCTCCGCGCAGCTCTCAGGTACTGGTTCAGCCACTCGGGATCGAACGATCGGCCCGTGAAACTCAATCCTCGCGACCTACAGGACGCCGGATTGGAGCGCCTTGTGGGCCTGTACCTGAGCTGGCCCGAGGCGATGAAGTCGGTTCGGGGCAACCCGGAGGACTACACAGCGTTGAAGCGCGTTGAAAAACAGCTGCGAGCGCAATGTGCAGTGGAGTGGCAGGAGCAGTTCGGTTCAGGCGCGCCTGCGGAACTGAGCGCGAGGAGGTGAGAAGCATGCAGACGAGCGATGATCATCCTGACTTCTTCATGCGAACGATCGGTCATGAAGTGACATCGATTGAGCACAGAGAGCATCCGACCCTGGAGATGCTGTTCGACGCCGCAAGTGATGACGCCTCTGCTGGGGCCAGATCGAAGCTGAGCGCTCATCTGGTCACCTGCGAGCAGTGCCGCACTCGATGGAGGAGGCTGACAGCGAATCTGCAGGAAGAGGCGCAGGTTCTGCAAGCCGAGTCACGCGTACCGGCGCTGAATGTGCACATCCCGGCAACGGCTCCCTCGAGGAGCGCGTTCAGCCAATGGCTACGCTTGCTGTTCGAGACACGAGGCTACGTTCTTGTGGCGGCGTCGGCGGCCGTAGTCGCCCTCACTCTCTCGATCAGCATCCCCCTCATGCGAGCGCCGGCGCTCCGCACGTCAGAGGAGATCCAGAGCCTGGCAGGAGAGATTGAGCATCTTCAGAACCAGCTGAGCTCGTTTACCGGCCCGGCGAACACACTTCTCAACAATGTCGTGACATCTTCAGGACCCACCGCGGAGGATCTCGCTTCCTTCGATTGGGAGAATACCTGGGTGTACTTCGCAATGCCGGGCGAGACCTGGGAGACAATCGCGGAGAGCCAACTCGGCGATCGAAGGCTCTGGCCTCTCATCTGGCTGCTCAACCGGGACAGCGGACCACCTGACGCTCCTCCAGCTGGCGGCGCGCCGATCAGGCTGCCAAGCTCAGTCGAGTCTCGTTCCCGCGAGCAATGATGACGCCGATGATGCGAGCAGTCGCCCTCGTCGGAGTTCTCGCGATGCTCTTCGGCGTGTCCGCCCTAGGCGAGACGCTCCAGGTCCCTGAGGACTACCCGACAATTCAAGCAGCGATCGACACAGCGCAGTCAGGAGATACGGTCCTCGTCGCTGCCGGCAAGTACAGGGAGAATCTATTCATCGACACAGGGATCCGTCTCGTCGGTGAAGGTCGGACAGTCGTCTGGATTGAGGCTGCGGACGCCACTGAATCCGTAGTGTTGATCGCGCTGGAGGATGGAGAAGCTTCGGTTGAAGGCGTGACCGTCTCGGGTGGGCAGTCCGGACTGCTGATCGAGGCTGGGAGCACGGCGAACGTCACTGTGCGGCAGTCGCTGATTGTGGACAACGAATACGGGATCCATGCCTACGGCTCTGGGGCTGTTTCGGTGGAACGATGCCTGGTGGTTGACAACACAGCCATAGGAATCCAGGTGGAAGTCGCGCAGGCCCAAGTGATCGGCACGGAGGTGGGCCAAGGCGGTGTTGGAATCCTGCTCGTTGGAGATTGCCATGCAACGATATGGGATTGCCTGATCGGCCTGGTCGGTTACGCAATTGATGCCTACACAATCGAGTGTGGCTGGGAAGGCGGTGCGGAGGGATTCGAGGGAACGGTCGAGGGCGCGGGTAACCGCGTGTTCGGCGTCGAGACAGACCTCTGTCCCGACGCCGCCGATCCGCTTTGGCCGGACGACTTCTCCGACGAAAGATGGCGGGAAACAGTGACAGAGATCATCGCTGCATACGACCGAAGTCACGCTGCATACAGAGCGCAGGACTACCAACAAGCCGAGTTCTCCTACTCATATGGGCTCGCGTTGTTCAGTGAGGAGGTCGCGTTTCCCCTCCTCGAAGCCTACGTCTCGCAGGGCGTTGGCGCCGTCAATTGGAACCTTGGCCGGTACGAGGAGGCGCTCGCTGCCTTTCAAACGTCCCATGCTGTCTACCTCGATCGCGGGATGGGTGTAGACGCCGCCGAGATCGACAGCAACATCGGCGTTGTCTTTCGCAACCTCGGCTGGTACGAGGAGGCGCTCGCTGCCTGCCAATCGGCCCGCGCTGTCTTCCTCGATCGCGGGATGGAGATCAACGTCGCGGCGACCGACCGGAACATCGGCATCGTCTATGCGGCCCTGGGCCGGTACGAGGAGGCGCTCGCTGTCCATGAATCAGCCCGCGCTGTCTTCCTCGATCGCGGGAGGGGTGTAGACGCCGCCGAGATCGACAACAACATCGGCAACGTCTATTCCGATCTCGGCCGGTACGAGGAGGCGCTCGCTGCCTTTCAATCCGCCCGGGCTGTGTACGTTGATAGCGGGACGGAGGTTGCCGTCGCGAAGATCGATGAGAACATCGGCAACGTCTATAAGGACCTTGGTCGGTACGAGGAGGCGCTCGCTGTCTATCAATCGGCCCGCGCTGTCTTCCTCGATCGCGGGATGGAGATCAACGTCGCGCATACCGACAACAACATCAGCCTCGTCCACGTGTGCCTTGGTCGGTACGAGGAGGCGCTCGCTGTCTATCAATCGGCCCGCGCTGTCTACCTCGATCGCGAGATGGAGGTGAACGTCGCGAGTGTCGACCACAACATTGGCGTTGTCTTTCGCAACCTCGGCCGGCACGAGGAGGCGCTCGCGGCCTACCAATCGGCCCGCGCTGTCTACCTCGATCGCGGGATGGAGGTGCACGTCGCGGAGATCGATCGGAACATCGGCAACGTCTATCGTAATCTCGGCCGGCGCGAGGAGGCGCTCGCGGCCTACCAATCGGCTCGCACTGTCTACCTCGATCGCGGAATGGAAGTGCACGTCGCTGAGACCGACCAGAGCATCGGCAACGTCTATCGGAATCTCGGCCGATACGAGGAGGCTCTCGCGGCGATCATGTCAGCGTTGAATGTCCTCGACGCCACCGCCTCTGTCGAGGGGATGGAGTACTCCTACCCGGCCACTCGCTGGGTGGTTCACATTAGCGCAGGCCTTGTGCATGAAGCGCTCGAGGAATGGGAAGAGGCCGAAGCAGCGTACAGAAGCGCAATCGAGGTCATCGAATCGATGCGTGAGACGCTCACGTCCGAGGACATTAAGCTTGCATGGCAGGAGCGCACGCAGCACGTCTACGAGCGTCTGGTCGACCTTCTCTACCGGATGGGGGAGGGGTCTTCGGCGTTTTCGTACGTCGAGCGCTGCCGTGCACGGACGTTCCTGGACTTGCTGGCGATGGGGCCGGTTGACACGCTGGACAACGTTGCCGAGGAAGGGATCCGAAGCGGCATGGTCGAGGCCTCGGTCATCGAGTCCGATCTGGAAGAGGTCGTGGCAATGCTTCCTGACGACACCGTGGTCTTGGAGTACTTCGTCACCGAGGAGGCGGTCTACGTGTGGGCCGTCACGGCGCAAGGCGCTGGTTCTCCGGTTCGTATCGAGATCGACCGCCCCACCCTCATCGACCGTGTGGTCGCCTTCCGCGAGAAGGTGGAGGAAGGACCTCAAGAGGGGATGGTGGCGCCGAGCCCCGAGCTTCTCTCCATGGCCCGGGACCTCTACGACCTCCTCATCGGACCGGTGGAAGAGACGATCGCGGGGTTCGACCACCTGGTGATCGTGCCGTCGGGACC
>JBARQW010000005.1:0-16087 GCA_049643905.1 Bipolaricaulia bacterium
GGATCCTTGTCGACGTCCTATCTGACGGGGACCAAGAACTCGGGCGGACTCTATCACAGCTACCTGCTGGAGTTGACGGTGTCGGTCGACTTCTAACCACTCTCTCGCGCCGCCCCGCCGAATCGCGCCCCGCCTTCCACTAGCCGCCTCCGATCGGGGGGAGGAAAGCGACGGTATCGTCCGCCACGAGAGGCGTGTCGAGGCCCTTCAAGAAACGAGCGTTCCTGCCATTCACGAGTATGTTCAAATACCCCTTGTCCAGCCCTTCCTCGAGCCTCGGGGCGAGGTCGGGAATGACCGTAGCGAGCGCCGATAGGAGATCCCGAATCGTTCCACGGGACGGAATAACGATCTCCCGGGCACCGGCGCCAAGGTGCACTCGGAGCGCTCCGAACACCTTCACGACAACGCGGACCTCGGTTTCGTTCGTGGGCGTCCTGAGTGTCTCGTTCATGGCCAGAGTCTTACCCGCTCGCCTCACGGGATGCAACGCGGAGGAACATCCGGGAACTGTTGGTGCTCGGTGGTCCCCGAGATATAATCCTCTACTGTGCTTCAGCGATCGGGGGCGAAATCGATTGGACAAGTCGCGGGTTCTAGTCTGCAGCGCGTGGCCGTACGCGTCAGGGGTTCCTCATCTGGGGAATCTCGTCGGCTGCCTGCTCTCCGGGGACGCATTCGCCCGCTACTACCGCATGCGGGGGAAGGACGTTCTCTACGTGTCAGGATCGGACGTTCACGGAACCCGCGTCGAGTACGAGGCCGAACAGGAGGGGATCTCCGCGGCGGCGTTGGCCGAGCGGATTCATCAGCGGATCGTCGAGATCAACCGCGGCTTCGGAATCGAGTTCGACAACTACACGACGACCGAAACGAAGACGCACAAGGAGTTCGTACGCGGGATCTACCTCCAGATGGAGTCGAATGGGTACATCTGCAACCAAGAGGAGAGCCGCGCGTACTGCCTTCACTGCGAGCGCTTCCTCGCCGACCGTCTCATCACCGGGACGTGCCCGAGATGCGGATCCGCCGACGCATTGGGGAACCAGTGCGACACGTGCGGAGCGATGCTCGAGCCGGAAGAACTCGTCGATCCTGTCTGCAGCTTCTGCGGAAGGAGCGAGATCGAGTTTCGGAAGACGCGCCACTGGTACCTGGATTTGGAGCGGCTGAGTGAGCCGCTTCGGGATTACGTAGCGTCGAAGAGCTTCCAAGGGAACGTCCTCTTGTACACCAAGCGGATGCTGGAGGAAGGGCTTCGCCCGCGTGCGATGACCCGCGACATCGACTGGGGGATTGCCGCCCCGTTCGAGGGGGCGGAGGGAAAGGTCATCTACGTGTGGGGCGAGGCGGCTCTCGGCTACGTCTCCGCCGTGATCGAACACTTCGAGGGAGCGGAACCCTGGAAGGATTACTGGTTCGGTGACGATGTGCATCAGGTCTACACGTTGGCGAAGGACAACATCGCGTTTCATACGCTGATCTTCCCGGGACAGCTGATTGCATCCGGGTCGGGCTACCACTTGCCTGATCAGATTGCAGCCACCGAGTACCTGAACTGGATCGGCGGAGACAGCTTCTCCAAGCACCGTGGCGTTGGCCTCTACTGCGACGAGGCGCTCGAGGTGATGGACGGTGAGTTGTGGAGGTTCTACTTGCTCTACAACCGGCCCGAGGGACGCGACGTCAACTTCTCTTGGGAGGAGCTGGAAAAGGCGGTCAACGGCGTGCTGATCTCGAACGTCGCCAACCTCATGAATCGCGTCATCTCGTTCGTGCAGGCGCAATTCGACGGGATCGTTCCGAAGACCGAGCTCGATGCGGAGGTCGTCGACCGTCTTGCCGCCGGGACGAAAGCCTACGAAGACGCTTTCACTCGAGGCACGGTCGGCGAGGCGCTCCGTGCCGTATGCGACCTGGCCGTCTTCGGGAACGAGTACTTCCAAAGGAAGCGCCCGTGGGAGACGAAGGACGAAGTCGCGGTGGCGAGTGGAATACACCTGGTCAAAGGGATGGCGATCGCTCTCTTTCCGTATGTCCCCTCGTTCGCGTCGGCGATCCTCTCCGTTCTGGGGCTTTCGGAGGCGCGGTGGGACGACATTCCGAAGCCGATGGGCGGAGAGCGGCTCAGTGAGAAGCGCGTTCTTCTCGATCGCATCGACATCGATGAGATTCGTGACCGCGTGAAACAGGGGGAGAGTGGAATGAAGGTCGAGGACAGAAAGCCGAGCATCTCGTTCGCAGACTTCGAGAAGCTCGATCTGCGTGTCGGCGCGATCGAGGCCGCAGCGGAGGTGCTGGGCGCCGACAAGTTGCTCCATCTCTCGGTCGACTTCGGGGGGGTGAAACGGAGCTGCGTCGCAGGAATCAAGGGGAGCTACAGCCCGGATCAGCTCATTGGGAAGAGCGTCGTGGCTCTGGTCAACCTGGAACCGCGCATGATCCGCGGCGTGCAGTCGGAGTGCATGCTCCTTGCGGCGGGGGGCGAAGAGTTGACTCTCGCCGTCGTCGATCGGCCGGTCGAGCCTGGAACCTCCGTTTCCTAGCCCCGTTGAAAACGGGATTGCAGGCGGCTAGAATCGGCTCCAATTGGGGTGGGAACTTAAATGTACGCAGTGATTGAAACAGGCGGAAAGCAGTATCGTGTCGAAGAGGGAACACTCCTCGAGCACGAGCGCATCTCCGGTGTCGTCGCTGACGACGAGATCGTGTTCGATAGAGTCTTGCTGTTGGTGAAGGATGACGACGTCCGTGTCGGAACCCCGCATCTCGAGAACGCGACGGTGAAAGGCCTCGTCCGTGAGGAAGTACGCGGCGAGAAGATCATCGTCTACAAGTACAAGCGCAAGAAGGGGTATCGCCGGAAGAGCGGCCATCGCCAGCAGGTGATGAAGACGGAAATTACCGGGATCGAAGGATAGGGGAGAGCGTGGGTGAAGTACTGATTCAGCGCGACGAAAGAAACCGCGTGACCGGCCTGATCGTCCGCGACGTGGTGGGCGAGACGGTTCCCGGTGCGAGTGCTCTGCACTTGATGCAGGCGGTGACGACGTCACTGGTCGACTATCTTCACGTTCGAGTCGAGTCGACCGTGGCGGATGCAGCGGAACTGGTCGTCGACCGATGCGACACGCACCTGGACCGAGAGCTCGATGCGGTTCTGGAAACACTCGTCATCGGGCTGAAGATGCTGAGCGAAGAGTACCCGGCCGATCTGATCGTCGAAGAAGCGACGATCAGCGTGGAGGTCTAGATCCGGACGTTCGACGCGGGCATGCCCGATCTCAGACGATTCGGCGGACCAGCGGATTGGTAGAAAGCGATAGGGAGTCGAGATGGCACATAAGACGAGCACTGGGTCGACACAGAACGTCCACGACAGTCCAGGAAAGCGACTCGGCGTCAAGCGGTACGGCGGCGAGTGGGTGAACGCGGGGACGATCATCGTTCGACAGCGAGGCACTGTCTTCGCGTTGGGAAAGAACGTGGGTCTCGGCCGGGATTTCACGATCTACGCGAAAGCGCCGGGCTACGTCCGCTTCGAGGGTCGAAGCAAGAAGTTCGTCAGCGTTCTCCCGGCAGTCGAGGCCTGAGGGCTGATGGCGCACTCCTCCCACGTCGATGTTCCTTGATGAGGCTACTGTGCGCGTCCGCGGCGGACGCGGCGGGAACGGCCTGATCCACTTCCTCTCTTCCAGGCACAACCCACGCGGGGGCCCCGACGGCGGAAACGGGGGGCCCGGTGGCGATGTCTTGTTCCGAGCGTCCAAGAGCGTGTCCACGCTCTACTCCTTTCGGAATCGCCCCCTCTTCACCGGCGAGAACGGTGTGGACGGTCGCAGGAATGGCTGTCAAGGTGCACGCGGCGAGGATCGGATCGTGCTGGTTCCCGAGGGTACCGTTGTCCGAGACCCTGAGATCCAGGAGATTCTCGCCGACCTCGCGAAATCGGGCGACGAGGTCGTCGTCGCGAGGGGAGGGGAGAGCGGTCGCGGGAATGCCAGCTTCACGACTGCGTGGCGCCAGGGGCCACGAATCTGTGAGCGCGGGCTGTCCGGCGATGAGCACGTTCTCCAGCTTGAGCTGAAGCTGATCGCTGATGTCGGAATCATCGGGTATCCCAACGTCGGGAAGTCGAGTCTGATCCGGCGGATTTCTGCGGTTCGCGCGAAGGTTGCCGACTATCCGTTCACGACGATTACGCCGAATCTCGGGGTCGTTGACGTGGATGGTCGGAGTCAGTTCGTTGCCGTTGATGTTCCCGGACTGATCGAGGGTGCGCACGAGGGCAAGGGGATGGGAGATCGATTCCTGCGGCACGTCGAGCGAACGCGCGTCTTCATCCACATGATAGATCTCTCTGCGACCGACGAAGGCCGGGATCCCGTCCCCGACTATCGCGGAATCCTCCACGAACTCGAAGCGTTCAACCCCCAGCTCGCCGAGCGGGCGCAGGTCGTCGTAGGGAACAAGACCGACCTGATCGACGAGGGAGCGATTGAGGCTGCTCGCGATCGCCTGAGAGAAACGGGCGTCGAGTTGTGGCCGGTCTCGGTGGCGACCGGCGCCGGGATCCGCGAGCTCGTGGTGAGAGTGCATCGCCAGCTGCAGGAGGAGGTCGGGAAGGAAGTCTCTCCAGCGAGGATCATCAATCGGAAGGTCTATCGCCTGCGCGCGGAGTCCGGGTTTCACGTTGAGTGCAACGGAGATGGATTCGTAGTCACTGGGGAGCAGGTCGAGAAGGTCGTCCGTAAACTAATCTTGAACAGCCACGACGCCCTCGAGTACTTGACAGATCGCCTGGAGAGAATGGGCGTGCTGAAGGAACTGCGTCGGAGCGGATTCAAGCCCGGTGATTCGGTGAGGATCGGTGAGGTGGAGTTTGAGCTTGAAGGGTAGAGTAGGAGTGCTCGGCGGCACGTTCAATCCAATACACAATGCCCACATCCTGATCGCGAGGACCGCGCTGCGACAGTTCGGGCTCTCTCAGATCATCCTCGTCCCGAATGGGATACCGCCCAACCGCCGAGATGAGCCACGCCCGGGCAAGGAGGACCGCTTCCACATGGTCGAGGCAGCGGTCGCGAGCGAAGACCGGCTGGCGGCTTCGCGCATCGAGGTGGATCGAGAGGGTCCATCCTATACCATTGACACGATCCGGGCTTTGAAGGATGATTACCCGGAAGGAATCTGCCTTATTGTTGGGGCGGATTGCTTGGTGCAGATCGAAACGTGGAAAGAACCGGAAGCGATTCTTGCGAGTGTGCCGCTTATCGTCGCCCCGCGTGCGGGTGTGCCGATGCCTGTCTTCGAGCAAGCTCCGTTCCTGGGCGCGTCGATCTGCACGGTTGACATGCCGGAGGTCGAACTGTCGTCGACGGTGCTGCGAATAATGGTGCGCAGCGGCCAATCGATCGGCTCGTCGGTCCCGGTAGAAGTGGAGGCATACATCGCGGAGCACGGGTTGTATCGCAACACAGACGACGAGTAGCGGCGAAAAAGGAGGCCAGTATAGAGAGCAGGAGAATGCGAGTCAATGATCGGATTATCGCCAAGGAAGTCCGCGTCATTGACGATGCCGGGGAGAATCTCGGCGTCATGACGACGAGCGACGCAAAGGAGCTCGCCAGGTCGAAGGGGTTCGATCTCGTGGAGGTTGCACCCCAGGCAAGTCCGGTCGTTTGCAGGATCGTCGACTACGGGAAGTATCACTACCAGCAGGAGAAGCGGGACCGCAAGCAGCAGAGACGCACCAAACTGAAGGAAGTCAAGTTCACGATCAAGATTGGCGAGCATGACTTCCAGACGAAGCTGAATCGGGCTCGCGACTTCCTTTCCCGTGGGGACATGGTGCGGGTGAGCATCTTCTTCCGGGGCCGGGAGGTCGTGCACGCGTCCCGCGGCCGCGAGATGCTGAAGCGCGTGGAGGAGAACCTGAAGGACATCGCTCGCGCGGAAGGGCAGCCCGCGGCAAAGGGGCGAATCCTGCAGATAATGCTCGTCCCCACGCAGCAAGGCTGAAGGGCATAGGAGGAGAGAGCGTGCCGAAGCAGAAGACGCACTCCGGAGCGAAGAAGCGGTTCAAACGTTCGAAGAGCGGGAAGCTGTTCCACCACATGTCGAACTACGTGCACAAGAGCCTGAAGAAGCGGCCCAAGGCAAAACGCCAGGCGCGGGCCGCGAAGGAACTGCGTGGTGGGCAGGAGAAGACGATTACCCGCATGATCGGGAAGTAGCTCTCGCGGTCGGAGAGACGGAGGACGGAAATGCCACGAGCAAGAGGTGGAAGCAAGCGTAAGGAGAGCCGGAAGAAGATCATGGCTCTCGCAAAAGGATTCAAGGGGAAGCGAGGGACCTCCCACCGTATTGCCAAGCAAGCCGTGATGAAGGCGTTACGGAACAGCTACATCGATCGTAGGCGC
The DNA here is from genome assembly GCA_049643905.1 of Bipolaricaulia bacterium. Taxonomy (GTDB): domain Bacteria; phylum Bipolaricaulota; class Bipolaricaulia; order UBA7950; family UBA9294; genus CAZMYM01. The sequence continues at coordinate 6,423 of JBARQW010000005.1, forward strand.
AAGAAGAGAGACTTTCGGCGCCTCTGGATCACGCGCATTGCCGCGGCGGCGAAGCTTAACGGGACGTCCTACTCTGCACTCGTCGGCGGTCTCGCTCGACGGGGGATCGCCTTGAATCGCAAGATGCTTGCCGACATCGCGGTAAGAGATGCGACAACGTTCGCCGTCATCGCTGAGATGGCGAAAGAAGAGGCAGTCAAGGAATGACGACCTCGGCCCCGCTGACTCCTGAGTTGGGAATGTGAGAGCCGGCCGACTTCCCGCACGTGGGATCGTCCGCTTCGCGGGCAGCGGACCCGAGGAGTGTGAGAATGGATGACCGAGCGGAGAAGGTTCGGCTCATCGTGGAAGGGATCCAGCTCGAAGGGCCTCATGGCGTCTACGCGGAGGAACGCGAGCAGGGAAATCGCTTTCGGATCGACATCGAAGTCGTTGCGGATTTGTCAACGGCCGTATCGAGCGATCGACTTGAAGACACGGTCGACTACGGATCGGTGGTCCACTTCATCGAAGAGATCAACCGGCAGCGCCAGTTCAACCTCATCGAGTCATTTGCCGGCGCGATCTCGAATGAACTGCTAACCCGATTCTCGCGAATCGACGAAGTGCTCGTCCGCGTTCGGAAGGTGTCTCCTCACGGATTGGGGAATGTAGAATGCGCAGCGGCCGAAGTACGCAGGAGCCGGGGATAGGACGTGTCAACGTCTTTCTGTCGCTCGGTTCGAACCTCGGGGATCGCCGTCGAGCGATCGGTGCGGCGCTGGAATCGTTGGAGCGACGCGATGTTGCGCTCGTGGCGCGATCGTCACTCTACGAGACTGAGCCGACGGATTTCGAAGACCAGCCGTGGTTTCTCAACCAGGTCGTTGAAGCAGAGACGTCCCTCACACCCGATGATCTCATGCAGGTGTGCAAGGGGATTGAGTCGGATCTGGGACGCCTCCCTGGCAGGCGGTTCGGCCCCCGCGCTCTCGACATTGACGTGCTCTTGTACGGTCGCGAAACGATCGAACAAGCGGGGCTTGTCGTCCCCCATCCGAGGATGAACCAACGAAGATTCGTCCTGATTCCGCTCGGCGAGATCGCACCCGAGCTCACGGATCCCCGCGACGGGCGGCGATACGCCGACATACTGAACGGACTCGATGAGGGAAAGAAGGTGGTCAGATCAGCGTCAACAGAATCCTGATCTCAGTCGACGTCGCGGAGGAAGGCGGCAAACGGACTCGAGTTGCCCTTCTCGAAGACGACCGGCTGATGGAGATCCAATACGGGCATCCTTCACAAGAGAAGATCGTCGGCAACATCTACCACGGGCGGATCGAGGACGTTCTCCCCGGTCTCGGATCGGCGTTCGTCGATGTCGGAGAGAAGAAGAACCTCTTCTTGTCGCAGAGCGAGCTGAACGACCAGCTGCTAGTGGAGAAGGGGTTCAAGCCTTGGCAAGCGAACATCCCGATCGCGAAGCTCCTCCGTCCGGGGCAAATGGTTACGCTGCAGATTCGTCGCGAGGGAATCGGAGACAAGAACCCTCAAGGGACGATGAAGATCAGCATTCCGGGAAGATTCTGGGTCTACCTGCCGACGGAGAATCGGCTCGGGGTATCACGACGAATCGAGTCGGTTCGCGATCAGCGGCGGATTCGCCGAATCGCGCGAGGCATGAACCGTCCCGGAGAGGGGATGATCGCTCGCACAGCCGCCCAGTGGGCGAGCCAGGAGGATCTTGAGCGGGATCACGGCCTGCTGGTCGAGACGTGGGAAGGCGTTGCCACGGCAGCGAAGCAGGCCCAGAGACCTCGATTGCTCTACAAGTCCATGGGCATGGTGCAGTCGACGCTGCGCGACCGCCTTGATCCCGAGATGAGGGAAGTGATCGTCGACTCGCCATTCTTCCACGAAAAGATCCTCTCGTTCCTCGACTTCATGAAAATGTCCGAGTACAAGGATCACATTCGCGTTCACAGCGGAAATGGTCCGCTCTTCGCGACATCCAAGGTGGAAGAGCAGATCCAGGCTAGCCTCTCCCGGCGGGTGCCGCTGGCCGGTGGCGGATCTCTCGTCTTTGACGAGACCGAAGCCTTGATCGCTGTTGATGTCAACACGGGAGGAGACGTTCGCCATCGCAATCAGCAGGCGGCGATCGTCAACACCAACCTCGAGGCGGCAACGGAGCTCGCGCGCCAGTTGCGGCTCCGCCAGGTCAGCGGAATCATCGTTGTGGACTTCGTCGACATGGAAGACCCGAAGAACGTGCAGCGTCTCATCGAGAAGGTGAAGGAAGAGCTGAAGAAGGATCGAGTTCCGGCCGATTTCGTCGACATGACCGCGCTGGGGCTGGTCGAGATCACGCGGAAGCGGCGCGGGGAGAGTCTGGCTGACATGCTGGAGGGAGCGCGGTTCGAGGCTTGATCGGGCCAAGGCTCGTGGCTAGAATCCCATCGGATGCGCTGCCACGCAAGCGTGGCTGAGTCGATCCGAGAACGGGCGAGCAACACTATCGTTGTTTGCTCTGAGGACTAGACGGGCGAATAGCTCAGCTGGGAGAGCGTTCGGGTCACATCCGAAAGGTCGCAGGTTCGAGCCCTGCTTCGCCCAAAGCTAACGAGGGGCGAGCCGTGGGTTCGCTCCTCCTTCTCTGGGTCGGGTCATCCGCTCTCCTCGCAGCAGGTCCGCAGAGCATACGAAAAGATCACGCGTGATCCGGGTACCCGGTCACGCAGATGTCATCAGCAAGCCTTCGGACCGAGACGTCATGAAGACGCCACGCATCGGCAATGCGATCGGCGCCCTGCCCCCCGATGGCGGAAACGGACTCCCGGCCACCGATCAAGATCGGCGCAATGAACAAGATGAGCTTGTCGACCAGATCGGCCTCAAGGAAAGCCGCAGCCGTCTCTCCGCCGCCTTCGACCAGCACGGAATCGATCCCAGCCTCTGTGAGTTGGTTCAGGAGGAGGGGCAGAGCCAATCGGCCGCCATCCAGTGCAAGTCGCCAGATGCGGGCCCCAAGCGAGGCCAGCGCGCGCTCCCTTGAGGGAGTCATCTCCGAGGTGACGATGATCGGGAACGGCTCGCGTGCCAAAAGACGCGCATCGTCCGGAGTCCTGCCGTGAGGGTCAAGCACGATGGGGACAGGATCCCGCCCTGGAACCCGGCGCACCGAGAGTTCAGGATCATCGGCTACCAGGGTGCTCACGCCGATCAGAATGCTCGCGAACCTTCTGCGCAGCCGATGCGCTTCCGTTCGCGACGCTTCGCCTGAAATCCACTTGGAGTCTCCCGATCGAGTGGCGATGTTCCCGTCGAGGCTGATCGCGGCCTTGAGAAGGACGAACGGCCGACCCTTCCCAGCGAAGGTGAAGAAGATCTCGTTCAGCATCGCTGCCTCTTCCCGAAGAACTCCCTCCTCGGCGTCGATCCCGGCCGCGATGAGCGCGGCGGCTCCGTTCCCATTCACAGCCGGATTCGGGTCTCTCACCGCGAAGACAACGCGAGCTACCCCGGCGTCGATGATGCGATCAGTGCATGGCGGCGTCTTCCCGTGGTGGCAACACGGTTCGAGCGTGACGAACAGGGTAGCGTCTCTGGCGTCGTCTCCCGCTTCATCGAGGGCGAAAACCTCGGCGTGGGGGCCGCCGAAGTGCCTGTGATAGCCACGCCCGACGATTCGTTCCTCCTTGACGATGACGCATCCGACGAGCGGATTCGGGTTGACGTCTCCCTCTCCGATCTGGGCCAGCTCGAGCGCGAGTCGCATCGCCTCAACGTCGTTCATCCGCCGCCTCGAGTAGGGCTCGCATCGCGGAGGTGCGGTCATCGGCCGCGAAAATGGCCGCACCCGCCACAATGACCTCGGCGCCAGCGGACACCACGTCTCGAACATTCCCGGCGTGAATCCCTCCGTCGACGGCAATCGAGATGCTGCGATGTCCGATTCTCTGCTTCAGATCCGCAATCCGCGGGAGTGCCTCCGGAAGGAACGATTGCCCGCCGAACCCAGGCTCGACGCTCATCACGAGAACGAACGAAACCTCGTCGAGAAGAGAATCGATGGCGTCAAGAGGCGTTCCCGGACGAAGAGAGACTCCGACGCGGCACCCGGTCGAGCGAATCGCTTCGATCACCGCTTGAGGCGGGTCCTCCGTCTCCACGTGGAACGTGAGCGTGTCGTCGGGCTCTACGTCGAATTGAGGTGCGTAGACGGCCGGTCGCGCAATCATCAGATGTATGTCGAACGGAAGGTTGAGCCTGCGTCGTAGCGCGTTGACCACCGGCGGGCCGAACGTCAGATTGGGAACGAAGTGGCCGTCCATGACGTCCCAGTGGAACCGATCGGCCAGTGGCTCGACCGAGAGCGCTTCGGCGTACAGCTCGGCGAAGTCAGCGGAGAGAAGAGACGGAGCCAGTTTCATCGTCTTCGCCCCGCCGACAATAGGAGAAAGAGTTGCAGAGCGGCCATCGCTGCAGCCGCGACGTATGTGAGAGCCGCAGCAAACAGGACTTCTTTGACGGCGCCGAGTTCCTCTGTGCTGACGAGAGACTCTCCCTTGAGCGCGCCGACTGCGCGTCGGCTTGCGTCAAACTCGACCGGCAGCGTGATCAGCGTGAACAGGACCGCCGCGGAGAAGAGGAGAATCCCGGCAGTGAGGAGAGGCTGATAGCGAAGGATGAGGCCGAGGAAGAAGAGCGGGAACGCCAACTGGGAACCGAAGTTCGCGACCGGGACGATCGTCGTGCGGAGCGCGAGAGGGCCAAAACCGCGTGCGTGCTGAATCGCGTGGCCGGCCTCGTGCGCAGCGACACCGATCGCGGAAATCGAACGAATCGCGGTCTCTCGCTCCTCTCGAGCGGTTGGAGTATTCGACTTGGAGGGTACGGAAAGCCTCAACGTCTTCTTGCGCGGGTCGTAGTGGTCACCCAACGGTCGATCGGTTTCCTCGATCGCGACATCGGTGATTGCTTCTTTCCGCAATATCGCCGTCGCAGCTTCCACCGCTGTAAGGCCTCCAGCTGATCGGACCCGAGAGTACCGCCGGTACGTCGACCGGACTCGCCACTGCGCGTAGATCGCCAGGATGATTGCCGGGACCAAAATCCAGATGCTCGGCCCGAACAGGAAAGCCCCGAGAAGCATACTAGGTCCCCCTTTCCCTTCTTGAAGCCCGGAAATCGAGTATACGGCTGCGAATCCGTGCCAACAAGCAGCTCCTGCAGGCCACTTCGTGCGCGACGGCCGCTGCACACGCTCCAAGGAGATCGAAGACCCAATCGACGAGGCTCGCGTCTCGCGTTGGGACGAACGCCTGGTGTAGCTCGTCGCTTCCTGCGTAGGCTGCCGTCAATGCCAGAGCGAGCGAGGTTCGCCCGATCGCGTTTCGAGCGAGAAGGAAGAACAGGCCGAATTCGATTGCGTGGAGCATCCAGTCTCGACCAGGGAAGACAAGAAACGGAGGCCCGGCACCCAACCGAAGCCCTGAGAGGACGAAGATCGCGCCGCCGTAGACGACGAGCAGGAAGAACCAGAGGAAGCGCTTTCGAGTCATTGTCGGGCTCCGTTTTTTGGGCGAAAGAGGGCCGATAAGCCGGATTCTGTCGTGGGAAGACATCTGTCTATGCGGCCTACCCGAAGGCTCGGACGAGCAGTCCTCGAGCGCCTTCCTATTTGGCCTTGCTCCGACCAGGGTTTGCCGAGCCGGCCCGGTCGCCCGAGCCGCTGGTGGTCTCTTACACCGCCGTTTCACCCTTGCCTGATCCCGGGCTTCTCGCCCAGGCCATCGGCGGTCTGTTCTCTGTGGCACTTTCCCGGGGTCGCCCCCGCTGAGGTTTCCTCAGTGGCCCGCCCTGTGGAGTCCGGACTTTCCTCAAGCTGCTCGGCAAAGCCAAGCAGCCCGCGTCTTCCTGGCCCTCTTTCGCTTCTCGCTTGTCAACAGTCACCTACGCCGAAAGCCGCAAGCGCGGCAGTAGTATACGCGATCCCTCTGCTGCCTCGACGCGTCGCGTGCCGTCGGCTCTTTCCGGAGAATTCGGCCGCAGCTGGGGCATACGCGGCGGTGAATCGCCCAGATCAGCGCGGTCGCCGTCAAGAGAACGATGAGAACGATCCACCCGATCGGCAGGCGGCGTGAGCCGGACGACTCGGTCGGGTCGGCGACAGGATCGAGGAAGCGTGAGAGACCGGCGAAGAGAGCGAGCATCGCCTCCTCGATCCGCCGATGAGAGACGAGCTGTGCAATCTCTGCCTCGATCTTCGGTGCCGGCGACCGATCCGGACGCGTCGAGCTTCCTCTTACCGCATGGTCCCAGACACCATTTGTTTTCACGAAGACAGCGAGGATCGCCGAATCACGGGCACCAAGTCCCCACGCATCGAAGATCGCTACGGCGAAGGTTTCCGTATCAGAGAACGGGTTTTCCCAACTGGCGAGTATGAAGACCTCGACCCCGAGTCTTGCGTGGGCATCTTCGATCAGTTCGAGGATGCGCTCACGGCCATGCCGGTCGAGAACTGCTCCGTAGTCTGAGAGCTGCCCTATCGGTTGCGGAAGCTGTGCGGCGGATCCTGAGACGCACACGCAGAGTGCGATGAGTGCGAGGAGCCGGATCAGCCGATGTAGAGAATGCGAGAGCAGTGCTCGCATGTCACCACACCCATCTCGCCGCGCGCCTTATCGGTCGTGTTGCCGCTGACGCGGAGCTTGCAGCCTGTGCATGTGCCATTACGGATTTCCGCGATAGGATGGGCGAGTTTCGCGTGCAGCGACGCGTACTGGCCGACGAGGTAAGAGGGAATCCCCTCGGCAACTTGCTTCCGTTCGGACGTCAGCTCGTCGAGCTTCGTGTTTGTCGCTTCGATCTCCCTCTCGGCATCTGCGATCTGACCTCGAAGCGCCCCCTCCTTCACCGTCAGATCAGACTCCGTCTCGCCTTGGTCTCGCGTTTTGGCCTCGATGGCGTCCATCAGCGAGAGCGCGTCATCCTCGAGTTGGTTGATGCGAACCCTCTCGCACTCGATCTTCACTCTGAGATCCTCCATCTCCTTGAAGCTGATGATTCCGACGTCGAGGCGGTTCTGGTATTTGCGAATCTGCATGTCGAGATCGTCGACTTCGAGGTTCTTCATGCGGCTGTCGTGCTCGAGTTGAGACAGCTCTTCGCGCGAAACGCCTACAGATGCGTGTTCCTCCGCAATCCGACGTTGGATACGCTTGCATTCATCTGCCAAACGCACGAGTCGCGCCGTCGCGTCGGCGACTTGCTCATCGATCATCTGAAGTTCAAGAAGCTGCTTGATCTCGGGAAGCACTATCCCCTCACGCCATCGTCGATTTCGAACGACTATACGGAGCGGTCAAGGGGCGTGCAAGGGGGTGGTGCAACGAAGCTCGACAGGGCAGAATGTGCGGCCTAGGGCTGAAGCCCGAATCCCTGTGCGAGCGGCCCAAGGCGCTTCTCCGCTTCTTCGCGAGCCTGCTTCTGAGCTTCTTGGACCGCGGCGATGACGAGGTCAACGAGCATCTCGGAATCCTCCGGATCGATGACCTCACGCTCGATCACAAGGTCCATGAGATCACCGCGGCCGTTGACGGTGGCAGTCACCATCCCACCGCCCGCTGTCGCATCGAGCTTCATTTGCGCGATCTCCGCCTGAGTTCGTTCCAGGTCCTGTTGAAGCCGCTTCGCCTGCTTCATCATGTTGCCGAGGTCGCCGAGGCCCTTCAAAGTTCCTCCTTCACGATCTTCCCATCAAACATCCGGCAGACGAGCTCTGCCTTCTCACGAAGGAGCTCACGCGCTGTCGGCTTGCGTTCGACACTTGGATCGAACTCCACTTCCACGTAGACGCTCTCGCCGAAGTGTCGATGCACGACACCGGCCAGATACTGGAGGTTCGGCCCCTTCTCCAGGCTCTCCTTGTGAAACGTGTGCGACGGGTGGAAGAGAAGGACGAGCCTATCGTTTCGGTACTCCGGGCGACACTCGGTGAGGAATGCGGCGATGGCGATTCGTTCCTGCCCGATCTCAGCAAGCATCTTTGCCCATTGCTCATCGAGTTCCGTGGTTCCAAGGTCGGGTGCGGCCGCCTCAGTCCGCACGGTTCCGGTCTCGGGAAGCGGCTTGTCATCCTGAACTCCAATATCCTTCTGGCTTCCACGAAGTGGCTTGGCCTCCCCGCCGGAGTCTGTCGGCCTTGCCGGGGATGCCGTGACCACGTCTGCCGACCGAGAGGGGGCGCTCGACGAAGTCGCCGCCGTCCGAGAGGCTGGAAGCCGAGTCATCAGGTCGAGAACGCCGATCTCCAGGCGAATGCGGCGATCGAGGGAGCGAAACAGATCGGACTTGACATCGAGAAGACCGCGCGCGACGGCGATGTCGAGATCGGATCCGCCCCCACCGCGGCCGGGTCCGGCATCGGCACGATCGCCAGCGTTCGCGAGACGATCTCGCATCAGTTGGATCACGTCTGCGAGGAAGATCTCGAGATCCTTTCCTCGCTCCACCAGGGTATCGATGATCTCGAGCGCTGCGCCGCGATCGTTCGTCTCGAGCGCTTCGGCGAATGCCTGATGCGTTTCGTGACCGGCCAGCCCGAGCATGTCGAGCACTGTCTCTCCGGTGATCAGCTCCCGCTCGTAGCTGATCGCTTGCTCGAGCATGACGATCGCGTCGCGCATGCCGCCGTTGGCGCGATGGGCGAGGACGTCAAGGGCCTCGGGCGTCAACGAGACGTCCTCTGCCTCAGCGATCTCGCGGAGGCGCTCGGAGATCATCGACGGGGGGATCTTACGGAACTCGAACGCTTGGCAGCGCGACACGATCGTGCTCGGAACCTTGTGTGGCTCTGTGGTCGCAAAGACGAAGACCGCGTGAGGAGGCGGTTCCTCGAGCGTCTTCAGAAGGGCGTTGAACGCCTCGTTCGTGAGCATGTGAACCTCGTCGATGATGTAGACCTTCTTGGTCAGATCGGTCGGCGAGAAGTTCACCTCCTCGCGCAGACGCCTGATGTGATCGATGCCGCGATTCGAAGCCCCGTCGATCTCGACGATGTCGAGGGATCGGTTCGACAGAATCGCAGTGCAGTTGCCGCACACATTGCACGGTTCCCCTTGATCGGGAGAGAGACAGTTGAGGGCTCGGGAAAGGATCCTGGCGACCGAGGTCTTCCCAATGCCACGCTCTCCTGAGAAGAGGTATGCATGAGCAGCCTCTCCAGCGACAACCGCGTTGCGGAGTGTCCGGATGATCTCGGTCTGATTGACGATCTCCCCGAATCGCTGCGGGCGCCAGCGTCTGTACAGCGAAAGGTGCGAAACTTGCTCGCTCACGTGAATGCCCCTCCTTGGTCGGGGAGACTGGATTCGAACCAGCGGCCTCCTGCTCCCAAAGCAGGCGCGCTACCAGGCTGCGCCACTCCCCGCGTTACACAGAGCACCATTATAGGAACAGGAAGAACTCCTCTCAATTTCCGTGATCCAGAATGCACTACGGCTCAACGATCGGCCGTTCGGGCAAGCGTCGCGGCAGCTTCCTCCCGATCAGCTCGGCGAGGAAGAGGGCCAGCGCTGCGAGGAGGAGATAGGGATGTATCGGCACGTACTCCCTCAATCGATGCAAAGGGATCTCCGCCAGCTCAAACGCACGCTCCGACAACACAGCCCCGCCTG
>JBARQW010000006.1:0-5669 GCA_049643905.1 Bipolaricaulia bacterium
AGGTCAAGATCTCGCCCAAGTATCAGGTGGTCATTCCCAAGGCCGTTCGTGAGGCAGTGGAACTCAAACCCGGGCAGACCGTCCAGATGATCGCGCACGACGACCGCATCGAGATGATCCCCGTCCGACCGATGGGCACGATGCGCGGCTTTCTCGCCGGGATCGACACGACCGTTGAGCGGGAGTCGGATCGCGTGTGAACGTCGTCGATTCCTCCGCTTGGCTCGAGTTCTTCGCCGATGGCCCCAATGCCCGCGTTTTCGCGGAGCCGCTCGAGCAGACGGAAACGCTCCTCGTGCCCAGCGTCTGCCTCCACGAGGTCTTCAAGACCGTGCTTCGCCAACGCGGCGAATCCGCCGCGCTGCAGGCCATCGCCGCGATGCGGCAAGGGCACGTCATCGATCTCTCCGAGCGGATTGCTCTGCCGGCCGCCAAGCTGAGCCTTGAACTCAGGATCCCGATGGCCGACAGCATCATCCTCGCGTCGGCGCGTCTCCACGACGCCCACATCTGGACGCAGGACGCGCACTTCGAACGGATAGAGGGCATGACCTTCGTCGCAAAGCGATAGCCGTGGGAGGTAGTACTGGCGTGGACACGAAGAAGCCGATTTCGCTACCAAGTCTGTTCGACATCCTGAAGCCGGCGGTCGGTCCGAGTTCATCCCATACGCTCGGACCGATGAGGGCGGGGCTCCGATTTCGGGAGCGTTTGGGGGCGAGACGCGAGCCTCAGCCCGGGGAGCGCATCACGGTTACGCTCTACGGAAGCCTCGCGCACACGGGGAGAGGCCACCTCACCGACCGCGCCGTCGCCGCCGGCCTCTGCGGATACGGCCCCGAAGACGTCGTGGAACGGCCCATGGCGTCGATCTACGAGGAGACGGCCGCGACGGGAGTCCTCCCATTGCCGTCTGGCGGTGTGGTCTTCCAGCCGGAGACGGACATCCTCTTCGACACGGAGACGCCGCCCGAGCCTCATCCGAACACGATGCGATTCGCGTTGCTCGACGGCCGGGGGCGCATCCAGCTCTCCGGCGTCTACTGCTCGGTCGGCGGGGGCGTCATCGTCGAAGGCTCGGAGCTTGCTCTCGTGGAAGGCAAGCGAGGGAGCCACTCGGCTTCCGCTCGCGCCATCGTGGAGGCCTGTCAGCGACGCGGAGAGTCGCTCGTCGACTACGCCCTGGCGATGGAGGCGTCCGCTCACGGCCATCCGCGCGACGTTGTCTCCGAACATCTCCGGAAGGTCTGGGATCTGATGTCCCGATCGATCGACCGCGGGCTGACGAATGAAGGCGTCCTCCCGGGACCTCTGAGCGTCGAACGGCGGGCGGGCGCGATGCTGGCTCGTTTCGTGGAACAACGTGGGACTCCGGGTGTGATCTCAGCGGAGAGCACGCGTGCCTCGATCTACGCGATTGCCGTCGCCGAAGAGAACGCGAACGGTGGGGCCGTCGTGACCGCGCCGACCTGCGGGTCGGCAGGCGTGCTCCCAGCCTGCCTACGAGTCATGCAAGAGGCGCTCGACTTCTCGGAGGAACGGATCCATGAAGCCCTTCTCGTGGCCGGCGTCATTGGAGGTCTGGCTGTCGCCAAGGCGTCGATTGCCGGAGCCCTGGTTGGCTGTCAGGGTGAGGTCGGCGTCGCCGGCGCGATGGCCGCCGCCGCGGTGTGCCACCTCCTCGGCGGCTCCGTCCCCGACCAAGTCGATCGGGCCGCGGAAACGGCGCTCGAGCACTTCCTCGGCCTGACCTGCGACCCCGTCGCCGGGCTCGTCCAGATCCCTTGTATCGAGCGGAACGCAGCCGGGGCGGTTTCGGCGCTGAACGCCGCGAACCTGGCCATGATCTCGGGCGGCCGCGACCGGGTTAGCTTCGATGCGACCCTCGAAGTGATGCACCAGACCGGCCTCGACATGCGCAGCCGGTACAAGGAGACGTCGCTCGGCGGCCTCGCCGCCGTTCCCGACCTCGATCGAGACGGAATGCCCGACATCGCGCCTTCCGGATCCTGAGCCCATCCGCTCGCCGGTATACTCCTTCGCTGACGCATGCATAACGAGGCTGTAAGTCAGGAGAGCGCGATCATCGAATCCCCGTGGGCGCAATCTGTCGATCGTGTCGTCGAAGTCGTCGGCGTCTCGGTCGCGGTCGGCCTCAACGTCAGCGAGGTGGCCGACCGCCTCCGCGAGCACGGGCCGAATCTTCTCCAACAGCCGAAGCGGACGGTCTGGTGGGAGATCCTCCTTCGTCAGTTCAAGAGCCTGATCGTGATCTTGCTGACGGTCGCCGTCGGGGTCTCGTTTCTCTTCGGTGACTGGCTGGAGGGGACGGCCATCGGCCTCGTCATCCTCGTCAACGCCATGATCGGTCTCGTCACCGAGCTGCGTGCCGTGCGTTCGATGGAGGCGCTGCAGCGACTCACGCGTGTGATGACCAAGGTCCGCCGGGACGGAGACCTGATCGAAGTTCCGGCCGAGGTAATCGTGCCCGGCGACGTCATCGTCCTCGATGCGGGCGATCTCATCTCGGCCGATCTCCGGCTCCTGACCGCCTCCAAGCTGCAGGCGAACGAATCCGCGCTGACCGGCGAGTCTCTCCCGGTCTCGAAGCGCGTCGAGCCGTTGCCCGAGGACACCTTCTTGGCCGACCGGGCGAACATGCTGTTCAAGGGGACGACGCTGGTGCGCGGCTCGGGCGAGGCGGTCGTCGTCGCCACCGGCATGTCGACCGAACTCGGCCGGATCTCGTCGTTGATCGAATCGGCTGAGGAAGAGGTCACCCCGCTCGAACGAAGGCTCGATCGGCTCGGCCGGATGCTGTTGTGGGCAACGCTCGTCATCGCCGCGGCCATCGCCGGACTCGGGATCGCGAGTGGCAAGGATCTTCTGCTGATGATCGAGACATCGATTGCGCTCGCCGTCGCCGCGATCCCCGAGGGTCTGCCGATCGTGGCCACGCTCGCTCTGGCGCGCGGGATGTGGCGGATGGCACAGCGAAACGCCGTCATCCGGCGGCTCTCGGCGGTGGAGACGCTCGGCGCCGCCAGCGTCATCTGCACCGACAAGACGGGGACCCTGACCGAGAACCGGATGGCCGTCGCCGGCTACACGCTCGCATCCGGATCTGTCGAGGTCTCGGAGGACGGCTTTGGAAGCGAACGGGGATTGCTCGACGTCGAGAACTCACATCTCTTGCGGACGGCGCTCGAAGTAGGAGCCCTGTGCAACAACGCCGACATTCGGGAGGAGGCCGAGGGCGGCGTCGGCGATCCGCTCGAAGTGGCCCTCCTCGAGGCGGGCCGACGAGCCGGAATCGAGATCGACGACCTTCGGGACCGGTTCCCTGAAACCCGCGAGGAGGCGTTCGATCCGGACGCCAACCTGATGGCCACGGTCCAGCGGACGGCGAGCGGCGACTACCTGGTTACCGTGAAGGGCGCGCCGGAGTCCGTCCTCGCCGCATGCACCAACGTGCTCGAAGAAACGGGTTCGACCCCGCTCGACGAAGCGGCGCGGGAGCGATGGATGACCCAGCAACGGGCGATGGCCGAACGGGGTCTGCGCGTTCTCGGGCTCGCCTGCAAGACGGTCGATCGGGCGGATGCGGCTACGTACAAGGACTTGAGCCTCGTCGGCTGGGTCGCGTTGGCCGACCCGCCGCGCGTCGATGTGCGCGACGCGATCGCGCGCTGCCGCCTCGCCGGGATCGACGTCGTCATGGTGACCGGCGACCAGCCGGCGACCGGACGGAGCATCGCTCTGGCGGTCGGGCTTGTTGATCGAGAGGACGTCGAGGTCCTGCATGGCACGGAGCTCGACCGGCTCGCCGAGCTCTCGGACGAAGATCGCCGGCGGCTGCTCGGCGTCCCGATCTTCGCCCGCGTCAGCCCGAAGCAGAAACTCGATCTGATCTCGCTCTTCCAGGCCGGCGGCAGGGTCGTGGCGATGACCGGTGACGGCGTCAACGACGCCCCGGCGCTGAAGAAGGCCGACATCGGCGTGGCGATGGGGCTTCGCGGCACGCAGGTCGCTCAAGAGGCGGCAGACATGGTCCTGAAGGACGACGCCTTCGGCACGATTGTTGAGGCGGTCGCTCAGGGGCGCGCCATCTTCGACAACATCCGCAAGTTCGTCCTGTACCTGTTGTCGTGCAACGTCAGTGAGATTCTGGCGGTGGCCATCGCGTCCTTCGCCGGGCTCCCGCTGCCGCTCCTGCCGCTCCAGATCTTGTTCCTGAACCTCGTCACCGACGTCTTCCCGGCACTGGCTCTCGGTGCCGGCGAGGGCGGACCCGGCATCATGCGTCGGCCTCCGCGACCGTTTGGGGAGCCGATCGTGGCTGCTCGCCACTGGGGCACGATCGGCGGATACGGGGGGCTGATTGCGGCCGTCGTGCTCGGCGCGCTGGTGCTGGCGACCCGCTGGCTCGGGCTCTCCGAGGCGCAAGGGACGACGACCGCCTTCCTCACCCTCGCCTTCGCCCAGCTCTGGCACGTCTTCAACATGCGCGACCCCGGCTCCGGCGTCTTCCGGAACAACGTTACCCGCAACCCCTACATCTGGGGAGCGCTGGCGATCTGCACCGCCCTACTCTTCGGCGCCGTCTACGTCCCGGGCCTCTCGACCGTCCTCAAGACCGTTGACCCCGGCCCCCGCGGCTGGACCATCGTCCTCATCGGCAGCCTCATCCCCTGGATCGTCGGGCAGTTGGCGTTGGTGTGGAGGCATGAAGCCCGAAAGCACGCCGCGTGACTCCGTAGGCTCTGCTCAACACCGTCAACCTGGCCATGGCTTCGGGCGGCCGCGACCGGGTCAGCTTCGATGCGACCCTCGAGGTGATGCACCAGACCGGCCTCGACATGCGCAGCCGGTACAAGGAGACGTCGCTCGGCGGCCTCGCCGCCGTTCCCGACCTCGATCGAGACGGAATGCTCGACATCGTGCCGGAGAGCTAGAGATCAGTCGCGCATCATACGACGACACGAACTCCAGGGGGGATCAGATCGCGATTATTGGGATTTGCTGCCCTCGTCCACGCGCTTCGCAATCACGCTGATCGTCGAGAAGTTGAGACCGAGATGATCGCCGACTTCCTGCAGCTTGTACTGGTGGTCCCGGACAGCGGCGTGAATCCGCTCGTTCCGCGTTTGCTTGTCGGAGACATCGGCGAACAGCGCCTCCAACGTGGGCTGCGTGGCAAGGCGTTCGTCTCGGCGGATCTCACGGTTCTCCACAACATCCTTCAGCAGAGGCTTCAGCGACCGGACGAACGCATCGTCTCCCATGAGCACGCCAGCCGCTAGGTCTTCCCACACGTCGACGCCCTTGCCCTGCTTGACGAAGTCCCGATAGGCCAGAATTGCCTTCCCGCGATTGCCGCCAAACCGCGACAGCAGCCAGTCGATCGTGAGGAAGTCGGGAGGAATAACCTGCCCCGCCGTGGCTCGGTAGCTGCTCCATCTCCAGTCCTTGGCGCTCCGAAGCATCTTCGCGCGAACCGGATTGAGGACGACGTAGCGCGCCAGTTCGAGGAGGTAGCTGCCCTTCTCCACGACGATCGACTTGAAGCGGCCCTGCACCAGATGGCCAGCACGGGAATGCTGCCGATTGAACCACTGCGTATACACGCCGTTGAGATGCTTCATTCCCCGCGAGAGGTTGGGTTGCGG
>JBARQW010000007.1:0-12633 GCA_049643905.1 Bipolaricaulia bacterium
GATGAGAGCACTGACATCCGTTCCCTCGTACGTTGTCCCGTCGTCGACGTCCAAGACGAAGCCGGCAATCGTCCCGTCCGGATCGTTCGACCCACTGATGTCGAACGTCACCGTCACGGGAACTTCCTCATCCCCCGAAGCATCGATCACAATCAGTGCGATCGGCGCCTGCCCGAAGAATCCTCTGCACGCGGCAAGGCCCACCGCAAGGGCCACCAACAGGCAGAAGACTGCGAATCGTTTCCCACCGCCCCGAGAGGCAGTGCGCGTCAAGGTGAACATCTCGTCGACCTCCTTAGGAACCATGTCGTCGTCCTACGAGTCCAAAGGCTCTGTTGCCCAGTCTACCTCTGGTTTCGCTCCGCTCTCCTGGACGGTCGGCAACCGTCGAGCGGGGGTTCGTCCCGACCTGAGGTGACCGATGTCGATCCGAAACCTGTTCCGCGTAAAGCGTGTATATTGGGAACCGAGGAGGCAGACGGCAGCGTGTATCGCTTACAAGACGAGGTGAGTCTATTGCGCGCATCACTCGCAGGAGAGACCGCAGCCTGGGGCGAGATCGTGTCACGGTACAAGGATGCCGTGTTCGGTCTCTGTCTCGGATTCCTGCGGAACCGCGCCGACGCGGAGGATCTGACGCACGACGCGTTCATCCGCGCCTACGACAACCTCCGTCGATACCATCTCGATAAGCGGTTCTCAACCTGGATCTTCACCATCGCTGCGAACCTCTGCCGAAACCGGCTGCGCTACCGAAAGAATCACCCGGTGGTCGAGCAGCCGCTGCACCTTGCCGGGGGCAAAGATCCGGCCTCCATCATCGCTAGCGAAGATCGACAAATCCGGGTGAAGGAGGCTCTGACTTGCCTGCCCTACGGCTACAGAGCTCCTCTCACCCTGCGGTTCTACAACGATCTGTCCTATCGAGAGATCGGGGAGATCCTCTCCATACCGGAGGGAACAGTGAAAACGCGGATCCACAGAGGCAAGGCGCTGTTGAAGGGTCTGATCGCGAAGGACGTGATGCAACATGAGACCGGATGACATAGAGGGAATCCTGCGAGACACGCTCCGCCATGAGGTCAAAGCGGCGGCTCCCCGTCTCGATGGATTGGAGGATCGGATCGTCGCGGAGCTGGGCGATCGACTCCCGCGCCTTCGCTTCGCCGACTGGCTCAAGGAACTCGTCGCGCCGACGCGAACCGGACGCCTTGGGCAAATTGCCGTTCTCGGAGCGACGGCCGCCGTCTTCCTCATCGCCG
This sequence comes from Bipolaricaulia bacterium, assembly GCA_049643905.1. Classification (GTDB taxonomy): domain Bacteria; phylum Bipolaricaulota; class Bipolaricaulia; order UBA7950; family UBA9294; genus CAZMYM01. The sequence continues at coordinate 1,263 of JBARQW010000007.1, forward strand.
GTACGCTGATTACGCAGAATCGCCCGCTGGGTCCGACGCTCGAGCCGGCATTCGCATCTCGCGCGAGCCACGAGATCTTGTTCGTTGTGCCGGCACTCGACGCGGGAAGCGTCGCCGTCGTAGGCGACTTCAACGCGTGGGAGGCGACCCCTCTTTCCGACGACAACCAGGACGGAATCTGGACGGCTTCGATCCCTCTCTCTCCAGGCCGCTACGAATACGCGTTCGTCATCGACGGACGTTGGTGGGGACAGGATCCCCTCGCTGATGAGTACGTGAGAACGTTCGGGCAGTACAGCTCGGTGCGCTACGTCGGAGGCGGAGGTGATGGCGTATGAGACGAACTCGGAAGCTGTTCTACGGAATCGGACTCCTCTTCGCCGTTCTCCTGATCGGAGCGGTCGGATCGACGGCGCAGATCTCGCTCGGTGAATTCGACCGCGCCCTCGATGCACTCACGATGACGGCGCACGACCGGATTCTCGCAGCGATCGAGGGTGGCTTGTCACAGCCAGGGTTTCCGGCCGACACTCTCCTCACTCTGATCCAGCGCCTCGCGTCGATCCCGGGAGGAGACGCGGAGAAAGAGACGATCCTCCTGATGTTTGCACGCGCGATGGAGGGAGGGCTGTTGATCGACGGTCTCCTCCCGAAAGGATTCGAGCTCGCAAGCGCGCTCGAAGAGGGACTCCCGATCGAAGGCGTCGTCCTCGAAGCGCTCAAAGGGATTGCCCAGGGCTCGCCGATTTCGATGATCGCAGGGGGAATCACACAACGACTGAAGCTCCTAAGAGGCGTCAGGGATCTCTTGTTCGCACGAGAGATTTTCCGCGCGGTGCCGGGATCGCCCCAGAGTTCTCCAACGGCACTCCCTGCGTCCAGATTCGATCAGCTCGTCGTTCAAATCGCCGACGCCGTCAGTGATTACTTAGAGGGAGGCGGGAGTCCGTTCGAGGGAGGAGCCCTGTACACGCTCGTCGCCGATCGACTGCGCAGGCTGCCGGAAGCGATCGTTTCACAGGAGGACGTCGACCTCGTGCTCGATCGAATCGGCCCTCCCGATTTGACACAGGTTGCGCTCGCAGCGCTAACGTAGAAGAAATGCTTGAGTAGGAAACGCCCGGAAAAGGAGGCGCAGATGAACGCGAGAGCATGGAAAGTCGGAGCCCTCGCTCTGTTGATGGCCTCGATTGTGGCCCTCGTTGGATGGGGTCAGAGCCCCGTCTATCCGCTGGGACTCATCATCGATCCGCCGCAGAGCGAGGAACTCCAGGTATCGATCGCGACCGATCAAGCCGAGTACCAGGTCGGTGAAGAGGTCACGATCAGCTACGAGGTCAACAAGGCGGCCTACATCTACATTTGGGACATCATGCCGACCGGGGAGGTTCAGGTTGTCTTCCCGAGTGCGGCCTATCCAGGAGGCCTGGACAATTACGTCCAGGCCGGGGCGCACCAGTTGCCCCGGAGCTTCCCTGTCGCGCCCCCGCTCGGCACGGAGTACTTGCAGATTCTGGCGACCACAACGCCGGTCGACCTTTCCGCATTCCCGATGAGCGATCCTGGTCAGTTCCAGCAACAGGTCGAGGTACAGATCCTCGGCCTCCTTCTCGAGGACGAACGAACGTGGAGCTTCACAAGCTTCGTGATCACCGACCAGGCCCCGCCAAATTACGCAACGCTGGTCATCACATCGACCCCGGCAGGCGCGGGTATCACGCTGGACGGTGCCTACATCGGCCACACGCCGAGAACGCACTTCGCGTCGCAGGGTCTCCACCGCATTTCGATCAGCAAACCAGGCTATTCGACGTACAACGTTGTTCTCGTCTTGTTCGGCACCGGAGCGAGAACGGTGGATGCGCAGCTGGTTCCGTTGTTCCCGACGAACAGCCCGCCGACCGCGTCGTTCTCTTTCTCTCCGCCGAGTCCGCTCGTCGGGAGCTACGTGCAGTTCGACGCGTCCTCCTCGTTCGATCCGGACGGGGCCATCGCGTCGTACGTGTGGAGCTTCGGCGACGGGACGACAGGGAACGGGTCGATGATCTGGCACAGGTTCACGTCCGGAGGAATCTTCTCCGTCACGCTGACCGTCACCGACAACGACGGGGCTTCGGATTCGGCCACGCAGACCATCCGAGTCGGGCCGTCGAACCTCCCGCCCGTCGCGGCATTCACGTACAGCCCGACGAACCCGACATCAGGCGTGTGGGTGCAGTTCGACGCATCCGCCTCGTTCGACTCGGACGGGAGCATCGACTCGTACTCGTGGAATTTCGGCGACGGAGGAACCAACCTCGGCTCATTGGTCTGGCATCGGTTCCTGTCGACGGGCTCGTACCTCGTGACGCTCACGATCGTCGATAACGATGGGGCATCTGCGACCTCGTCCGTCGCGATCCAGGTGGGCTCGACGAATCTTCCTCCAAGCGCGGCGTTCACGCTCACTCCGAGCGCTCCTGCGGTCGGTGAGTGGATCCGATTCGACGGATCCGCGTCGGCCGACCCCGACGGCTCCATCGTCAGCCACCAGTGGTCGTTCGGAGATGGAACGGCGCCCGCCGTGGGGAACATCGTCTATCACCAGTTCGCGTCTGCGGGAAGCTACCTCGTTACGCTGACCGTGACCGACAACGACGGGCAGAGCGATTCGGCCTCACAGCCGATCGTCGTCGGCGTCTCTCAACAGCCGCCGGTCGCTTCCTTCACCTACACGCCGCTGGCTCCGCAGATCGGCGACACGGTTACGTTCAACGCCGGGTCGTCCTTCGACCCCGACGGGACCATCGTTTCGTACATCTGGGATCTCAACGGGGACGGTGTCGCCGACGCCAGTGGCCCGTTCGTCCAGGCGACCTTCTCTACGGCCGGGGCCATCCTCGTCACGCTGACCGTGACCGACAACAACGGTCTGTCTTCGACCGCAACGCAGCCGGTCGTCATCGCGCCGACCGGTGGATCGGGACCGAGCGGAACTCCCCCGATGGGAACGACGGCCGGCGTCTACGTCTGGGGTACCAATACCTGGCACGTTACCGTGAACGCGGGAGCAGGTTGGCTCGCACCGCGAAGTTACCGCATTGAGCTGCGGACCGACCAGACGTTCCAGAACGTCAACGAGCCGTCGAGTGGCGGCGTCATTCCGCTCGGACTGGTCATTGACCCGACGGACGGCGGCAAGACCCTCCTCTTTGAGGGCTCAATCTCGAGCGGTTCGATCGATCACACGTTCCGTGTCCCCGACTCGAAGAGCGTGTGGATGAGCCTCAAGCTCGATATCAACGGGGACGGAGTTCTCGACGAATCGTCGAGCTTCGTCTACCTCAGACACTCGCTCGTTCACCCGCCGGGGGTTCCGATGGTCGTCGGTCTCCCGAGCGGGTTCACCGGCGAGCTGCTTCCCACGCTCGACTTCCGCGTCGGAACGGCCGCCACGTATACAGAAAGCGTCCGCTGGATCTTCTGGAGAACGACGATCTCGGCGCTAGAGAGTCCGTAGCAGCGCAAATCACTCGGGCGGGGCCGACGGCCCCGCCCGTTTTCTTTTCCGCTTGCCGTCGCGTTTCTCTGAGGTGTAAGATCGCGTCGCCATGCAGATTCGCTCTCTCACGCTCGATTGGCCTCTCGATGCCCCAAACCTCCATCGGGACAGCTTCTTCGGCAGACCCTCCCTCTCAGCCTTCGACCTCGTGTTCATCGATCCGGTCTCGGTTTCGCGCCACTGGACCGAAGACATCGCGCCCGAGGCGGACGGATTCCGTCGAACGAATCCGGAAAGAGACCGAGGGTTCGGTCGAACACTCGCCGCGTGGATGACGCGACGACGGACCGAAGCGGGCGACCTCCTGAAGCGAGGCGGCGGAATCCTCGTCTGTCGGCTGAGAACGCGAGGCGAATCTCTCGAGATCGTGGGGAGCGAGTCTCCTGGAGAACGGATCGACCGCTATGGGTGGCTTCCGTCGATCTCGCTCGTCGATCGACATCACCAGTTCTCGTTCCCATCGAACGGACGATTCGTGCCTCGGCACGGCGAAGACGTGGTGCTCGCCGACACGGGCCACCCGTTCGAAGAATACCTTCGTCAATTCGCCGGCCACATCGTCTATGACGCCGTCTACCAGGATCTCATGTCCACGCCGATCGATCGCTTCGCCACCGTTCTCGCGCGCAACCGCGTCGGCGACGTCCTCGCCGTGTCGGTTCCGTTCGACGAAGGCCGGCTGATCCTCGTCCCGCCAATCGAGGGAGTCTCTCCGCTGCGTGAAGCAACCGTGCTCCATGAGGCGGCGAGTCAGCTCGCCGTCCGACCGGGGTTCGTCGCGCCGCCCGATTGGCTCCCGGGCTACCCGCTGCCGGGCGAAGAAGGACTCGTCGACGAGTTGGCATCACTGACCGAACGCCGCGACACCCTCGCCAAGAAGATCGAGGAGATCACGGAGAAGCTCGATGAGAAGACCGGGACCAAACGCATCCTATACACGAAGGGACGCTTCTCCTTCCTCCCGGCCGTCGCCGACTCCTTCCGTGCTCTTGGATTCACGGTCGAGCCGATGGACGGGGGATTCCGGCTGACGAGCGACGAGGGAGACGCTCTCGTCGTCGCCGAGGCGTCGGAAGAAGCGAAGGTCGGCGTCACAGCCTACCGTCGTCTTCGCGACATCGTCGATCGGTCCGTCACCGACGGAGACCCGCATCACAAGGGCATTCTCGTCGTCAGCGGCTCTCGGGAGCTCGACCCGAAGCGCCGCCCGACGCAATTCTCGGCTGAGGTCCTGCGAGGGTGCAGCGGACAGGGGTTCTGCCTCGTCTCCTCCTACCAGCTCCACAAGCTCGTCCAGGCCTCATCGGAGGATCGCAGCAAGAAGAGCCTCGCCGCGCTTCGTCGAGGCCTCCTCGAATGCGACGGGGAACTCCGAGACACGGCCGGCTCGTGAGCTCCATCCTCATCGTCAGCCTGATCCTCGTTCCCCTTTGCGCTCTCGCTTCCACGCTCTTCGCCGGGTTCATGCGAAGACGGTCCCTCGGCCAGACGATCCGTCCGCTCGGTCCGCAGAGTCACGCGGGAAAGGCGGGGACTCCGACGATGGGAGGCAGCGTCGTATTCGTCCTCTGGCTCGCGGCCGTAGGCGCGCTCTTCGTTTGGCACCCTCCGACGCCGATGACGGCCTTCGTCCTCGTCGCCGCGTCCTCGTTCGCCGCGATCGGAGCCGCCGATGATGTGATCTCCATTCGCCGGAAGCGGTCGCTGGGGCTGTCCGGACCGTGGAAGCTGATCCTGTCGAGCGTCGTCACCGTCATTCTCTTCTTCGCATTCCGTGACCTGCTGTCCGTTCCGATCAGGATTCCCTTTTCGCCCAACAGCCTCGTGCTCCCCTCGGTCGCCGTCTTCTTCCTTGTCTGGATCGTGTTCCTCGCCACGACGAACGGGATGAACCTGACGGATGGACTCGACGGACTCGCCGCCGGCGTCGCCGTTCTCATCCTTGCCGGGATCCTTCTCCTCGGCCCGAGCCGGGCGAACCTGGTTCTGATCGTGCCGTTGATCGCCGGCCTCGCAGGGTTCCTCTGGATCGGGGCACATCCGGCAGGCCTCTTCTTGGGAGACGTCGGATCTTTCTTCCTCGGTGGCACCATCGCTGCCCTCTGCCTGGCAAACGGGTTGGCGTTCCTCCTGCCGATTCTCGCGGGCGTTCTCGTTCTGGAGGTCGGATCCGTGATCCTGCAGGTCGCGTCCCTGAAGGCGACCGGCAAGAGGCTCTTCCGGATGAGCCCGCTGCACCATCACTTCGAAATCTCATCTGGGCAAGAGCGCGAGCACATTCTTCCGTCTTTCCGGTGGGCGGAGAGCAAAGTCACGGTTCGCTTTTGGATCCTCCAGGGAGCTCTTGTCGGCCTCGCTCTGCTCGCGGGAAAGGTCTGACGCCCCCATTCGTCGACGGATCGATCTCGTTCGTCGAACCCACAACGAAAGAACGCAAGTGCCCACGAAGATGATGGAACGCGGGGGCTGCGGGAAGTGGGGACAAGCTTCCTCTCCCAAGAGTGTCTGCCGGAGGTGGGACTTGAACCCACACGAGGTGTGAACCTCACAGGATCCTGAATCCTGCGCGTCTGCCAATTCCGCCACTCCGGCCTGGCCAACGCCGAGGAAGTGTAGACATGGACAATCGAGGTGTCAAGACGATTGCCTCTCTCGCACTGTGGGGCCGGAACAGCGTTCGCAAACGCGGACGCGTCACCCGCCAGGCACCGAACTGCGACCCTCTACGGCTTGGCGAGACGTGTGATATCCGTTACAATGGCGGACGCGTGACCGCAGCACCGGGGTGATGAAGGGAACAAGTAGCGGGGGTACAGATTCCGAATACCACGGATTCGGCCGCCAGAGGGGGTTCAAACATGGTGGATCTCAAAGACTTCCGGATCTTCTCGGACCTCAAGGAGAAAGAACTCAGCAAACTTCGGGAGGGGATTCGAAAGATCAACTACGGCCGTGGGGAGATCATCTTCATGGAAGGAGCTCCGGCCTTCGGCTTCTATCTCATCTTCGAGGGGATGGTCAAGCTCGTCAAGCGGAGCATGCGCGCCAAGAGCCAGATCCTCAAGATCTCCGGACCGGGTGAGATCCTCGGCGAGACGACGCTGTTCGACAAGGGAAGCCACAACGCCTACGCCAAGACGCTCGACGCCGTGACGGTCGGGTTCGTCGAACGCGGAGATTTCTTCTACTTCCTGGAGCGCCATCCGAAGACGGTCTTCAGGCTCTACGAGAAGCTCGCCGAGGAGCTGAAGGCGTTTCAGAACAAGCTCGCCGAACGTTCGTACTCGTCCAGCAAAGAACGTCTCGCAAGATTGATCCTCCACCTTGGGAAGAGCGGCGTCGAGCTGTCAAGAGCCGAACTCGCGGAGATGGCCGGAGTCTCCTCAAAGACGGCGATTCGCACCCTGAGCGAACTCGAAAGTCGCGGGATCATCGCGATCGAAAGCCGGAAGATCAAGATCCTCCGAGAGGAGTATCTCCAGAAGATCGTCGAGCCCTTCTCCAGCAATCTGAATCTCAACCTCATCATCTAGACGCGTCGGAAGAACGTCCGCGTCGCAGGTGATCTTTGTCCTTTGATGGAGTCGTGCCCGTTCTTACGTTCTCTCAGGGCATCTGTCTTCACGTACCCCTCGTGGCGACAAGGATGGGCAACCATTGGCAGGCGGACTGAATCCTACGGAACGGACCATCATCGTCGGCGTCTCCTTCGTGATCGCCGTCGTGGTGAGCGTTGTGCTTCGACAGAACAACGTACCGATGCTCCCCGTCGTCGCGTCTACGCTCGCCGTTCCGCTCCTCCTCGGGACGACGGCCGCTAGACTGCGAAGCGCACTCCTCCTCTCCGCCGGAATCGCCGCCGCAGGCGTCGCCCTTCTCGCCCTCTCCCAAGCCTCCTCGTGGGAAGCACTCGCGCTTCTGTTCATCGGGTTCGTTGCGGTCGGTGGTGCGATCGGATTCGCCAACGAGCGGCGCGCGCACCGACGGACGAAATGGAGCAGGCCGAAATCGCTCAAGGACTATTGCAGCGAGGAGGTTTTCGAACCTGCGCTCAACATCCTCCACTTCATTGACCGGGACGGGAACGTGCTTCAGCGCAACGAAGCGTCGCGTGCTTCGATCGGCTACACCACCAAACGCTCCGTTCAGCTCGGAGAACACGTGCACCCTGACGATGTTGACGCAATGAAGACGGAGCTGATCCGGCTGTTCGAGCGAGGAGATGTTCGCGGGGTCAAGGTCCGGTTCATCTCTCAGGACCGGAAGGCGTTCCCTGTCGAACTGCGTGGGACCAAGATCACCGAGCGTCTCGCGATTCTCGAAGCCTGCGACAAGAGCAAGGAGGCCGAGCTCGAGCGCCGTCTGATGGAGACCGAAGCCCGCTATCGGATCCTCATCGAGAAGGCGATTGACACGTTGGACTCGGGAATCATCATCACCGACCAACGTGGAGAGGTCCTTTGGGCCAACGCCACGATCGGCCTGTTCTTCGGAATCGATCGGGACCGACTGATCGGCGTCGACGCGCGCAAGGCGCGCTCGCGCTACGTGGGTGCGTTCGAGGACGCCCAGTCGGTCGCTCGCGTGATGGAGGAAGCGATCGAAAAGAAGGAGCGGATCGAGTCAATGACTTGCCGCGTCCGTCCAACTCGTAGCCGGGAGGAACGTGTCCTCGAATACCGTTCGATCCCGATCGAGTCAGAGAAGCATCGTAGCCATCGTAGCGGCCGGATCGACCACTTCATCGACGTCACCGAGCTGAAGCGCCTGGAAGAGAACCTCCGCGAGCAGACGCAGAACCTCGAGCTGTCAAACGAGAAGCTCGAGGAGTTCTCTCACGTCGTCTCACACGACCTCAAGGAACCGCTGCGCACCATTGAGGCCTTCAGTGGATTCTTGCTGGAGGACTACGCCGATCGGCTCGAGGAGGAGGGCGTCGAGTACCTGAACACACTCCGGCGGACGTCGTCGAGGATGCGCGATCTGATCAACGACCTGTTGTCGCTGGCGAGGGTCCACGTCGACTCGGCTTCGTATGAGCGAATCAACACCCAGCGGCTGTTGGAGGAGATCCAGGAGGATCTGGATGCGCGCTTGCGGGGCGTCAATCTGCAGGTTGCGGAGGATCTCCCTCCGGTTCGCGGAAGCCGCGTGCGGATCGGAGAGCTGTTCAGCAACTTGATCGTCAATGCGATCAAGTACAACGACAAGGCTCTCCCGACGGTCCGTGTTGCTTGGGCCCAGAACGGGAGAAGCGACAGTGTCACGTTTTCCGTCGAGGACAACGGCATCGGCATCGAAACGCGATATCAGGAACGGATCTTCGGAATCTTCGAGAAGCTGAATCCCAGAGAGGATTACGAAGGGACCGGGGCCGGCCTCGCGATCTGCAAGCGGATCGTCGAGGAGCATGGAGGGCGGATCTGGGTCAACTCCGAAGTTGGCAAGGGAAGCACGTTCTGCTTTACCATCCCCAAAGCAAGAGAGGTGGAACCGAATGCGTAGCCTGGAGAAGATGAAAGTCCTCGTTGTGGAGGACAACGCAAACGACGTAACGATCATCAAGCGCGCCATGCGCAAGAGCGACGTGAAGTGCGAGCTCCACTTCGCCCGAGACGGCGAAGAGGCACTCGATGCGCTGCATCAGAAGGGCGATTTCGTCGACACGCCGCGCCCTGATCTGATTCTCCTCGACATCAACCTGCCGAAGATCAACGGCCTCGAGGTCCTCGAGAGAGTCAAAGCGGACGAGCGGCTTCGTAGGATCCCTGTGATCGTCCTCACAATCTCCGAGCGCGAAGAGGACATGGTCAAGGCCTACGACAGCGGCGCGGCGAGCTACATGACCAAGCCCGTCGACTCGAAGGACTTCGAACGCCTCATCCAGACCGTCCAGGACTACTGGAGGATCGCTCAGATCGCTCCGGAATAGGCAGGCCGTTGAGGCCGCCCCGTCTCTTAAGGACACGCGTCCCACTCGGACGGGATACGGTGTCCCTCGGGACGGCCCCAACGCCTCGTCCGTCTGTTCCCTGTGCACGCGTCGCCTCTGCGCGCTCCGCGTACGCTCCTGTCAGCTTTTCGACAAGAAGCTAGCGAGGTGTGCGCGGCCGGAGAGGAAACGAATACTGGAGCACCGCGAAGGCGGATTGACTCCAACGTACCTCCTTACCGACTTCCTTCACCGCGAACGAGAGCGCGGTGAATCTCCGAGCGGCGCCGGGGTTCCTCGAGGCCGAACTGTCTTCACCGGACACAAGCGGAAACGAAAATTCGGTGGGACAGCCAACGGTCCTTACCCCGGGAAGGCGGACGCGACAGCAGGTCCGCCTTCCCACCCCCGCACACTCTCTTGAGCAGATCAGAAGCCCTCCAAAGAGACATGCCGATTCGAGTGGCATCAGAGACAAGCCGTGGCCGATCGCCCAAGTCTAGTCGAAAGCGAAGTGCGCGAGGATCCGATCGACCAGTCGACCGACCGCCTCCGATTCGCTCGATGTGAGATCTCGACCGGAGAAGGCGGCAAGCTCCGTCATCGCAGCCCCAATCGCCTCGGGCACCGGGAACGGAGACGCGGTTCGGCCGCTGCCTCCAAAGAGGATCTCGAGTAGGTTCTCGTCGATTCGATCGACGACGGCGCGATTTGCCAGCGTGCGGAGGGCGAACGAGACCGCGAAAGCCCATCGATCTTCCTCACGATCCTCGGCGTCGAACGCCTCGGTGAAGGTCTCCTCCAGGATCCCGTTCAGCTCGAAGATCCCCACAAAGAGTCCCGCTTCACTCGCCTCGGCCAGATGGGCGTGATCGATCTCAGGAGACTCGGCGACCGACGCGATCGTCGGCCCGTAGACGGTGCAGAAGGCGTCCGCCTTTCCACGCAGCCGAATCAGTGACGCCGGCGCCGGAGCCCTCGACGAGGGCTCCCTCGGGCTCAGCAGGGTCAAGTGCAGGCGGGCAAGCTCGATCAGCAACCCTTCACACGACGTGCCTAGATCCGGCGGAACCGTCACGGCCGTTCCGTCAAACAGGTAGTCTGCGTAGGACTCGTGGAACGCAACGACCGGGGCGAGCGAGGAGTAGACATCGGCGAACCCGGCTCCAATCTGTCCCGACAGGAGTGTGCGCTGCGCCTCGGGCGGAACCGGGCGAGGGGCCGTCACGGCAAGCAGGATGACGATCCCCACGAGGAGAGAGACGCTCAGGATCAGTTTCACAGCGCAGCCATCATATCTCTCGGACTGGAGTTGAGCCACGGCGAAGGATCAAGCGGTTGTCGGAGGGTTTGGCTGTCTGACAGACTGGCAGGTAGCGCGAAGAGCCTAAAACGTCCATCCTAAGGCCTTTTTGCCGCTTGCATGGAGCGGAGAGCCCGTTTGTAATCGACCTGCGCCACGTATAGAATGTGACAAGGATTACTGGGCACCGAACTTCTGGTGAAGAGGCGCAGCACGATCAAGGAGGTCGCGTTGAAGAGAATCCTGGTGCTTTGTCTTGTACTGGCTTTTGGGCTCTCCTTTGCGGTATCCGCGAAGAGAGTGGCGGTCATTCTGGATGTAGGCGGTGAAGGGGACCAGTCGTTCAACGACATGGCCTTCGCCGGAGCGAAGCAGGCAGCAGCAGAATTCGGATGGGAAGTCGTGACCATCGCGAGCAATTCGGAGAACGACTATACTCCCAATGTGCGAAACGCCGCGCGCGATGGGACGTTCGATCTGATCGTCGCAACCGGTTTCCTCCTCACCGGCGCGCTGAATGAAGTCGCTCCGGATTTCCCCGATCAAGCGTTCGCGATCGTCGACGTCGCGGCAGGACCGCCGCCGTGGAACACAC
>JBARQW010000008.1:0-3943 GCA_049643905.1 Bipolaricaulia bacterium
CCCCATCAGACTTCGTCCATGCGTCAGCAGTCCCCCGATGTAGCAGAGCGCAAGCTCGGACAGCTCGCTGCCATCGCGGAAGAGATTGACTCCCCCCTTCGCCAGGAACTGATGAAGGTGCAGTCCGTTTCCCGCTTCGCCAAAGATCGGCTTCGGGAGAAACGTCGCAGTGACGCCTGCCTCCGCGGCCGCGTTCCGGACGATCGACTTCACGACCTGCGTCGCGTCCGCCATCTCAAGAAGCGACGCGAACCCGAGCTCGATCTCCTGTTGCCCGAACGAGCCGACTTCGTGATGGTGATACTTGACCGGGATCCCGGCTTCGCTGATCTGTCGGCAGATCTCACAGCGTAGCGAGAATAGCCTGTCCTCGGGAAGCGGTGCATGATAGGCCGAGATCGCCGAGTGGCCAACTTGAGGACTCGCCTGGTGGTCGCAGCCCTCGACGGGCGTAATCTCCACGCTGCTCATGCCTGCGTCGCTGACGTAGCGAACGTCGTCGAACACGTAGAACTCGAATTCGGGGCTGACGAGAACCTCGTCGGCTATCCCCAGATCCTGCGCATAGCAAACCGCGGCGGCGGCAATCCGCCGAGGATCCTGCTCGACACGGGCTCGACTTGAAGCCTCGTAGACATCGCAGATCAGCGAGAGGACCCTCTCCCCGTCACGCTCCTCAACGTACGCCGTCGTCAGATCGGGGACGAGGCGCATGTCGCTCCTTGCGACGGCGCAGTACCCGTAGTTCGAGCCATCGAACCCGATGCCGTCTTCAAGGAGGCGCTCGTCGAACCGTTCAGACGGCACGGAGACGTGTCGAAATCGTCCCGCCAGATCAGAGACGCGGAGGTCGACGAACTCGATTCGCTCCGCTTCGATCCGCTGTCTCAGCGCTTCAAGGTCTGCCACCTTGCACCTCTCTCTCATTCATCCCAGGTGACGGATGCTGGGCGCGCCACCGTCACCCTTCAATAGACGCCTCTTCCCGGGTCCCTCAGCGATGCAAGTTCGAGGCCGCGATGAAGGTCAAGCCCCTCTCGGTCAGCGCAGCGGCCGTTCGGTTCACTGCATCGTGCTTGTCCAGGTAATTCCGTTCCAGCGCCGGCATCAGCCCTTGTGCCTCGATGTCCGCCTTCGGCATGAAGTATTCCAGTATGTCCGACGGGTGCTCCCGCCCGCTGTCGATCTCCGGCTTCCCGCCCTCGTGCTTCGCAGAGATGTTGGCGACGTGATCGGCCAGTTCGACAAGCTCGTCGGTTCGGTCGTACGGCTGAATGACGATCGACTTCTGCGTCTCGGTGATGTGGTGCTCGAAGCGAACGACACTCTCGAATCCGAGAGCGTTTCGAATCGCGTCCCCCTTCTCGATAGTCGTGTTGTCGACCGAGTTCGCCCCGTTGAACCCGATCAGCGACGTCGTGCCGTCCTCTCGTGCGAAGAGCTTGGCGCCGATCAATGTCCACAGCGCGGCGTACGGATTGTCATTCCCCATGAAGACGGAGATCTTGAACTCGATGTCGATCCCCAGCTTGTGGAGGAAGTAACCGAGAAGAACCGTGCCAGGATTGATGTTCAGCACCTGGCGGATCCCATACTCCGTGTGGTAGTCGAGGAACTCGTCGACCCAGGCAAGCGCATGCTCGTTCGGCTGTCCCACGCCGCCGAAGTACCCTGTGATCGTGGCCGGTCCGCCGAGGTGGATGTTCGAGCCATCGGTCCCCTTGGTGTCAAGCGTCTCGACGTAGCTCGCGCCGATGATCTGCATCGCCGCGGCGACGGCGAGCGTGTCACCCTGATCTTCAACCTGCTCGGCCATGTTGCGGACGCGGATGTATCGTCCTGGCATCAGCTCACCCTTGTTGATCGCCTGCTTCGCCTCAGCAATCAACCACGGGAAGAACTGCAGTGCGCTGATCTCGAGAGTGACCGCATGCCCCTCATCGAACGTCATCGAGCCAGCCCGCTCTCCCAGGACCTTCTCTCGGTAGTCGGCGACCGAGGTGAAGGCGCCGCGATCCCGCTGTTCGGTCAGCCACTCGATGTCCCCGGAGTACGGCGACCCGGTTTGTTTGAGCCTGTCGAGCAGGTTCGGAAGCCTTCTGGCTTCGATCGCCTTGGCGTTGATCTTCTCCGGTCCTCCGTGCTTCTCGACAATCCTCAGAAGCTCGTTGATCACTTCCGAACCCGGATCGAGCAGCAGCTCGTTGACCTGCCGTAGCGAGTCCTCGCCGATCACCAGCCTCTGCCGTAGATCACTCATCCCGCCCTCCTTGCGACCGTTCGTTGTTGATCGCTGCCCTGCCTGGACGCTGCGAACCGCGCGGCTCCATCGCCGGCAACTACTCGAATTCCTTGACGAGACCGTCGAACCCGCCGGCCTCGTCCTTCAGCATGTGGTAGCAGTGCTCGTCCGCCGGGAACTCGCCCGCCTTCACATCGGCGACGTACGCTCGCATCGCCTCGGTGACGGTTTCGGCGACGTTGCAGTACTTCTTGACGAACTTCGGCGTGAATGCCTGGAACTGGCCGATCAGGTCTGACACGATCAGCAGTTGCCCGTCGCACTCCGCGCCGGCTCCGATGCTCAGAACCGGGATGGAGAGCTTCCGCGCGATCAATCCCGCGACCTCCGGAGGTACGGCCTCAAGAAGAAGCATCTGGGCGCCTGCGTTCTCGATCAGGAGCGCGTCCTCGATCAACAACCTTGCAGACGCGACCGTCCGCCCTTGCGCCTTGTGTCCACCCAACTGCCCCGAACTCTGTGGCGTGAGGCCGATGTGCCCGCAGACGACGATCCCGGCGTCGAGGATCGCCTTGATCCGGCTGATCACGCGAGCCCCGCCTTCGAGCTTGACCGCGTCGACGCCGGCCTCCTTCAGGAATCTCCCCGCGTTTCTCGCCGCCTCCTCGTCGCTCACCTGGTAGCTCATGAACGGCATGTCACCCATCACGAAGGTGTTCGGAGCGCCGCGACGTACGGCCTCGCAGTGCACGATGCACTGGTCCATTGTTACGGGGACCGTCCCCTCATACCCGTATACGCACATCCCGAGCGAATCGCCGACGAGGAGCATGTCCATCCCGGCTGCCTCCGCGAAGGTCGCCGTCGGGTAGTCGTAGGCGGTCAACCAGGCGACTTTGTCCCCCGAGGCCTTCATCTTCTGAATCGTGTGGATGCTGTGCTTCCGCTTCTCCCCCATCGTCGTTCTCCTTCCGGCGTCTGGAACCCAGAGGATTGAATCGCTGACCCTGTGTGCCGTGAGGCTACACGCGAACCCCCACTTCCCGCAAGAGGAGGACGAGGCGGCAGAGCGGGAGCCCCATCACGTTGTAGACGTCGCCTCGGATATGGTCGATGAGGAGCGCCGCTCGTCCCTGGATGCCGTAGGCGCCTGCCTTATCGTCCCCTTCACCAGTCGCAAGGTAGTCCGCGATCTCTTCTGCCGACAGCTCGCGGAAGCGAACGTGCGTCTCTTCAACCGCCGTTCGCTCCTCGCCACTCCACGTGGACACCACGCAGAGACCCGTGATCACTACGTGTTCGCGCCCTCTCAGTCGCTCGAGCATTCGTCGCGCATCGGACCTCGATTCGGGCTTCACGAAGACGTCTCCTTCGAGGACCACGACCGTGTCAGCGCCGATGATGACGCCCGAGTGTCTCTCACTCACGTCGTGTGCCTTGGCGCGCGCAGAGGACAGGGCACGCTCGCGTGGAGGACCGTCCGTCGGTTCATCGCCGAGGCTGGGAACGACGATGAAATCGCTCGTGATCCGCGACAGAAGCTCTTTGCGTCTCGGGGAGGCCGACGCGAGGATCAACGTCACAGGAGTCCTCGGTCGATATGCAGAGGTGGGAACGCGTCTCCGGCTCGAGCGGTCATCGCCAGCAGACTCAGGGGAAGCTCACCGAAGACCACCGATAGAAGATGTCGAAGGGCAGGCC
>JBARQW010000009.1:0-1548 GCA_049643905.1 Bipolaricaulia bacterium
GGGACATCGACCTCGCCGTTGATCTCTTCGCGATTGCGGCCATTCTCACGGGTCTCCTTTCTTCCGGTCCGGCGAATGCTTACAGCATCGTTCGCATTCTAGCGGCGCGATCGCTCGAAGATGAATCCCGCACATGCATCAGGCGGTATCTTGTCCGCGCAATGGCAGCGTGATAAGCTGCTCGTGGTGCATCTTGCGGCCTCCAATTCGCGAACCGCACTCACGATGAGGCAATCATCGAGCGATCAAAGGGACATCGCTCGGAAGGCAATAGAACCAGAGGAAGATCGGTGAGAGCGATCCGTCGCTCTCCGGCTTCCGCCACCAACGGGGAATCACCAGGAGGTGAGACAAGTGGGGATAGAAAGCGACTTACCACCCGATGGACCACCGAGCTGAGCGGCCGGACTCGGTCGAATCAACGATGGCCGAGTCCGCTCCGAGTGCGTCACCGGAAGGTGGACGGATTCGTCATCCTTCCGGCCGCGTTCTCGGACGGAAGGCTCTCCCGCGAAGCATGGCGGGCGGTCAAAGCCTGTCTGGGCACCGTGCGCTCGACAAGCCGACCGAGCGCGTTGCGCGTCCGCGCCGTCTGTCTGAGCGACTCGCACTGGGAGGCCGTTCGCTCCGTGGGCGAGATCCCAATTCGCGCCACGTGGGTCGAGGTTTGGCGGACCATCCACCGCGTTCACGGCGTCGGGGTTCTTCGGTTCAGCGCTGATGATTCGAACCAGGACGTGGGCGTGGCCGTCGAGCCGGTGAAGCCGGCGGACGGCTGACTCCTGCGCCCTCCGAACGGGAAGCCGAGAGCGACTTGGGCGGGAGACTCCCAGTCTGACGATCGGCTATTCTCTCCACTCCGCAGACGAGGAGAGTGAACGATGACGCAGGCGATGCCAACCCAGACCGAAGACGCGAGACGGTGGACGCGCATTGCCGTCGCGCTCGTGATCGGCACGCTCGCCTACAACATTGTTGAGGCTGGAGTTGCCCTCTTCTCGGGGATCCGTGCGGGAAGCATCGCCCTGTTCGGATTCGGCCTCGACAGCGTCATCGAGTCGGTCGCCGCTGCCGTCCTCCTCTGGCGGCTCTGGCACGGTGTTCGCGGAGCAAGTGAGACCCGCCTAGCCGAGCTCGACGCGCGCGTGTACCGCATCGTCGGAGGGACCTTCGTCGCACTGGCGGTTTACATCCTCTTCCAGGCCGGCTGGTCGTTGTGGACGAAAGCACAACCGGCAGAGAGCCTGATCGGCATTGCCCTGGCCATCGCCTCGGTGATCGTGATGCCGCTCGTGTCATTCGGTAAGATCCGTGCTGCGCGGCGACTCGGAAGCCGTGCGCTCCTCGCCGAGGCGAAGGAGACGATCGCCTGCTCGTACCTCTCCCTGGCGCTCCTGCTCGGGCTCTTGCTCAACGGGACGCTCGGCTGGTGGTGGGCCGATCCGGTTGCCGCCCTGCTGATGGTCCCGTGGATCGTCAAGGAAGGAATCGAGGGCCTACGCGGAGGCGACTGCTCCTAGCGAATCGGAAAGAAGCTGGGGCTGGCAT
>JBARQW010000010.1:0-2649 GCA_049643905.1 Bipolaricaulia bacterium
TGCGAACGACGTACACCGGGCTCATGGAAACCCTCCGAGCGATCGAGGATTGGGAGCAGAACGACGCTGTCGGTGCCTCCATTGCCATCGTTGCGCACACTGCCTGCCATCTCGGCGCGATTCGGCAGGGCATTGGCGCGATCGGTCGATCCGATGACCAGGAACATGTCCCGCCGCGCGGGTCCTTGACGTGTAGGATGACCGCCTGAGGTTGCTCCGCCGTCGATCCATCGTATACTGATCACGTGTTTTCCGAGCCGGCGCTCCTACGGGTACTAGCCTAAGGGGCGCGGCCACAGGGGCTTCGAGCGGGGTCGCGCGAAGCCCACGGGTTCTGCGGGAAACGGCAGAGCCTCCCAACCTTCGGAAAGGAGAACGCGGATGAAGAAGCTCTTGCCGGTGTCGCACGATGACATCTTCGCTTCTTTGCCCGCACGTGCATGGACATCGCAGCGATTGTCATCACCCTGAGTGACAAAGTGAGCGCCGGAGAGCGAGAGGATCGCAGCGGTCCGATCCTCGTCAGTGCGCTCGAGGAGATGGGAATTCGCGTCGTCGAACTCCTTGTGCTCCCGGATGAGAGGAAGGCTCTGACCGCAACGCTCACTGAACGAGCCGACTGCGGTGACGTCGATCTCATCATCACAACCGGCGGAACCGGCCTGGCGCCGCGCGACGTAACCCCGGAAGCGACACGCTCCGTCCTCGATCGCGAGCTTCCTGGTGTTGCCGAGATGCTCCGCGCGGAGGGGTACAGGAAAACCCCCTACGCCGTCCTCTCTCGCGGTCTTGCCGGCAGCAGGAAGAAGTGCTTGATCGTCAACCTCCCAGGCAGCCCAAAGGCGGTGGCCGAGGGGATGGAGGTGCTTGAACCAATCCTTCTTCACGCGATCCAGATGACCCGGGGGGAGGATCTCGATCATGGATGAAGTGGGCCTGCGCTATCCGATGCTGAACGTGGAAGAAGTGCAGGAGCGAATCCTGGCCGGGATCGGCGCGAAGGGCTCGGAGACGATTCCGATTCTCGAGGCCGAGGGCCGCGTGCTCGCCGAGGACATCAGCGCGGACATGAACGTTCCTCCTTGGGACAACTCGGCGATGGACGGCTTCGCGGTCCAAGCAGCCGATATCGAGCAGGCGGGGGCATCGTCTCCCGTCAAGTTGCAGGTTGTTGGCGATCTCCCAGCGGGGACGGCTCCCAATCGCCCCGTGGGACCCGGAGAGGCGATTCGAATCATGACAGGCGCTCCGGTCCCTCCGGGGGCGGACACCGTCGTTCGCTTCGAGGACACACGCAGTGAAGGTGCCGCCGTGCTGATCCTCGAGGCGATCATGAAGGGCAAGAATGTGCGGCGGTCCGGCGAGGACGTGAGGCAAGGGGACGTGGTTCTTCGCGCCGGGAAGCTCCTTCGGTCGCAGGAGGTCGGGATGCTCGCGGTGGCTGGCCGGCAATCAGTTTCAGCGATTCAGCGCCCAACGGTTGCGCTCTTGGCCACCGGGGATGAGGTCGTCGGCGCCGGCGAGCCGGTTCTTCCAGGCAAGATCCGCAACATCAATAGCTACACCAATGCCGCCCAGGTCCGGAAGCACGGAGGACTTCCGATGATGCTGGGAATCGTGCCCGACGATGCGGAGAAGATCCGGGGCACGATCCGCAGGGCCATCGCCGACGGGGCCGACATCTTGGTGACCAGCGGAGGCGTCTCGGTTGGCGATTACGACCTCGTGAAGCAGATCCTCGCTGAGGAAGGCGAGATCGAGTTCTGGTGGATCAACATGAAGCCGGGAAAACCGATGGCCTTCGGGCGGATCGGTGGGATTCCTCTCTTCGGACTGCCGGGGAACCCCGTGTCTGCGATGATCAGCTTCGAGCTCTTCGTGCGCCCGGCGATCGGCAAGATGCTGGGGCGAGAGCCCCGGCCGATGCGATCCGTGCGTGCGCAACTGCTCGACCCGATTCCACGAAAGGATAGCCGCCGCCACTACCTCCGAGTGCGACTGACGCCCGTTGGAGACGGCTGGAACGCGACCCTGACCGGTAGCCAGGGTTCGGGAATCCTCAGATCGCTGGTGGAGGCCGACGGCCTGGCGGTGATTCCCGAGAACACGAGCAGCCTGGAGGCTGGAACCGAAGTTGAAGTGCTGTGGCTCGATTGAGCGCGAGGACGCTCGAACGCCGGACGATACGGAAGGAGAATCGCAGTGAATAGGTCGCAGAACGACTCAAGACGGATCAATTACCTGCGCGTGTCGGTGACCGCTCGCTGCAATCTTCGCTGCCGGTACTGCATGCCGCCCGGAGGGAGCCCTCAGCGATCCCACGACGAGATCCTTCGTTACGAAGAGATCGAGCAGCTGGTGAGGGTCGCGGCCGGACTTTCGGTCAGTCACATTCGACTCACCGGAGGCGAGCCCCTCGTACGCCTCGGAGTTCCGGAGCTGGTTCGAAGCATCGCGCGGATTCCGGGAATCGAAGAGGTGTCGCTGACGACCAACGGGATCCTACTGGAGGCCTTCGCGCTGCCGCTTGCCGAAGCCGGCTTGAAGCGGATCAACGTCAGCCTCGACACGTTGAGTGCTGAGAAATTCTCCGAGCACACAAGAGGTGGGAGCCTCGGCGCCGTGCTTCGGGGGTTGGAGGCGGCCGAG
>JBARQW010000011.1:0-4863 GCA_049643905.1 Bipolaricaulia bacterium
GAGCGCATCGCCGGGAAGCACCTGCTGGTTGTGCTCAGGCTCGTCCGGCCTCTCGTTCAGTAGCTCGCTGTAGCAGCGACGGCTCAGCCCGACGCGTTCAGGCGCGACCGCCGCGAGGACGTACGGGTGCTCGGCCGCCACCTCGCGCTGCTGCAGAACGCGATCCCGCAAGATGGAGTCGATCTCAAGTTTTCGGATCCAGTACGTGAATGCCGGGCCGATTACCGCGAGGTGATCGCGCTCCTTGTCCCACGGCATCATCGTGAGGACCCCGCCGTCGAACTGGATGCGGTCGCCGCCGGCCGGCGGGCCTGCCGCCAGCCAATCTCGTGTCTTCGCAACGATGCGCTCACGAGGCTCCTCATCGATTATCCGACGGAAGTCGGTCACCGCCATGTGCAGTCGCTGGTTGATCGGGATCGTTTGAAGAGCCTCCACGAGTTGGCTGCTGACACGGAACTCCAGCAGTTCGTCCTGTGAGAGTTCGATCGGCACGACATCGACGAAGAACGCGGTTGTCGTGCCTTGGCGTTCAACGCGCCACAGCGGAGCACGATCCGCCAGCAGCTCGGCTGAGACCTCCAGGCTGCGCTCGCGCAGGCATCCTCCGACCGCGAGAAACGGAGGAAGGCCGGTTTCCCGATCGGCGTGAAGAAACCATGCCCTGGCGAGGTTCTGCGTCTCGGCCGGAAAACTCTGATGCAGTGCTAACATCTCAGCGTCCTTCGAATCGCTCTGAGTCAATGCTCCCGCGTCGTTGCGAGTCTTCATTCCGGGTCCGACCAGGAATGTTGTCGAGGCTTCGCCGGATCCTCAAGGCGAGGCATCAGCGAACTTGCAGGGCACGAAGGGATGAGTGTAGGGTACGTCGCGCAAAGAATGATAGTCTAGGGTCCTGAGACAGCAGGCAGGACGAAGAATGGAAACAGAGGGAAAACTGGATGGGCGTTCGGGCCATGTCGCGTGGTGACTTACAGGAGCCTTTGGTGAACGATGAGCATCGTGGCAAGCCGGGACACGTGAAGAACAGAAGCAAGGGAGGGGACATGAGGCGTGGTGTGTTTGTGGCGATTCTGATGGTCGCTTGCGTGGTCCTTGGCGGGTTGTCGCAGGACGTGACTCACTACCGGAATGAGGTCGTCAACGAACTGAGAGAGCTGATCATCCGTCATGACTGGGTGGATGCCTTCGACGAGGCGATCCGGAATGCGCAGTCGTATAACGTGTACGACTTTCGCGATCTGCAGAAGTGGGATGACTACAAGGGCTATCTCGCCTGGCTCGACGACTTGCTCGAGTGGGCGCCGCTCCAGGAAGGCG
This sequence comes from Bipolaricaulia bacterium, assembly GCA_049643905.1. Taxonomy (GTDB): domain Bacteria; phylum Bipolaricaulota; class Bipolaricaulia; order UBA7950; family UBA9294; genus CAZMYM01. The sequence continues at coordinate 1,321 of JBARQW010000011.1, forward strand.
ACTCGCGCAACGTCTACGAGATGATCGTCCGGTTCTACTTCATTCTTGATCAGCCGCCGGTGAAGGATCTCCAGTCGCCCATCTTGCCGGAGGGAGAATATCCTTTGATGCTCACTGAGCTCTCGATGTGGATGGTCGATTTCGCGAACGCGTGGGGCGCGTACCTCGATACGCCCGAGTCCGCGAAGTACGTGAAGAGCTTCAAGGACGACATCTGGTTCAACTGGGATGCGTACATGCCGCCGCCGGCGAGCTTTCTTCCTGGCGATGAGTGGATGGCATACAGAACCTTCAACCAGTTCTTCGCCCGCCATGTGAAGCCGGGAATGCGCCCGGTGGCAGGCCTGTGCGACGACAGCGTGATCGTCTCCCCGGCCGACAGCACCTTCGTCGGCTGGTGGCAGATCAATGAGAAGTCGGAGATCTACGTTCAGGAGACCGAGCCCGTCCTCAACGTGAAGGGGCTCAAGTGGTCGATCGAGCAACTCCTCAAGGGAAGCGAGTACGCCGATCGTTTCAAGGGCGGCATCTTCGCACATCACTTCCTGAACAGCTTCGACTACCACCGCTGGCACGCGCCGGTCGGAGGCAAGGTGCTGGAGGCGCGTGTGATTCAGGGCCAGGTTTACCTCGACGTGACGACGCAGAAGGTGATGATCGAAGAGGATGGCGCCCAAAGAGAAGTCACCGTTCTCACAGCGCTGGACGGGACGGGGTATCAGTTCGTCCAGACACGGGGCCTGATCATCATCGACTCACCGTTCGGATTGGTGGCCTGTCTCCCGATGGGGATGGCTCAGGTCTCGTCGGTCGTCATCACCGCCGCGGAAGGTGTCACCCTCCGCAAGGGTGAGGAACTCGGCTACTTCCAATTCGGCGGATCCGACTTCGTGATGGTCTTCGAGCGAGCGAGCAACGTCGATCTGACCTGGCAGCCCGGCGTTCACAAGCAGCAAGGCACGGCAATCGGTCGCGCCTATCCGTTCGGGATGGATTAGGCTGGGCGACGGCGGCTAGCTCATGTGGCCCCTCGATCTGCGTGATCGAGGGGCCATGCACCGGCTGCGCGATCCGAGGGACAGCCGCTCCTGGTTTGGCCCGATGGCCGGGGAGCGCGCTCAACCCTCGGCTCGGGTCCATGCTTTGTTTCCCTCGGCTCGCGTTCCATCTCCGAGACGCTCGGCTCGCGCCTAGCCCTCGAGCCGCTCGATCCTGAACGACACCGGACGAAAGCCATCCAGCAGACAACGTCTACACCCGGTGTCTTCAGCCGAGGAAGGTTCGCTCTGAGCATGATCATCGAGACGTAAAGCTGGATCTCCATCCAGGCCGACATCGGACCCTGCATGCTGTGTGCCCACAGTCACTTGCTTCGAATCAGCAGTGCGGAGTTCGCTACCACGAATACGGAGCCCACGTTGTGCAGCACGGCTCCCATCACGGGACCCACCAAGCCCACTCCGGCGAGAGCTATGGCAAGAAGATTGAAGCCCACGGCAAAGCCGAGAATGTTCAGTCGGATGGTCCGAAGCATCTTGCCGCCGAGGCGAATCACGTAGGGGATCTGCTCCAGGTTGTCGCTCAGCAGGGCGATGTCTGCCGCTTCGATCGCCGTATCGCTTCCAATGGTCCCCATAGCAATCCCGACGTCAGCGGCCGCAAGAGCCGGCGCGTCGTTGATGCCGTCCCCGACAAAGGCCACACGGTGCTCCCGCCTCAGACGCGTGACTGTCTCCACTTTGTCCTGCGGCAGTTGCTCGGCGGCGAAGTCGTCGACCCCCGCTTGCGACGCGATGGCTTGCGCCGTGCGAGGATTGTCTCCGGTGAGCATGCGCGTCGTCACCACGCCCACGTGCTTCAGTGCACCAACGGCCTGCCTTGCTTCCTTGCGGATCCGATCGGAGACGCTGATGATCCCCGCGAATTGGCCATTGACTGCAAGCAAGAGACAGCTCGCGCCGGCTGATTCTCTCTCGACCAAGTACTCCTCGCCGTCGGGAGGTACGTCAACGTGATGACTCGCCAGGAGCTCTCGATTACCCAGGATGATGCTCGTCTCGCCGGCCCGGGCCGCAACACCGCGACCAGGCACGACATCGAAGCCGGAGGGATCCGGGATGTCGAGCTCAAGAGCCTCCGCTTTCCGGAGAATCGCCTGCGCGAGTGGATGCTCGGAGAACTTCTCGGCGATCGCCGCTCGGCGAACCACCTCATTCTCGCTCGCATCTCCGAAGGCCTTGACCTCCGTCACCTCGGGTTTCCCATAGGTGAGGGTTCCCGTCTTGTCCAGCACCACCGCATTGACCCGCCCCGCCGACTCAAGCGCCAGACCGCCCTTGACGAGGATTCCCCGACGAGCTGCATTGCCAATCGCCGCGATCACTGCGGTCGGCGTGGCGAGAACCAGGGCGCACGGACAGGCAACCACGAGCACTGTGACGGCTCGAAGGATCTCGTGGGTGGCAAGGTACGTGACTCCGAACAGCACCAGGATCGCCGGCGTGAAGTACTTCGCGAAGCGATCCGCGACTCGCTGGGCGGGAGGCTTGCTGGCCTGCGCCTCCTTCACCAAGACGATGATGTGCGCCAAGGTCGTCCCTTCGCCCGTCTCGGAAGTCTCGATCTCGAGGGCGCCAGCCTCATTGAAGGTTCCTTCATACACCCTGGATCCCGCAGCAATCTCGACCGGGATCGATTCCCCGGTGAGCGCCGATTGGTTCACGGACGCTTGTCCGGAGAGGACTGTGCCATCTACGGGGATGCACTCCCCGGGCTTGACGAGAACGATGTCGCCGAGCACGACGTCCTCGATCGGCAGGACGATGTCCTCCCCGTCTCGGCGGACTCGTGCGGTCTTTGGCTTCAGATCCATGAGCCGGCGGATGGCGTTCCCGGTCTTCGCCACGGTGATGTTCTCCAGTAGCTCGCCGACCAGCATGATGAAGACCACGATCGCCCCGGCCAGGTACTCTCCCACAACGAGGGTCGAGATGAGAGCGATGCTGACCAAGCCGCCGACATTCAGGTTTCTGCGGAAGAGTCCCCGGATGGCTCCGTAGACGATCGGCAGTCCACCGATGGAGGCGGCAATCAGTGCGATGTCGACCCCCAGAATCTGACGAACCAAGTCCGTCGCATAGACGAGCATGAGCACTCCGACGACAACGGGGAGCGCGATCTCACGAATCCTCAGATTCAGGCCGCCCTGACGTGGTCGCTCCGTCGTCTCAAGGCACGTGTCCGAATCCTCCGTGCGCCTGCGTTCCATATCCCCCTCGGCCTCCGTCGACCCGCCCGATCAGCGAAGGAATCTCGCCAACGACTCCTTCAGCTCTGCGATCGCCTTCTCGCCGGAACCGGCTTTGACGGCATCGACAATGCAGGTGTCGAGATGGTCCTCAAGGATGATCTTTCCGACCTGTGTCAGCGCTGCACGTACCGCTGAGACCTGGAGCAGGATCTCCGGACAGTCCCTGCCTTCTTCCACCATGCGAAGAACGGCCCCGACGTGCCCCGAGATCTTCTTCAGTCGCTGCGTAGCCT
>JBARQW010000012.1:0-11289 GCA_049643905.1 Bipolaricaulia bacterium
TGTCTGAGGGGCAGGCTCCCGAGTCAATCTTCTTGTATAGGAGGGAGCTTCGCGGGAGCCCGTAACCCCTCAGGCAGGTGTCTGAGGGGCAGGCTCCCGAGTCAATCTTCTTGTATAGGAGGGAGCTTCGCGGGAGCCCCTAATGTCTCGGACAAACGTCCGAGGGCCTGCGCGCCCGATCCGTTTCCCGAGCATTGCAGGAGGGAGCCCCGCGGGCGCGCGCAATCCCTAAGACAAACGTCCAGGGGCCTGCGCGCCCGATCCGTTTCCCGAGTATTGCAGGAGGGAGCCCCGCGGGCGCGCGCAATCCCTGAGACGAACGTCTAAGGGCCTGGGCGCCTAGGCCGACGTTCAAGTTCAGCAGCAGGCTTCGCGGGCGCCCGTAATCTCTCGGACGAACGTCCGAGAGACAGTGTCTAAGACGCCGCGGCCTGAGGCATAACCTGGGTACGGCGTTGTTCCGCTGGAACGACAAGGAGGTCGTGTGATGAAACGTTGGATTGCACTGCTGCTCGCGGGACTGCTGCTTGCGTCGATTGCCACAGCTGCCCTCGCGGGTCCGCTGCACATCGGCGGTGGGCCGAAGTCCAGTGTCACCTCGTCCCCGCTCCACATCGGCGGTGGACCGAACGCGACGTAGCTGTAGCGAGCACCAGAATCTGATCAGAAGTCGGTGCGGCGAGCCTTGGGGCTCGCCGCTTGGCTTTGTGCTGCCGGCTCGCGGAATGGAGCTCGGCATCGTCGCTTTTTTCGACACTTCCACGACCGACTGATCGTGTACCATCGCGCCTTGAGCGGAAGCGTCTGTGGTCTTGCCCGATGAGGAAGAATCGAAGCGCTGGCGAATCCTGTGGACTTCCATCTGGAAGAGGAGACTCACTTGGTCGACGGACTGACGATTGGAAGAGCCCGCGGCGAGGACTCCGATGAGCGGCCGACGACCGCGCAGGAGCTGTTGGCCACGTATCGGGCAGTGGAGGTCACACGCCACGTCATTCCAGCCGGGAAACCGATCTATCTCGACGAGGCGTCGGACTGGTCAGGATTCGAGTTCATCTACATCCTCAAAGGGACTCTGGCTCTCGTCCAAGAAGCCGAGACGGTCGAGCTCCGCGCGGGCGATTTCTTCTACCACGCCGGTCTTCCGGAGCGCGCCTACTTCCGCGTGGAGGCCGACAGCGAGGTCCTCATGGTCTCGTCTCCGCCGAGCTACCATCTGATCCAGCATGAAGTCCCCGAGATGTTTGCGCTGGCTCGGTCGGTTGAGGAGAAGGATGCGGCGACCGAAGGCCATTGCCACCGGTTGGAGCGTCTGGCGATCCTCACAGGGGAACGGCTCGGTCTCTCCGGGCAGCGGTTGATCAACCTGTCGTACGGCGCCTACCTGCATGACATCGGCAAGGTGAAAGTGCCAAGTGAGATCCTTGGAAAAACCGACGCGCTCACCGACGAAGAGTGGACCGAGATGCGCAGACACCCGACACACGGGGAGGACATGCTCTACGAGAAGGAGTTCCTCAAGGCCGCTTCCCTGATCGTGCGTGCACACCACGAGCGCTACGATGGGACGGGGTACCCGGACGGGCTTCGCGGTGAGGAGATTCCGATCGAGGCAAGAGTCATTTCCGTCGTGGATGCGTACGATGCGATCACGTCGGAGCGTCCCTACCAGCCTGCCCTCGCCAGGAAGCGGGCACTCGAGGAGCTTCGCCTCGGAGCGGGAACCCACTTCGATCCTCGCATCGTACGGGCGTTCGGCTCAGTCCTCGCCGAAGATGACGATGCGTAGACTCCTCGACTCCCGCTGGCGCCATTTCCTGATCCTTCTGCCTCTCGGCTCAGGCGTTGGACTCGTCGTAGGGATTCTCTTCCGAGATGTAGCGTTCGGAGTTGGCGCGGGCGCCGCCTTCGGCGCCGTCTTCGGCCTCTTGTTTGCTGTTCGAAACCCTCGCTAGAACTTGCACCTGAAGACGGCGTGGAACGTCTTGTGATCGCTCGTCAGAGGCTTCTTGTTCGTCTTCGCGGAGACTAGAGGTTGGGGAGCTTACGCTCGATGATCTTCGCCAGATTCGGCAGACCGATCTCTTGCAGCTCGTAGCGGACTCGCGTCACAGGGACCTTGAATGTGAGGAGTCGACCCAGATCGATCGGGGTGCCGATGATGACGGCCTCGCAGTCCGTCTGGTTGACCGTCTCCTGGAGATCGCGGATCTGGCTCTCGCCGTAACCCATCGCGGGCAGGAGCCGGCCGATCTTCGGGTACTTCCGGTAGATCTCGGAGATCGAGTCGACGGTGTAGGGGCGTGGGTCGATGATCTCATCGGCGCCGAAGCGGCGAGCGGCAATGACGCCGGCGCCGTACTCCATGCCACCGTGGGTGAGGGTTGGGCCGTCCTCGATGACGAGGACACGTTTGCCGCGAATCACAGAAGGGTCGTCGACTTGTATCGGGGACGCGGCCTCGACGATCGTGGCGTGCGGATTCATCGTGAGGACGTTCTCTCGCACGAAGTGCACGTCGTCGAGCGACGCAGTGTCGACCTTGTTGATGACGACGACATCGGCCATCCGGAGATTGACGCCGCTGGGGTAGTAGAGGAGCTCGTGTCCGGCGCGGTGGGGGTCGACGACGACGATCGATAGGTCGGGCCTATAGAAGCAGAAGTCGTTGTTCCCACCATCCCAGACGATAACGTCCGACTCTTTCTCCGCCTGACGGAGAATCTTCTCGTAGTCGACGCCGGCGTAGACGATGGTCCCCTTGGCGATGTGCGGCTCGTACTCCTCGCGTTCCTCGATCGTACAGTCGTGCGCATCGAGGTCCTCGTAGGAGGCGAATCGCTGAACCTCCTGCTTGACGAGATCGCCGTAGGGCATTGGGTGCCGGATGACGGCCAGTTTCTTCCCCTTGGCCTTAAGGATCTCGCAGATGCGACGCGTCGTCTGGCTCTTGCCGGCTCCGGTGCGCACGGCGGTGACCGAGATCAGCGGCTTCTCAGGTATGACGGACGTCGAGGAAGGTCCGAGGAGCATGAAGTCGGCGCCAGAGGCGTTGACGGTGGCAGAACGCTCCATCACGTACTGATTGGAGACGTCGCTGTATCCGAAGACAACGATGTCCACCTTCAGCTCCCCGATGAGCTCGGAGAGGTTCCCTTCCGGGTGAATCGGGATCCCGTTCGGGTACAGGCTGCCGGCGAGTTCGGGGGGATAGACGCGCCCTTCGATGTCGGGAATCTGCGTTGCGGTGAACGCGACGACCTCGAAGTCCTCCTGATCGCGAAAGTAGACGTTGAAGTTATGGAAGTCGCGGCCCGCGGCTCCCATGATGATGACGCGCTTTTTCATGTTCAGGTCCCCCTTTTCGTCTGGCGCGCGGGATTATACGCAAAAGGCCAATGAGGCGTCCACGGCCGGTTTGTTAAGCGAATCACGGCTGCTTATGATCGTGGCATGTCCCTTGCCAACATCATCACCCTCTCGCGGGGACTGATGATCGTGCCTATCGTGTTTCTGCTCGCGTCCGGCCACCGCTGGGCCGCGTGGTGGCTGTTCGGAATCGCCTGTGCAACTGACCTGGTCGACGGTTTCGTCGCCAGGGCACGAGACGAGGTCACCAAACTGGGAAAGGCGCTGGATCCGATCGTGGACAAGGCGCTCTACGTCTCCGTCCTGTCCATGCTCTTCGTCGTCGGAGACGTGCCGGCATGGGCGTTCGCCCTCTTTCTCGCCCCGCAAGTCGCGATCGGACTCGGCGCTCTTGTCCTGAAGATGCGAAGCGACGCCGTTCAGCAGGCCAGGCTCCCCGGAAAGGGTGCATCAGCTCTGGCGTTCGGAGCGATCGCCTTCCTGATCGTGCGTTGGCCGGGAGGGATCGAACTCTTCTACGCGGCGATTGCGATGACGTTCTTGGCCGCAACCGATTACGCGATCTCGGGGCTCAAGCTGAAACGTAGCTCGTCGAGCTGATGGTTCGGAGAAAGCGCGATCGCTGCTCCGGTAGGAGCAGCTGTGGACTATGCGATCGCCGGGATCCGGCTCCAGGGAAGCTCGTCGTAGGGATGCCGGGGAAGGGCATCCGGCGGTGGCCCCTCCAGGCGCCTCTTCTCTCTATTCGGCAGTTGGCTGAGGAATCCGTTGCCAGGGGAGTTCTTCGTAGTGGTAGGCGGGAAACGCGCTTGGAGGGGGGGCCTCGAGTCGGAGTTCCTCGCAGGTTTCCGGGTGCCGCAGCACGAGTCTCCACGCGTGCAAGAGCATGCGATCGGCCGGGATGCGTCCCCCGTAGACCTCGTCACCGAGGACACAGTGTCCGATGTAGCGGAAGTGGGCCCGGATCTGATGCGTTCGCCCCGTGCGAGGACGGACCCAGAGGAGTGTTCGATCGTCCGAGCGATCGAGCACCTGGAACTCGGTCTGTGCGGGCCGTCCGCGCGATTGGACACTCATCCGGCTAGGGCGAGCGGGATCGCGGCCGACGGGAGCGTCGATCGTGCCTTCGTTTTCGTCGATCGTGCCTTCGACCACGGCAAGGTACGACTTGGCCAGAATCCTCTCCGCGAACTGGGCCTTCAAGGACTCGAGTGCGGATGCCGTCTTCGCGACGACGATGACTCCGCTTGTTCCCTTGTCGAGTCGGTGGACGATTCCCGGGCGGACCGGATCGTCGCTCGGAGGGAGTTCCCGCGTCGCGAGGAGCCCTTCCACCAGCGTCGTCTCTCGGGTTCCGGCGCCGGGATGTACGACCAGTCCGGGTGACTTGTTCACGGCGACCAGGACATCATCCTCAAAAAGGATCTCTAGCGGGATCGGCTTGGGAGAGAGGATCGGTAAATCCGAAACGCTCCAGACGACGGCCTCTCCAGCGCGAAGACGGTGCGCGGTACGTCGAATGATGCTGCCTGAGACGAGGACGCGCCCCTCGCGGATCTCTCGCTGGATCGTGCTTCGCGAAACCCCCGGTCGGGCCGAGACGAGGAAGAGATCGAGACGCTCTCCGTCCGACGCATCACCTACAGTCGATTCGAGTCGCTCCATCGGTTCTCCTTCGCCCATCCTTAGGTTTGTCGCATCGCCCAAGCACACGTATAATACCGAAGTTCCCTGAAGCACTGGTAGGGAAAGGACTGGGGGGTCGCCGTTTGGGGCGGCCGTCATTGTTTGTGGGCCAGGAAACGGGAGGAAAGGGCGACAGGCGCAAGCAGCCAAGACGGGGGATTAGCCGCGACCCTGTGCCTGACGGATCGCAATCATGAACATCGAATTCATCGAAGCCCTAGAAGAGATGGCCAAAGAGAAAGGGATCCCGCGAGAGGATCTCTACGACGCGATCCGCAAGGGCCTGGCCGTCGCATATCGGGAAGAGAACGACAAGGAAGAAGACGCCGAGGTCGAGGTCGAGATCGACGAGCACTCCGGTGACATCTTCATCAACGGAGATCGGATCGAGCTCGCCAGATTCGGACGCATCGCCACGAAGAAGGCCGAAGAGACGATTCGGCAGGAGATCGTCCAGCGTCGCCGCGAGATCATCTACGACCTGTACGTCCACCGAGTCGGCGAGATCATCAGCGGCTCGATCCATCGGTTCGAGGGAAAGGACGTCTGGGTGAACCTCGGAGAGGCCGAGGCGATCCTGCCGGAGGCCGAGCGGATCCCGGGTGAGCGATATCACGCCGGGCAGCGGCTTCGCTCCTACCTGGTGAGCGTGGAAGAGACACAGGGCGATCCGCGGATCATGCTCTCCCGCGCCGCGCCTCAGTTCGTCGAGCAGCTCCTTCGCTTGGAGGTCCCCGAGATCGAGGACGGCGTCCTTGTCGTCAGGAGGATCGCCCGCGAAGCCGGCCGGCGGTCGAAAGTCGCGGTGGAATCGCTCGATCGAAACGTAGATCCTGTCGGGACCTGCGTCGGCGCGGGCGGCGCCAGGGTTCGCGTCGTCACACGGGAACTGTCCGGAGAGAAAGTCGATCTCGTCCGCTGGAGCGAGGACATCACACAGCTTCTGAAGAACGGTCTCGAGCCCGCATCCGTGGTGTCGGTCGAGTTCGACGAAGAAGCGCAATCAGCCAAGGTCCTCGTCCCGGATGATGAGCTCGCTCTCGCGATCGGCAAGGGCGGACAGAATGTACGTCTGACCGCGAAGCTGATCGGGTACGACATCGAGGTGAGCAGCCCTTCCGAGGCCGGGCGCTAAGCCTTGTCGCCTCCGAACGACATGTCATTACGAGATCGGCTCCTCGGCGGTGCGTTCCGGGTCGCACGGTACTACGCGTGGTGGGTGTTGGTCATCTTCCTGGTGATCACAGGTCTAGGCATCTACTACGCGCGTGACGTCCCGCTGAGAAGTTCGCTGTTCGACCTCCTACCGACCGACGATCCGCTGATCGACGAGTACCGTACGAACGAGCAGTACCTCGCGCAGTCAGACGACGTGGGACTGCTGTTGACGTTGGTCGGAGACACACCGGAGTCCGAGGACGAACGAGCGGAGAGTCTTCTGTTCGCGGCCGAGGCGATCAAGCGAGAGCTCGACGCTGATCCGGACGGCGAATTCAAGGAAGTTCAGTACCTCTTCGTGATCTCGCCCGAGATCCCTGACCAGTACCTGCATCTGTTCGAACTCGACGCAGAGGAGCTGTTCCGCATCGAGGAGAGCGTCGAGCTTGCTCGCGGGGCGATCGCCGGCGGCGGAGAGCTCACGCCACTTCCGGCCGAGGTGACGATCGGCGGAGCGTATCGCGCAATCAGCCAGGACTTCAGTGAGGCGCTTTATCGCGGGGATCTGACGGATGCGATCGGCTCGGGCGAACTGGACGAGATCCGGGGGCATCTCGGCTCGGTCGAGGCGTTGAATGCGGGCGTTCTGCAGGCAATCGAGGGCCTTCAGAAGCTGGTGCCGGTGACTACGGCCGTGGACGAGCTCTCAGGAATCTTCACGCCGACGCCCGATCACGAGTCCCGCGAAGCGACGGCATTTCTGTCGAAGAACAAGACGAGCCTGCTGATGACCGCACAGCCTCGCCTTCCGTCTCGACAGGGCGTCGCGTACTCCGCGCTCGTCACGGACAAGGTGGCCGACGCGATCGAGCGCGCCGACCCGGAGTCGCTGGGGATTCGCGTGGGTGCCACGGGGACCTACCCGTTCAACGCGACAACAAACGACGTCGTCAACGCGGACATGGTTCGCACAACGGTGATCTCCTCGATCGGCGTCTTCGTCATCTTCCTGCTCGCCTTTGGGTCGTTCTTCTACAGCATCGTTGCGGTCATCCCTCTGCTGATCAGCGTGGTCCTGACGATTGCGTGGGCGAAGGTTGCCGTGGGCGGATTCAATCTGGTGACGACGTTCTTGCCTGCCCTCGTGCTGGGTTTGGGAATCGACTACGCGATTCACTTGATCTCCCGATACGCCGAAGAGCGCCATCGGGGACGGTCGCTCAATCGCGCGCTCCACGCTTCGGTCATGAACAAGGGAAAGGCGTCCTTTGTCGCCGCGATAACGACATCGTTCGTCTTTGTCGGCCTCCTGGCGGCGCGGTCACGGGCGCTCTTCGAAATGGGGGCCATCACGAGCGTTGGCGTGATGATTGCGTTTCTCGTCACGCTCATCCTGCTCCCCGCCCTCATCACGCTCACGCATTTCCTGTTCCGGCATCGACGCAAGGAGACGATTGCCGGCTACGCAACGCGGCTGACCGGCTTCTTCCATTTCGTCACCGGACGAGGGCGCGCGATCTTCGTCATCGTGCTGGTTCTCACGTTCTTCGTCGCGTTCCAGGCGGCGCGGACGTCGTTCATCTTCTCGAGCACGGACCTCGTTCCTCACGTCGAATCTCAAGACGTGATGGACGAGATTCTGACGAACTTCGAGGTCAGCCCAACCGGAATCGGGAGCTTCTTCACGTTCTATGCTTCGACCGAAGCGGAGCTTCGTGATGTAGTGGATCGGCTCTCCGGGCACGACCTTGTCGAGGCCGTCGACTCGGCGGTCGGGATCCTTCCTGTCGATCTCACCGATCAGCAACGAACGCTAAACGCCCTTGACATCGGAGCGTACGTGGAACAGCTGAGGCTCCTGGAGGCCTCCTTCTCCGAACGCGCGGCGGTACTCACTGAAATCCGGTCCCTGCTCGCTCAATTCGCGCTTCTCCAGTACGGAGCTTCACTCAACGGACTGGTGGAGGTGGCACTCACCAGTAGCGAGATCGTCACTCAGCTTCGGGCGATCCAGCTGCTGTTGGGAGGGATTGACGTCGATCGGGCGCAACAGGACGTGGCCTCACTTCGGGGGGCGCTGGAGAGGCTTGACGAGAGCTTGGAGTCCGTCCGCGATCTACCTCCGGTCGAGGCGCTGCTGCGCGACATCCTGCTCGCCTATCCGGAGGGGATCCGCGCGAGATACCTGACACCGAATGGCGATTTCGTGATTCAGGCTCGGGTGAGCCGCCGGATCTACGATCGAGGGAACCTGGCCGCATTCGACAAGTTCGCCGCCTCGTTCTCCGACGACTACTTCGGCATGCCGCTCGTCGCCCAGCGGCTCGAGGATTACATGAAGCGGGACTTCTACTTCTCGACGGCACTGGCGGTCGCACTGATCCTCATCGTGCTCAGGGGGAGCCTCAAGGGTTGGGTGCGCGCGCTTCTCGCGGCTTCGCCACTCTTTCTCGGGTACGTTTGGATGCTTGGAGGCATGCGCCTGTTCGCGATCGACTTCAACTTCCTCTCCATCACGATCTCCCCGCTTCTGATCGGGATTGGCGTCGACAACGGGATTCACATCCTCCATCGGACGATCGAGGAGCGCCACACGGGGGTCGATTGCGCGATCGAACGAGGTGCGAGCACGACGGCCGTTGCCGTGATCGTCACCTCGTTGACGACGATGCTCGTCTTTGGGAGCCTTCTGGCCGCTCGAACGCCTGGACTGAGGCTGCTGGGAATCTCGGCGCTTCTCGGGATCGGATTCTCTCTGGCGTTCAGTCTTCTCTTCCTTCCGGCCGCGCTCCATGTCGAAGGGGGGAGACGGGTATAATGCGGGACCGTACCGGGGAAGATGAAGGGAAGTGAGGTAGCGTGCTGCTGAACTACATCGGATGGGGGATCAGCGTGATTGCCGCGGTGGCGATCGGATTCCTCATTGGCAGTGTCCCAAGGAGACACAAGGAGGAGAAGATCCTCTCCGCCGCGAAGGAAGAGGCGGAGCAGACCAAGAAGGAAACGCTCCTGGAGGCAAAGCAGCAGATTCAGAAGCTTCGCGAGGATCTGGAGGAGAGAACAAAGCGTCGCGAAGACGAGGTCGCCAAGGCCGAGGAGAGGGTCCTTACACGCGAGGATCGCCTCCGAGAGAAGCTGGCGTACATGGAGAAGACCGAGGACGCGCTGCGCGAGGATGAGGAGGAGCTTCTCGGCCTGAAGAAGGAAGGGGAGCGGCTTCTCGAGGAAGGAAAGGCGCAGCTCGAGCGGACCGCAAGCTGGACCCAAGAAGAGGCTCGCGACCATTTGATGAAGGTCGTCGAGACGGAGTCTCAGCGCTTCTTCTCTCGCAAGATCGATGAGATCGAGCGGCGTGCGAAAGATGAGGGCGAGCAGCGTGCGGCGCACGTCATCGCCACCGCAGTGCAGCGTTACGCGGCGGAGTACGTCGAGGAGAACGTGGTCAGTTCGGTCCCGCTACCGTCGGAGGAGTTCAAGGGCAGGATCATCGGTCGTGAAGGGCGCAACATCAAGACGTTCGAGGCATTGACCGGCGTCGAACTCCTTGTCGACGACACGCCTGAGATGGTCGTTCTATCCTGTTTTCATCCGTTGCGCAGGGAAGTTGCCAGGATGGCCCTCACGCGGTTGATCGAAGATGGGCGCATCCACCCGGCGCAGATCGAGGAGAAGGTCCAGCGCGCGAAGGCACATCTTGCCGAGCGTGTCAAGGAGGAGGGAAGGAAGGCGGCATTCGATCTCGGGATCGAGATTCACCCTGAGCTGGCGACGCTCCTTGGTCGTCTCCGGTATCGAACGAGCTACGGGCAGAACCAGTTGACGCACTCGCTGGAAGTGAGCACGATCGCCAAGATTCTTGCCGATGAGCTCGGCGTCGACGCGAGCCAAGCGAAACGCGCCGGCCTTCTGCACGATGTCGGAAAGGCCGTCGATCACGAAGTCGATGGGCCACACGCGTTGATCAGCGCAGACATGGCACGCAGGTATGGGGAATCGAAGGAGATCGTGCACGCGATCGCCGCGCATCACGAGGACGTTCAACTGACGACCGCGCTTGCAGTTCTGATCCAGGCGGCAGACACACTGTCGGCCGCTCGCCCGGGTGCCCGTCAGGAGACGTACGAGCGGTACGTCCAGCGACTCCACGATCTGGAGGACCTGTGTCGATCGTTCCCTGCGGTGCACGAGGCGTTTGCCCTTCAGGCCGGTCGGGAAGTGCGAATCATGGTTCATCCCGATCGTGCAAGCGACGACGTGTCGGCAAAACTTGCCTACGACATCGCGCGGGCGATCGAGGAGGAGCTGAACTACCCCGGCGAGATCAAGGTGAACGTCATCCGGCAGACCCAGTTCACAGAGAGCGCGAAGTAAGAGCTTGAGAGGACGCGAGAGTCACGATGCAGGTACTGAAGGTGTCTTCTACCTCGGATCCCTCCGCAGTCGCGGGGGCAATCGCGAACGGGATTCGCGAGACAGGGGATTCCGCAATTCAGGTGATCGGACCCCGAGCGGTGAATCAGGCGGTGAAAGCGATTGCGATCGCTCGCGGGTTCCTGGCCGCGAGTGGTTTGGACGTCTACTGCACGCCGAGTTTCGCCACGATCGTGGTCGGTCTCGACGAGCAGGAGAAGACTGCGATCCAGTTCGACGTGCGTACCCGCCATGGCTTGTGCGGAGGGAAGCCCCCGCTCGTGGGGTCCTGACGCGCCGGTGTGAGAGACCATCTTGTACCACGTACAGCGGCTCTGTACCATTCCGAGAATCCGCTGGTTCTGACTAAGGGAGTGAGCTACCGCGATGTCTAGATTCTTCCATCGTCATCAGAAAGCGATCATTTGGATGATTGTCATCGCCTTCTTCTTGGGGAGCGTTGTCCTCGTCGGGCTGAACCAGGCAGGCGTCTTCAATCGTCCCCAATCCGCCGTAGGCGATGTGGGCGTGACGTACGCAGCCCGCGTCAATGGTGAGGAGATCGACGTGGCATCGCTCGATGCGATGACGAACCAGCTCTTCAACCAGTATCAGAACCTGTATCAGCAGATCGGACAGGACGCTCGTGTGTTGCTCGAGGGGGCG
>JBARQW010000013.1:0-9289 GCA_049643905.1 Bipolaricaulia bacterium
CGCAACCCGGGCACGTGAACTTCCGCATGCAGTTCCATTCCAGCGGATCGATGAGTCGCTCTCCGAAGTCGTCCAACGGCCCGATGTACATCAGCCCCGGCATCAGGTCTGATGGGTCGACCGGGTGACAGCTTCCAGGGAAGAGCCTGCATGGATCGATCCCGAAACTTGGGAACGGCGACGGTCCGACCGCCACCCCCACGGTGTTGGCGTTGTAACCGGGGATCGTGTTCACGTCCGCAGTGTCCGCAAGGGAAAGGCCGCCGGCTACATCGAATGCGTAGCACTCGAAGGTTCCGTGATCCGTGACGAAGATGCGCCTGCCGTCATTGCTTACGGCGATTCGCCGCGGGTTGTTGGGCATGGTCTCGCTGTCGACCACGACGCCGTCCGAGAGCCGGAGCATCTTCACGTCCCCGACGAAGTCTGACGCCCCCACCGAAGCTGCGCGGACCGACCCTACGAATAGGTATTCCCCACTCGGCGAGATACCGACCGCTCGCGGGCTGTCCACAAGTTCCATCAGAAATGGGGCCGTGATCGGCGCGAGCGCGGTGTCCGTCACTGTGTCAATCACCTCGATCCGCCGCATCTGCCGGTTCGCCACGTAGAGCCGGCTCCCGTCCGGACTGATGACTGCATCCTGCAGATCCACGCCCTCGAACTCGATCTCGGCAACGATGCTTCGGTCGGACGTTCGGATTACCACAACACGGGGGTGCTGCTGGATGATCGCGTACGCCTTCGAGCCATCCGGCGTGATCGCCATGAAGACGGGGTCGTCCCCGACATCGACCGTCTCAAGGGCATAGGTCGTCGCGTCGAATACGCCGATCTGCCCGGGGGACTCGAACGCGACGTAGACGCTCCGCCCATCCGGGGTGAATGCAATGCCAAATGGCTGGACGTCTCCGACGTCGATGATGTCGCGCACCTCGAGGCTGCCGGCAAACGTGAATCCGAGAACGTAGATCAAACCATCGCTTCCGGGACTCCCGGGGCACGTCACCCAGATCCTGTCGCCGTCGGGGGAGACAGCGATCGAGTGGGCACGATTCCCGATCATGAGCGTCTCGACGATTTCCAGGTCGCTGGCTCGCAGTCTCACCAGCGTTCCCAAGTCGTCGTCGCCGATGTAAGGGTTCGCCACGTACACGTAGTCCGCAAGCACAAGCCAACTCAGTCCGAACAGCAGCACAAGGAGCCATCCCACGAACCTCGAAGCTCTCGTCACCATCACCGATCACCTCCAGTCTCACCATAGAATCTTCAGCGTCTTTCGTCAATCCACTGACATGATCATCGACGGGCGCGTGTGCGCTGCAGCGCGCATGCCCTGTCATGTAGTCCATTCCGCGTGCGCATGCGAGATCAGGAGATCGAGACGGGCTATGCCTGCCCGGCCTGGACGATGCGCAAGATCCGGCGTTCCATGTCACCCTCGCCCGGCGAACAGGAGTGCTGTCTCAACATGCCGGGTTGTGGCATGTGTCCCAGATCTCGGGCGAGAGTTGAGGCTCAGCCCATCCCTCGAACGCGAACTGCCACTGTGGCAATGAAAGACCTGACCACAACAGCGTGCTGGATTCGGAGCCAGCGGTTTGACCGCATCTTGCCGCGCGCCTCCGAGCTGGTGCCCGAAGGACGCTTCGCCATAGAATGGCTCATCCGGATCGGGTTAGGGAGAGGAAATGAAGATCACGTTTTGCGGTGCAGCGGAAACCGTTACGGGCTCCTGTCATCTGATCGAAGTCGACGGGATGCGGCTTCTTCTCGACTGTGGTTTGTTCCAGGGAGGACATCACACGAAGGATCGCAATCGCGATCCATTCCCGTTCGATCCGAAGAGCATCGATGCCGTCCTCCTGTCCCACGCCCATCTCGATCACTCAGGACGGCTGCCCCTCCTGGTCCGCCAAGGGTTCTCGGGGAAGATCCTGTGTACGCCGCCGACCGCAGAGATCGTGAAGCTCATGCTGGCCGATTCCGCGCACCTGCAAGTCGAAGAAGCGTCCTATCGCGCCCGGAAGGCGCGGCGGCGTGGGAAAGAGGCCCCGCCGCCGTTGTACGACATGGCCGACGTCCTTCGTTGCGCGGAGCTGTTCCGCCCCGTCGCGGGCTACGACCGACCGACGAAACTCAACGACCGCGTGTCGTGCGTCTTCCACGACGCAGGCCACATCCTCGGATCGGCGGCAATCGAAATCCGGAGTTCGAACGGCCGTCTTCTCTTCAGCGGCGACCTCGGGAACCGGCACCAACCGATCGTCAGGGATCCCGCCCCGCCCCCGATTGTCGACGTCTTGCTGGTGGAATCGACCTACGGGGATCGAGCGCATCGATCGATGGACGACACGGTGGCGGAATTCAAGAGCGCCATTGAGACCGTGATCCCCAACAACGGGAACTTGTTGATTCCGTCGTTTGCGTTGGAACGTGCGCAGGAAGTCCTCTACGAGCTGTTCCTTCTGTGGCGCGACGGCGCGCTGCCCCGCTGCCGCATCTTCCTCGACAGCCCGCTGGCCATTTCAACGACGCGCGTGTTCGCACGTTACCCCGAGTACTTCGACGCCGAGGGGCAGAAGATCTTCGCGTCGCACCCAAACCCGTTCGATTTCACCCCGCTTCGCTACACCCAAACGACGGACGAATCAAAAGAGATCAACAAGGCATCGAGAGGGAACATCATCATCGCGGGAAGCGGGATGTGCACCGGCGGACGGATCATCCACCACCTTCGCCACAACCTGTGGCACAAGGACTCCGGCGTCCTGTTCGTCGGGTACCAGGCCGTCGGCACGCTCGGACGGCAGATCGTCGACGGAGCGGAACAAGTGCGCATCTACGGTGAGGAAGTCGCCGCCGCTGCCCACGTCTGGACCGTCAACGGCTTCTCCTCGCACGCCGATCAGCCGATCCTCCTCGAATGGATCCGGAAGGCGAACCCGAGGCACCTGGTTCTCGTCCACGGCGAGGACGACACACTCGACGCCTTCGCAAGTCGAATTCGCGCAGACCTATCGCTCGAGCCGCACATCGCCAAGCTGGCGGAGACGATCGAGGTCTGAACCGAGTGATCGGCACGCCTTTCAGAGCTGTCCTCGGGATCCTCTCCTGAGAATCCTAAGAATGAAGGTCTGAACATCCCTCTTGGATCTTCAAGTCATCGGGTGAACCGCCTTGCCGATCACACGCGCATCGAGGATCAGCTCATCCGAGAGTTTCACTGCCTGGCTCATGCCGCCAAGGTCGCATAATGCTACTCACGCGTCAAGAGCCGCCATCACGTGTCGCTAGCCTGCAGAAGCCGGGAATCACGGCCGGTATCTCCGAACCCAGTGAAGCGAGTGGAAAGACGATTCCCTGTGCGCGTCGATCATGGTCCCTGACCCCCATGTTCCCGAGGTACGTCGAGGAACCCGCGGGCTAGTTCAAGCGCAAGCGCAACTCTATGAAGCTACTGGACAGCCTCAGACGATCGAATGACAACGAAAGCAAAGATCCGTCCGCCATATTTCCCCCGTAGCCTCACCTCCCGTTTCGAGTGCCTTTTTGGCGAGGCAATGCGCCTTTCTTAGCTGAGGCAACGATCCCGTTTCGAGTGCCTTTTTGGTGAGGCAATGCGACACTTGCTTTTCCCTTCCCCTTGTAATAGGCTGAGAAGAAAAGGGAGGTTGGAATGAGCAGCGGAACTAAGAACGGGTTGTATGTATTGTTGATAGGCTTATGTCTGCTCCCGATACTGGCGGGATGTGACTATTTGCTGAACCTCTTTGACCCTCCTGTAGTAGTCACCGAAAACTACGGGCTTGTGATGGGTAAGGCTACCGACACTGCTGGCATCGCCTTAGGAGGCGTAACGGTTACCGTGGGTGGTCAAACCGCTGACACAAATGACCAGGGCTGGTTTAGCATCGCGAATGTCGCTCCGGGTGATAGAGTGCCCGTCCAGTTTAGCAAGAATGGTTATGCTCCCGCTTATCAGATAACAGAAGTCCAAGTGGGCAGAAGTAGTTTTGTAGAAGCCCCCATGGGCGCGGTAGACGTCAGCCAATCCATTAGCACCGCAAGTGGCGGAACCGTGACTACCCCGGATGGTGGAGCGATTGAGATTACAGCAGATTCACTGGTGGACTCCCAAGGCAACACCTTCACCGGTACCGCGAATGTCACCTTGACGGTGTTTGACCCCTCTGATGATATCGAGGCCAATGCCTTCCCTGGAGAATACATTGGGATCTCCGTAGCGGGCGAGACTGTTTCCATCAAATCCCTCGGGTTTATGGACATCTCCGTGACCGGGTCGAGTGGGGATCTCCAGTTGGCTGCTGGAGAAACCGCTACTGTCAAGATTCCGGTACCCATTAGCATGCAGGAAGCGGCTGCGAGCATGGGTACCTGCCCTCTTTGGCATTTCGATACCGAGACAGGCTACTGGCAGGAGGAGGGTCAGGGGACTTATGACCCCGCTTCAGGGTGCTTTGTCGGGACAATCAACCACTTTTCCGTCTGGAATAACGATGTTTCCTATCCACGGGCATACATCAGTGGGCGCGTAGTGGATAGTTCTGGCAACCCCGTTCAGGGCGCTCAGGTTAAATGCTCGAACCCGAGTGCCGTGAAAAAAGCGGGCACGTGGAACAGTGGGGAAAGGTGCACGCCCGCAGACGGAACCTTTCATCGCATTCCCATAGAGGCCGGTGTGGTATTCACGTGCCAGGCTTCCAAGGGCGGACAAAAGGGCCCTATCTACACCTTCGGACCCTTTGCCCGAGGTACGGAGAACTATGTTGGAGACATACTTCTGGATGCACCTATTGTGCAGATTACGCTAACTTGGGGAGTAAGCCCCAATGATCTGGATAGCCATCTAGCAGCGAATATGGCCGGAACCTTCCATGTCTACTTCGAGAATCTGGGTTCTCTCACTTCAGAGCCTTATGCCGCATTGGATACCGATGACACGACTAGCTACGGGCCGGAGGTGACATCTATCACCAATTTGCGCCCAGGGAGGACATACCGTTTCTCAGTGAGGCACTATACTGGCACGGGCGACATCGGGACCTCGGGTGCAGTAGTCAATGTGGTGATAGACGGGATCGGGATCTATAGGTTCACTCCCCCAGCAGGTCAGCCCCAGGATACTAAGGTGGGGGGACAGAAAGGACCATCCGGCATCTGGAGAGTTATCGATATAGTGGTCGATGCTACTGGCAACGTCAGGGTCGATCCTATCAACGATTACGTTCTCGGCCCCGTTGACTCGGGCCTGTTATACCCATAGCTTATGAAGAGCGATAACAGCGTAGCCCCAACAGGAGGAAATCTAAAGCCCGATACTTGATAGGCATAGCCACGGACATGGGGGGACATCTCTGAAAGGGCGCGGTGTGTCAAGGTGAGCTTTTCAAGGCATCTCCTTTGAAGATGGTCGCTGCATCATCTTGGCAGGCCTGTTCCAGGAATTCGGCTCTGACGAACTCTCGCGCGCTTGCCGGACGGCAAGCGCGCCAGCTCATTCGCTGTCCAGGCAGACAATAGGTTGTTCGAGTGACGTGTAGCAATCGCAAATCGAACCTGTGCTGGCTCATGTCCCTCGTCCCGCTCACGCCTCCCTCTTCGACTCTACTTCTTGCTTCATTCCTGGATCTCTGGATGGCTCTTGCTTCTTCAGCATCCAGTACGTTGCCCCGACCAGATGCCGCTCAACAGCTTCAATCGCTGGCCGACCTCTTCGACGTTTCACGCGTTCGTACAGACGACTGACATGACGTCGTGGGTGTCTAGAGCGTCTCTCGGCGCTGAACAGCCGAGAACGAGGAGAGGCGGGCTTCCCGACCCGTAAGGGATTCGGGCCAGGGGGGGCAGATCTTGTCTCGTGCCGCGCGGAACAAGATCTGAACATCCCTCCCCATCTTCGCCACAACCTGTGGCACAAGGACTCCGGCGTCCTGTTCGTCGGGTACCAGGCCGTCGGCACGCTCGGACGTCAGATCGTCGACGGGGCGGAGCAAGTGCGTATTTACGGCGAGGAAGTCGCCGCCGCTGCCCACGTCTGGACCGTCAACGGCTTCTCCTCGCACGCCGACCAACCGATCCTCCTCGATTGGATCCGCCAAGCCGCGCCGACGCACCTGTTCCTCGTTCACGGCGAGGACGACACGCTCCACGCCTTCGCCGAGCGGATCCGCGAAGACCTATCGCTCGAATCGCACATCGCCAAGCTGGAGGAGACGCTCGAGATCTGAACGGACCGATCGTCGCATCGATGAGGAAGAGAAGCTACGAAAGCGAAGATCTAATTCCGCTGTTCTCACGGAGTGGCAAGTGAATCCGAGATCGCCAGTCTAGTGATCGCAGCCGTAGGGCTCGATGAGGCGGTACATCGCGTTCTCGTCGCCAGTGTCATCCGTAACGGTCAGAACCACGCGGTACGTGGTGTCCGGCGTCTCGAAGGCGTGAACAACGCTTGGGCCCTCATCGGTGCTCCCGTCTCCGAAATCCCAGTGGTAGGCAACGATCTCGCCATCCGGATCGGATGATCCGCTGGCGTCGAAGTGAATCGGCAGATGCGTCGAGGGCTGAGAAGGCAAGCACGTAAAGCGTGCACTGGGAAGACGATTGAGGAGTTGTACGACGCCTTCCGCGACAGCCTGTTGGCCTAGCGCGTCGGTGACGACGAGCCGCACCGAGATCGGTCCTTTGCCCACGAACTCGTGCTCCGCTGTCGGACCGGCCGCGGTTGCCCCATCCCCACACGCCCACTCGTAGGAGATCGGCTCTTCCAGCAACGCCACATCAGCCTCGAGCCGCACGAGAAGCGGGGAGTACCCGGACGCCGGTTCGATCAATATCGTCGCGACGGGAACCGGCTCCCTCATGCATCCAGCAAGAAGCGTACACATCAGGACCGCCAGGACCCCCACCACGACATGCCTTCTCATCTCTCCCCTCCTGACTGATCGAGATCGCCCCACGATGCAACGAGTTCCCATGATACTCACAAGCGCCCCAGGTCTTCGTGGGCTGTCGCAAGCCAGCGCTCCCTTTGACCACAGGAATCCGAAGAGTGAAGCTCTGACCACCGTTCTGCTGAATCACGAAGCCAACTGAGCAGTCGCCGGCATCGCCTTCCACTCCCGCTTTAAGAGCGAGAAGATGTAGTGATCGTAGAAGATCCCGTTGAGAGAGAAGTAGTCCCTCAGGAGCCCCTCGTTCTTGAATCCCATCTTCTCAAGCAGCTTCACCGATCGGTCGTTTTCCACGTATGCGAGGGCATCGACTCGGTTCAGCCCCATCGTCTCGAATCCGTATTCCAGTGCCGCTCGAAGGGCTTCGGACATCAGCCCTTGGCCCCAGGCGTCCGGAGCAAGGTCATAGCCGATCTCCGCACGGTCGTACCGCTTGTCCCACTTGTGAAAGCCACAGGTGCCGACCACCTGCTGGTCGTGCTTCGAGGCCAGCACCCATCGATTGCACGTGGTCTGATTCGGGTTGTTGTAGAACGAGACGATCTCCTCAGCCTCTGTTCGCTCCTTGAGAGGAGGCTGATCCAGCAAGTACTGCGTAACCGACGGGTTGCTGAAGTGGCGAAACAAGAAGTCGGTGTCTTGTTCCGCAACCCGCCTCATGGTAAGCCGTTCGGTCTCAAGATTCGGGCAACGCCACGTCGATTCCAATCCGATCCGCCTTTCGATGTACCCGTACTACGGGACAGACGACACCAGCACGTGCGCATCATGGTTCCGTAGAGGCACCCGCCGTCGAGCAGCGAAAGCAAGATGCTTGCAGACCACAAGGCCGCCTGCGGCGACGGACGTCATTGTCGTAGAGCGGGATTGGGTCCGCAAGACCTCGAACTGAATCCTCGGATTCGCAGTCAACGGTCAGACATGCAGCCTCGCCATGTCTAGGCTGTAGATGTGGGGGAGGAATCCGTGCGCGCCATCGCAGCGCAGTTGCAGGACGGTTCTCCTGTAGGGCTCAAGAAACACGAACCGCATGAGTGTTGCATCGCAAGACTTGACCCTGCGCTCAGACTATGTCTGCTGGATGCGCGTGTTCGGCGGGGCGGGCTGCCGTCAGGAGATCGGCCAGTTCCGTCGCCTTGGCTCTGGAGTACACGTCGACGGCAAAGCGAACCTCGTGTCCGCCTTCGTCGGGAGCGAAGAAGGACACCGCGAGTCCTTTGGCCATCTTGTCCACCCCGGCTACGTACGGGAAGAGGACGATTCCGAGTCCGCCCTTCGCCCAACCCCTGCCGATGTCGACCTCGCGGATCATGCTCCGTGGAAACTCCAACGCCGTGAAGCGTCCCTCAGGCTCGCCGGCGGCAAGTTCGCCAAGGCCGGGCCAGAGCCCGGCGCCGCCCATGGACACTGCGAAACTCAACAGGAATAGCGCAATCGCGCCGACGAGCCAGCGCCAATCGAGCAGCACGACAGAAGCAGCAAGCGCTGGGAACGTCGCAGCCAGAAGCAGCGTCTGAAGCCATATCCAGAAAACGTAGAGCCCCTTGGGGACTCGAGGGCCGGTCACCGTGACGGTCTCCGGGTAGACGGCAACGCGAACCCTGCCCGCGAACCGAGCGGAAACACGGTATGACCAACCATCGAAGACGTGCGCGCCGGCAGGGACAGTCCCGCCGACGAGGGCCGACTCCACGTCGCTCGCCGGTCGCAAGCGACCGCTAATCGACGACAATCGTGCGAAGACGCGAACGACGGCCGAAGACAAGATTCCCGCGGCAGTAACCGCGACCGCGACAATCACAGCAAGTTGCCAGCTCAAGATGCCCCCTCAGGTGACTCCGCCTAACAATGATTAGCGTGCAACGGTGCACACCAACATCGGGATGCCCTCCGCCTGGTTCTCCGCATCCCCATCAGTCATTCCTTCTCTCCTACCTCCCAATAATGCCACCAGTATCCGCGCATGTCACCCTGGGGCCGCTACGCGGCTCGGGGCAACGGCAATGCTGCGCATTGCTTGGGAGAACGGCGAGTGCCGTTCTCCAGGCTTCGAGCTTGCGCTGCGCATGACTTGGGTGACGGTAAAGGGCAGTCAGTGCGATGTCCTTGGAACCCCCGATAGGATCTCCTTCACCCGGCCAACCTCGCCAGTTTCAAGGCGGACCTTGATCCCATGGGGGTGCGTGGGAGACTTCGTCAAAACGTCTTTCACAACTCCGCTTGTAAGGGTACCGCTGCGCTGGTCTTGCTTTTGTACAACTCGTACCTCTGAGCCGGGGCTTATCTGGTTCTTCTCCATCGCGCTCATCTTGTCC
>JBARQW010000014.1:0-29228 GCA_049643905.1 Bipolaricaulia bacterium
GAGAGCGACGGCAAGCTTCACACCTACGAGGTGTTTGGGCTTCCACTGCAAGCGGATCTGGTGGTGATGAGCGCCTGTGAGACCTTTCTTCTCCACTTCAAGGAGATGGAGGAGCAGGTCCGGGCGGTGCGCGGGACCAGCGAGGAGGAGCCGGTGGAGCTCTCTCCCGAGCTGCTGGAGGCGTTGACGGCGGGGGATGAGATCGTCGGGCTGACGCGGGCGTTCATCTCCGCGGGAACGCCGTCGGTGATGTCGACGTTGTGGGAAGTGGTGTCGAGACCGACTCGGGATCTGATGGTGGCGTTCTACGGCTTCCTGGGATCCGGATTGGACCTGGCGGAGGCACTGCGGCAGGCCCAGCTTGTCCTGCTCAAGGACGAGGGCGGGTCCTACCAGCATCCTCTCTACTGGGCTGCGTTCGTGCCGTACGGAGATTGGGGAGGCGATACATCGACAGAACCGCCGGACACGGGAAAGCTCGACTACGAGCTCTATCGAGCGCTGGAGCAATGGACGCAGCGGGAGCACCTACCTGGGGAGACTCCACCCATGGTCTCGGTGCTCGTCGTCCTCGCAGATTCAGTCACCCAAGACGATATCGAAACTCTCGAGGCTCTGTCAGAGGATTTGGAGGTCGAGGGGGCGTTCGGCCGCCTCGTACAAGTGGCGCTTCCGTTGCCTCTAGTGGAGGCGGTGGAAAGCCTTCCCCGAGTACGTTCCGTCTCTCTTCCTCCCGAAGCACATTCAAACCAGTTCGACGAAGGAGGCACTTGACATGAAGCGAATTCATTGGCTGCTGTTGCTCGTATTGATGGGGGCGGTGGCGTGCGAGACCCTGGGGCAGGTTGTCCCTCCAGACACGGGGAAGCTCTCTTGGAGCCTGTTCCAGACGGTGGAGTCCGGGCAGCGCAAGAGAGCAACTGACGAAGAGGTCCCCCGGATTGAAGCCCTGCTGACCACACGCATTCCGGTCTCGGAAGGAGACCTAGCCACGCTTGAATCTCTTGGGTACAGCATCCATGGGGCCTTCGGGCGATTGGTGGGGGTGGAGGCTCCGGCAGATCTGTATGCGGATCCGGAGAAGGGATTGGGAACCCTTGAGTTCGTGCTCAGTGCAGACTTCCCGCCCACGGCGCTGCCGAATCAGGATCCCGACGCTCTGGAAAGCCTCCCCGTGATCCACGCGGAGCAGGCGTGGATTCTCGGGTACAAAGGACAGGGCACGAAGATCGCGGTCATCGAGTGGGGGTATGTCTCAGACTATCCTGACCTGGCCGCGCTGAACCCTTCCTTCTACGTGGCCACCCCTGCAGGCGGGGTCGGGACCTACGAGTTTGAGGAAGGGATTCTCGAGACTTCACTGGACGGGGGAATGCACGGGACATCCTGTGCCCTCATTGCAGCTCGCGTGGCACCTGAGGCCGAGCTGAATTTGCTCAGCTTTCCCAGCGGAGAAGACACTCAACGGGATCTCATGGGCTGGCTAGCGGCCCTCTCATGCGCGGTGAAGGAACTCGAAGTGGACGTGGTCACAACCCAGATTTGGTTCGACTACCCTACCTGTCACGCCGACGGGACGGGCGTTCTACACGAGGCCGTCGACGAGATTCTCAGCGGAACGGATACCGTGCTTGTGGTCGCAGCCGGGAACTGGGCCGATGGAAGCGGAGGGGGCAGGGCGTTTCACGCAGACACGTTCACGGATTCGGATGGGGAAGAGCGCCACGACTTCAGCCCAAGTGCCGCGGATACGTGGGATCAGAACAACCTGCGCTTCAGCGGGCAGGAGGGAGATCAAGTTCTCATTATGCTGGAGTGGGATGAGTGGGCGTCCGAGTTGAAAGCCATGGATCTTGACCTGCTCCTGTACGATGCGGAATTCAGTCAGGTTCCCCTAAGTGTTGCGCGGACGCGCCAGTACGAACGCACGACTCCGCCCTACGAGAAGATGACGGTGACGCTGCCTTACTCAGGGGAGTTCGCCCTGGTGATCGAGGACCGTGCCTCCAAGTGGTACGAGCAGTCCTCAACGGGCGTCCACTTCAACCTATACGTCCACAGCTACCGATACGGCTTCTCCTATGTCGAACACCACAGCGTGGACGGCAGCACCCGGGAGCTGGCGACGAGCCGCGACGAACGCGTCATCTCTGTAGGGGCAGTCTCGGTCACCGCGACCGGCTCTGTTCGGCCGTATAGCTCCCGTGGGCCGACCTGGGACGGCCGCTGCAAACCGGAACTCTATGCGCCCGACGGAGTCAGCGGGACGATGTACGATGAACAGGGCCGTCTCTTCACCGGCACCTCGGCTTCCGCTCCTCACGTTGCGGGGGCCGTTGCCGTGCTGCGTTCCGTCGATCCGGACCTTCTTCCAGCAGACATCGTTTCCGCGCTGAAGGAGTCAAGCGGCTGCTCCGCCTCCGGGGGATGTGCCTGTCCCACCAACACGCCAATCGATCTGGCCCTGGCCGTTCAACGAGTGCTGGCTCGATAGGGAAGAAAGGGGAGGGGCCTGAGCCCCTCCCTTCTTACTCGCTGAACACTCTTACTCGCTGAACACCGAAAGAGAGTAGGATTGAGGAGGCGCGAGGGCCTCGAGGGCAAGGTAGTAGTCGCCCGCGGGAAGGATGCCGCCCGCGTAGAACTCCCCGGCGTCCCTCAACCCAAAGGAGAGGTCGCTCACTACTCCTTCGGGCGCTATCGCTACCGGTTCTCCTTTACGGAGGTACAGGTGCCAAGGCCCCGTTCCTTCCACTTCGATGCGGATGCCTTGCCCGTCGGCGGGAACGATCAGTCGGTACTGCGTGGAGGAGAGCATGCCGCGGTCGGTGTACAGGAGGCTCTGGAACGCTGCAGGTACGTCCTCCAACCTTACGGCGCCCTCGGCCCCGTCAAGCGTGAGGCTCTCGATCAGTGGGGCCGAATGAACCACAAGTGAGTAGTTGGCCGCTTCGTCCGACTTGTTCTCCACGGCGATCCAGTAGCGGGTGTCTTGTTTCGGCTCAGCGATGACCAAGAGTTCTCCGCCACCGGAGGAAAGGGCCGCTAGATCGTAGTCCACAATCCAACCGTCCATGGGCCCTTCTTCGATTCCGATCGGTCTTCCGGCACGCACGTAGAGATCCAGGTTTCCTTCCCCTTGGAGATGGATGGCCAAGGCCCAGGCCTCGGTTACTGTGACAGTGTATTCCAGGTAACCGCTGATCCCCTCTTCCACCCAAGGGAAACCCTTACCGGAGACTTCTCCCGTCACTGCGACCCCCGGCTCCAACGGCCGCTCCACCACGGTGACTGATGGGGAGACGGCTCCCAATAGGTACGCCGCCTCGTTTGCGAAGAACTCGAGAATGTCGTCTACTCCGTCTGTGTCCTCGTCGAAGCCTCGATAGTCGTCGAAGAGGAATCCGTTCATGAGGGTCCGACCCTCATTTCCAAGGATGGTGGCTGCCTGATCGCTCTCTTCGGACGAGGTAAAGCCGGCCAGAGCCACGGCCTCGCCCCGGGGCTCCATGCGATGGCCGTTCTCGTTCCAGAAGTTCTCGCACGCCAGAGGTGAAGGGACCTCCTGCAACCCGGAGAACAAGCTGCCGTGGGTTTCCCAGGAGTAGAGTTGCAGTGGAGAAGTCAAGACGTCCCCGATTGCGGTCGCCTCCATCGCTTCCAGGAACTCCTGACCAGGCCGCCACATGGAGGCGATCAACCGTCCTCCACCCTCGACCCAGGAGATCAGGGGACCCCAATCGTGTTGGCCTCGTGGTGTTTCTACGATCGCTAGATCCCAGCCCCCTTCGGTCAATGCATCGAAGAATCCCGCCTCATCACGGTAGATCTCGTACTCCACGCCCAGGAGCTCGAGTGCCCGTTCAACAGACATCGTCTCGGCGACGTCTGTGAACGCGAGGACTCTCCCGGTCACCTTTCCCTTCTCAACGTAGGTTCCTGCAAGCGCCGTGTTGGTTCCCTCTTCCGGACGTAAGGATGTCAGAAGGTTCGTCTCCTCAGGTTCGTTCAGGGCCAGAACCAACAGGGTGCTGCACATCACCGCCACAATTGCCACAAGAGCCGTTCGAGAAAGTCTCACACAAATCCCTCCTTCTGCGAGATTCACCCTCTATGATACCCGTCAAGCGGCCGTGGAGAAAGCGACGTTCCGGTCGAGGAGCACGGCTCACCGTCATGACATCCGCGATATTCCTTCCTCGCGCGCGTGGCCTTGACGCCAAGATCTCTACCGAGCCCGGCGCGACCTGTGTGTGGAGGCGGAGTGAAGGAGGGGCATCTCAGGAAGAGCGCCGCCGGCGAGTTGCGGATCCTCGGCTCACGTAGCGGTTCTTCGCAGCTTTGGTCGAACTCGGACGTGCTTCCTAAAGTCCGGTCCAAGTTCCGGGCCGGTGTTTGAGCGATCGGAAGGAGGAAGCAGGTGGCACGAAGACGGGGGGGCGGCGAGCCACGCCGCAGCACTCACGGTTCACCTAGTTCGGGCTTTCCGAGTCCGGTGGCCAAGTGAGATCGCGTGGCGTGGCCGCCTTCCCCCTACGCGTACTGGTCGGACTTGATCAGAATCGAGTGCGGAAGTGCGATGATGAACAACAGGGCTCCGTAACACCACCATGCGAAGAAGCTTCGCCCCTTGCTGGCAGCAATCGCAGCTGGAATCAGGCCGATGACGGCTGCAATGAGATATGTAATCACGGTCAGGTCCTCCTATCGCCGCGAGCTGACGCGGCAGTACGTCTCGTCATGCGATTGGCTGTTCGGGTGGCAACGCTTCGCGAAGGGGGTGGGGTGCGAAGTGAAATGAATCCTTCACGTGGCTCCGACACAGGTACGCCGCAAGACTAGCGGCGACGACCAGCTGAAAGAGTCCGGTCGCGTCACCGGCGAACAGGGTGACGAGTCCCGAGACAGCGGACACGCAGTACATGACAACCGCAGTGATCCTTGCCCAGTTGCGAAGCTTCCAGAGACCGATTGCAGCAACGATGGTCAGAGTTCCGATGAGAGAGTACACGGCTCCAGTAGCGCCGGCCTCAGCAGGATCACCGCTGAGAGCGCCGGCACCTACTGCTGCGAATACGAGCAGAGTCCCCCCAAGCAGATTGAGGACCGATAGGATCGTGATGCCCGTCGGCCGTTGCGGTCGCTCCGCGGTGCTCGCAGTCACCGCTTCCCTTGTGAAGGCTGTTTCAAGTTCCCAAACTTGATGTGGCAGTCCAACGTCGCGATTCATGACGAACCTCCTAGTGTGTTCGCTGATCGGTGGATTCTAGGGTCACCGCCTGTCAGCAAGTGGCAGCGCTTCAGTCGTGTGAGCACTTGCTCGCAACTCGGGGCTTGCTCGCTGGATCGCTTTGCTCGTACTTGCGGTATTTCCTGATCTCGCGAGCGCCCCAGTAGAGCTGAAGGACTCCGAAGAGCGTCCAGCCGCCTACTCCGCCCGAGAAGATGTTCATCAGCCCGACAACTCCCAGGGCGACGCCATTCGCAATGAACATGCCCCTCTTTCGGACCAGAAGATTCAGGATCCCGAGAATCGCAAGGACGATTCCCCAGGTGGGTTCGAGGAACCCCGCCAGTACGAAGTGGAGAACGCCGAGGAGAATCAAGCTCACACCCCAGGATCGGAGGTCGCGAGCCATCTGCGTGGATGCCTCGTCGCTTGAAGTCGTGCTGAGGTTTTGGCCTGCAGCGGGGGCTGACCCGCGAGCGTGGGGCCGTGCGGGGATCGTAGTCGCTGTGTCTCCGTCCATCTTCCTAACCTCCTTGTGAGTTGCTGCAATCACTCAGGTGGGCAAGAAGATCGGATTCCTAGCATTCGTGTCGATCAGCGCGGAGGACTGGGCACTCGAGATGCTCGGTGCGCTCAGATGATGGACAGGGTCTCAGGAATGGACATCTGCGCGCTCCGTGGGTCGAGCGAAGCCGCAGTCGTGACAGGGCTGTGTCACCGCGTCAACTGCAGGGGATCGGGGGCGCAAACGATACATGAAGGACGAGATTCCGCTTGTGCGCATCGGATCCGTGGTACAGGAGTGACAGTGCGGTGTGCTTCTCCTGTTCGGCATGGACAGGCCGGATCCGAGGCAGTAGCGGCCACGCGGAGCCTGTGAACGCAGCCGGCGATGTCGCGTGGAAGGCTCGCCGTCCTCGTTGCGATCGAAACTGTGGATGAACGTAGCATCTTCTGCTGGGAGCCAACATCCGGAGCTTCAGAGCTTCAGAAGGGTGTTCGCGAGACGTGTCGGTCGCTATCACGTCCGATTCGCTCCGACACTGCCTGGCTAGCGGTCTCTCCGCTCCGGCGCCTTTCTCATCGCCGCTCGGAGCTCTGCGACGAAGGCCTCCACGTCCTCAGGGCCCGTCTCGCTCTCGCATCGCTGGACGACGGCGCTTCCGACGATGACACCGTCTGCGAGGTGCGCCACAGCGGATGCCTGCTCAGGGGTAGAGATGCCGAAGCCGACGGCGATCGGCTTGTCGGTCAGATTCCTCACGCGTCCGACGACCTCCGCCAAGCGGTCGGGCAGACGCTCTCGCGATCCGGTCGTTCCGGTGACAGAGACGAGATAGACGTAGCCCTGAGATCGTTCGCAGATCGTGCGAATCCGCTCGGTCGGCGTGTTCGGCGCGAGGAGGTAAACCAACGCCATTCCCTCCTGCCGGCAGAGCTCTTCGATCACGCCGCCCTCCTCGGGAGGAAGATCGGGGATGATCAGTCCGTCGACTCCGGCCTCGCGGCACGCCTTGCAGAACGCTGCCTCGCCGAACGCGAGGATCGGGTTCAGATACCCCATGAACAGGAACGGAATCTCCGGACGGCGCGCCCGCAGCAGAGCGGCGAGCTCGAGGCACGTTCGAACCGTCGTCCCTTCCGCCAGCGCCCCCTGCGTCGCGCGCTGGATGATCCGGCCGTCGGCGAGAGGATCCGAGAACGGAATCCCCAGTTCGAGGATGTCGGCCCCTCCGGCGATTGCTGCGTCCGCCAGCGCAACCGAACCCTCCGGCGTCGGGTAGCCGAGCGTCAAGTACGGGATGAGGACGGCGCGCTCCGACGATCGCGCGGCGAGGAACACATCGTCGATCCATCGGACCCCGTGGCGCTCGTTCATGTGCGCTCCGTTCCGATTCCGGTGACCGTTCCGAGATCCTTGTCGCCGCGGCCGGACAAGTTGACGATCATGATCTCGTCGCGCGACATGCCGGTCGCCCGCTTCACGCTTTCGGCTATGGCGTGGGCGCTTTCGAGCGCGGGAATGATTCCCTCGCGTTGGGAGAGCAGTGAGAAGGCGTCCAGAGCCTCTGCATCGGTGGCGGACGTGTATGTGACCCGTCCGAGATCCCGGAGCTGGCTGTGTTCCGGTCCAACCGCGGGGTAGTCGAGGCCGGCCGAGATCGAGTGCGTGGGGAGAACCTGGCCGTCCTCGTCCTGGAGTAAGTAGGTCCGCGTTCCATGGAGAACGCCGACGCGCCCTCGGAGCGGATCGGCAAACCGTGCCGCGTGCCGATCGGTCGTCGTCCCGCATCCGCCGGCCTCGACGCCGATCATCTCAACCGGATCTTCGAGAAACGGATGGAAGAGGCCGATCGCATTCGAGCCTCCGCCGACGCAGGCGACGAGTACGTCCGGGAGGCGGCCCTCTTGCTCGATGATCTGCGCCCGTGCTTCACGCCCGATGATCGTCTGGAAGTCCCGGACCATTCGCGGGTACGGATGCGGTCCGAGAGCCGATCCAAGGAGGTAGTACGTCGTGTCTACGTTGCTGACCCAGTCGCGAATCGCTTCGTTGATCGCGTCCTTGAGCGTTCGGCTTCCGGCGTCGACGGCGCGGACCTCGGCGCCGAGCAGACGCATCCGGTCGACGTTCGGTGCTTGGCGAGCCATGTCTTCGGTCCCCATGTAGACCACGCACTCGAGGCGGAGAAGGGCCGCCGCTGTTGCCGTCGCGACACCGTGCTGGCCTGCGCCGGTCTCGGCGACGACTCGACGCTTGCCCATGCGGCGTGCGAGAAGTCCCTGTCCTAGCGTGTTGTTGATCTTGTGCGCTCCGGTGTGTGCCAGATCTTCGCGTTTGAGGTAGATCCTCGCGCCCCCTGCATGCTCGGTCAGATTCGCGGCGAGGGTGAGCGGCGTCGGGCGTCCGACGTAGTCGCTCAGGAGACGGTCGAGCTCCTGTCGGAAGCCGGGATCCGTCTCCGCCTCTCGGTACGCTTGCTCGAGTTCGTAGAGCGCCGGGACCAGCACTTCGGGGACGAACCGGCCTCCATAGGTTCCGAAGTACCCTCTCGAATCGGGCATCGAGGGCACACCTGCGAACGCGTTGCTCATTCCGACCCTTTTCCGTCCAGCGCCCGCTCAGCGGCGGCGATGAATGTGCGCATCTTCTCGACGTCCTTTCTTCCCGGGGAGCTCTCGACGCCGCTCGACACGTCGACGCCCCACGGATGAACTGCCTCTACGGCCGACGCCACGTTTCCCGGCGTCAGTCCGCCGGAGAGGAGGATGCGCCGCTCCGCCGCGGCATGCACTGCGATGGACCAATCGAACGTCTGTCCCGTCCCTCCGTGGCGACCGGGGACGAAGGTGTCGAGGAGAAACGCACTCGGCGCGTAGGCATCGAGCCCCTCCAGATCGGCACGGGTCGCGACTCGGAACGCCTTGATCACAAACAAGCCGTCACGAACAAGCCGATCGACGACCTCGGGATCCTCGTCTCCGTGAAGCTGAACACCGTCGATCCCGACTGTGTCGACGACTTGGCGGATCTGCTCGATTGGAGTGTCGACGAAGACGCCGACCCACTTGGCGGACGGAGTGCGTTGCCGGATCTCACGGACGAGCGACGAAGCCTCGGTCGGTCTCACCGCCCGCGAACTCGGCGGGTGGAAGATGATCCCGAGCAAGTTGGCGCCGGCCTCCGCGGCCGCGAGCGCGTCGTCAGCTCTGGTCAATCCGCAGATCTTGATCGGACTCACTTCATGCCCCCGCTGACGAGCTCTCGGACCTTCTTGGCGGTGTCGGGCGCCTGCACCAGGGCGCCGCCGACGAGGACCGCGTCGGCTCCCATCTTGCCGACGCGCGCGACGTCTGCAGCCGAGTCGATTCCGCTCTCCGCCACGGCGATGACCGAATCGGGAAGACGAGTTCGCAGTCGGCCGAAGACGTCGAGATCGATGCTGAAGTCGGACAGATCACGGGTGTTGATGCCCACGACGGTCGGATTCAGGCTCAGCGCTCGCTCGATCTCCGTCTCGTCGTGTACTTCGACGAGCGCCGTCATCTTCCACCGTGAGACCTCCGCGTACAGCTCGTGCAGGTCATCATCGGACAGGATCCGAACGATGAGCAGCACTGCGTCAGCGCCTGCGGCCCTTGCCTCGACGACTTGGTATCGATCGAGAAGGAAATCCTTCCTCAGGATCGGCAGGCTTCTTCCCGAACTCGCGACCGCTCGCTTCGCCGCCGAAAGATCCGCGAGGGTCCCGCTGAAGAAGCGCTCGTCGGTCAGAACCGAGATCGCGGAGGCCCCGTTCTCGGCGTAGATCTTCGCCAAGGTCTCCGCCTGAAGATTGGGTGCAAGGGCCCCTTTCGACGGAGACGCGCGTTTGATCTCGGCGATCAGCGCGACGCCTTCACCACCGAGTGCTTCCGCGATGTCAACTGGCGCCGGCTGCGACTCGGCCTGTCGCATCAGCTCGGCGATCGGAGCTCTCAGCTTTCGATCGGCGATCTCTCCGCCCTTGTGGGAGACAATCTCGTCAAGAATCATCGCTTGCTCCGAGGCGCCGGGTCATCGCGATCAGCGCATCGAGGCGGCCGCGCGCGGCTCCGGAATCGACGCTCTCGGCCGCCACGGAGATCCCTTCGGGGACGTCGGTCGCGCGGCCGGCGGCAACGAGAACGAACGCCGCATTGAGGAGGACGACGTCACGCTTCGGCCCTCTCTGGCGGTCGAGAAGGTCGATGAGGATGCGGGCGTTCTCTTTCGCGCTTCCGCCTTGAAGGTCCGCGAGGGACGCGGGCGAGAAGCCGAGCGAGGCGGGATCGAGAGCGAACGACTCGATCTGCCCATCGGCGAGGCGTGTGACGTGGTTCTCCCCGAGCGTCGACAATTCGTCCATGCCTCCACCGCCGTGAACGACGAACGCGGATCTGCAACCGAGCGATCGAAGAACTCGCGCCAACGGTTCGGTCAGGGAGCGGTCGTACACACCGAGGAGCTGAACCTGGGCGCGCGCCGGATTCGTCAACGGCCCGAGCAGGTTGAAGACCGTCCGGATTCCCATCTCTCGCCGAGGCCCGATCGCGTGCTTCATCGCCGGATGGAGCCTGGGAGCGAAGAGGAACCCGATCCCGACTTCGTCGATGCACGCCCCGACACCCTCCGGAGACAGATCGAGATCGACGCCGAGTTCCTCGAGAACGTCTGCGCTCCCGCATCGGCTGGAGACCGAGCGATTCCCGTGCTTGGCGACCGCGAGCCCCGCCCCGGCCGCGACGAACGAGACCGTCGTCGAGATGTTGAAGGTTCCACGGGCGTCACCGCCTGTCCCGCAGACGTCGACCAGCGTCGAGGCCTCCGTTGGAATGCGGATCGCCTTCTCTCGCATGGCTCGGGCGAAGCCCGTGATCTCCTCCACCGACTCGCCCTTGAGACGAAGCGCGACGAGGAGGCCAGCGATCTGTGCGTCGGTAGCGTCGCCGGCCATGATGGAACCCATCACGGTTTCGGCTTCGGCCGCCGTCAAGCTGCCTCCATCCATCACCCGAGCAAGTGCCTCTCGAATCGTCATGTCGCTCCACCTTGCACGTTCGGCCCCTCGACGCGAAGGAAGCTCTCCAGTAGCTGCTTGCCATGGGGCGTGAGGATGGACTCCGGATGGAACTGAACCCCGTACAACGGATGCTCCCTGTGTTGAATCGCCATGATCTCCCCTTCGGCGGTGAAGGCGGTCACGTCGAAGGCGTCCGGAACCGGCTCCTTGACGATCAGAGAGTGGTATCGCGTTGCGGTGAACGGACTCGGGAAGCTGGCGAAGATCCCCTGCCCCGTGTGGTGGATCGCCGACGTCTTGCCGTGCATCAGCCGCGGAGCCTGATCGATCGTTCCGCCGAAGACGTGAGCGATCGCTTGGTGACCGAGGCAGACGCCGAGGATGGGAAGACGTTCGTGGAGTTCGCGAACTATCTGAAGGCAAACGCCGCTTCCCTCGGGACGACCCGGCCCCGGCGAGAGGATAATCGCGTCCGGCTTGAGTTCCTCGATCTCGGCCACCGTGATCGCATCGTTGCGGAAGACGCGCAACGATGCGCCCAACTCGCCGAAGTACTGCACGAGGTTGTACGTGAAGGAGTCGTAGTTGTCGATTACGACGATCATCGCTCTCCCCTTTGCGTCGAAGACGCTCCGTTGGCCTCGGCTCGCCGCACCGCTTCGGCCAGAGCCTTCGCTTTGCTGAGCGTCTCCTCATGCTCGCGGGCCGGATCGGAGTCGGCCACGATCCCTGCCCCGGCCTGGACATGAATCGATCCCGCGTGCATCACGAGGGTGCGGATGGTGATGCACGTGTCCATCGTTCCCGAGTATCCGAAATACCCGACGGCGCCCGCGTAGGGACCTCGTCGCTCCTTCTCGAGTTCGGCGATGATCTCCATCGCGCGTACCTTGGGGGCCCCGGAGACCGTCCCCGCCGGGAAGGTGGCCCGCAGCAGGTCGAACGCGTTCATGTCCGGGTCGAGTTCGCCCTGAACGCTGGAGACAATGTGCATCACGTGTGAGTACTGCTCGATGACCATCAGCTCGGGTGTTTCCACGGTTCCGTACCGGCACACCCTTCCCAGGTCGTTGCGCCCGAGGTCGACGAGCATGACGTGCTCGGCCCGTTCCTTGGGATCGGCCAGTAGCTCCTCCGCCAGTGCGTGATCCTCCGCCCGATCGGCTCCGCGGCGCCTCGTTCCCGCGATCGGACGCACCTCCGCCCGGCGCCCCTGCAAGCGAACCATCGTCTCGGGCGACGAACCGATGATCCGAATCCCGTCGGGAAGGTCGAGGTAGAACATGTAGGGGGACGGATTCAGCATCCGCAGCGCGCGGTAGACGGCAAACGGATCGACGTCCATCCTCCGTGACAACCGCTGAGAGATCACGCCCTGGAAGATGTCTCCAGCTGTGATGTAGGCCTTCGTCCGTCGGACCGCATCCTCGAAATCGGCGCGATCCACGTTGGAGACCCAGCCATCTCCCATCTCGACGGCCTCTTCGAGAGACGGGGGCCTCGTCGCGGGCAGGGGACGTTCCATCGCCTCTGCGATGTCGGCGATCTTGTCGACCGCCCTTTGGTACGCGACGTCCACGCCGTCTTCGACGTGGGCATTGACAACCACAAGCAGCAGACGCTTCACGTGATCGAAGATCGCGAGCGTGTCCGACAGCAAGAAGACGGCGTCAGGCAGTCCGAGACCTGGATCCTCGGGGAGGGGAGCACGTTCGAAGTATCGGACTGCATCGTAGCTCAGATAGCCGACCAACCCGCCGTAGAACTCGGGGAGATCCGGACTCGCTACCGGCCGGTACCTGTCGAGAACCGATTTCATCGCGGCCAACGGATCGCCGTTCGCCGGCGTGATGTCCGTGACTTCCCCGTTCTCTCGTAGCTCGACGCGGCCATCGCGGGCGGTCAACACGGCGATCGGGTCGATCCCGAGGAACGAGTACCTGCCAACCTGCTCGCCCCGTTCGACGCTCTCGAGAAGGAACGAAGGTCCTTCTCCTCGTAGCTTGAGATAGACAGAGGCTGGGGTTTCGAGGTCGGCAGGAATCTCCATCCAGATCGGAATCAGATTCCCCTTCTCGGCCAGCGAGCGTGCTTCTAAAAGCGTCGGACGAATCATCGTGGCTCTCCTTCGGGGTCGGATTGATCGAGCGTCGCGCCAGCAAGACGCGCCACACTCATCGGACGGTCTGCTGACATATTCACCATCACAAGGACCTCCCCACCGCTTCGGCGACCGGGCGGATCTTCTCCACCAAGGCGCGGAAACGCTCCGGCCGCAGGGACTGCGCCCCGTCCGACAGAGCCGTTTCGGGAGAGGCGTGAACCTCAATCAGGAGTCCGTCGGCGCCGGCAGCGACTGCGGCGAGGGAGACCGGCTCCACGAGGTCCCACCGGCCGGTTCCGTGGCTGGGATCGACGATCACAGGGAGGTGGCTGAGCCTCTTGATCAGGGGCACGGCATTGATGTCGACCGTGTTTCGCGTGTAGGTCTCGAATGTCCGAATCCCCCGCTCGCACAGAATCACGCGTCCGTTCCCCTGCGACAGGATGTACTCGGCCGCCATCAGAAGCTCTTCCACCGTCGACATCATCCCTCGCTTGAGCAGGACCGGCTGCTGTGCCTTTCCCACAGCCTGCAGCAGGGCGTAGTTCTGCATGTTGCGCGCGCCGACCTGCAGGATGTCGACGAAAGGAACGACGACCGGGACGAGATCTGGCTCCGTCACCTCGGACACGACGAGGAGCCCGGTCTCGCGTCGGACCTGATCGAGGATACGCAGACCCTCTTCTCCAAGGCCCTGGAAGCTGTACGGGGAGGTGCGCGGCTTGAATGCGCCTCCGCGGAGCACGGTCGCTCCTGCATCGCGCACACTCTCCGCGACCTCGCGGAGCTGGTCGAGGCTCTCGACCGCACACGGACCGGCCATCAGCACGAGCTGCTCTCCTCCGACGACCACGTCGCCAACGGAGACGTGGGTGTCCTGGGGGTGGAAGTCGCGGCTCGCCCGCTTGAAGGGATCCTGGGTCGCCAACGTATGGCGAACGCCGTCCATCCCCTCGATCAGCGCCTGATCGAACGGTCGAACACTGCCGATCACGCCGATGACTGTCTGACCTTCGTCACGCGAGATCTGCGCCTGGCACGCCATCTGCTCCAAGAACGCGGTCACGTGCGCGACTTGAGCGACCGTCGCATGACGGTCCATGACGATCATCATCTGGCGTTCGCCCCCCGATGGAGTGCGCCGGCGCGCGTCCAGCCTCGATCTTGAGCGTCTCTCGTCTCGATTTCCGTCACCGTCCCTTTCTCCTCAACGTCGAGTCTTGCGCGTTCCTTCATGAGTTGCGCACCCAAAGAAAAGACCGCAGGACGTGCCTGCAGTCGTCGAGCCGGTTCTCCGTGCGCGCCTCTTCAATCCCTAGCTGCGCGCAGCAGGGCCGGCTTCAAGCCACCACCAAGAGAAACCGGAAACGGCGCTGCCGAATAGCGTGCGAGCGTCTTCCCGGCTTCGTGGCATGATGGCCCATCATAGGAATAGGCCCTGTCGGAGTCAAGAGGGTGCGTGCGAATCACCGTTCTGAACGGCGTTTATGAGGATCGGAAACTCAACAAGGTCTTGACATCGCGAAAGCGCGAACCTATGATGCGACCACCATGCATAGGGCAAAGGACTCGATCGATTCCCGAAACGCGTCCGGATCCCGTTGCGATTTCTTTTGGCACTACTTTGAGACTGGCCTTCCTGTCTCGCCGTAGTTGACGGCGAGTTACGGCAGGAGGGTCAGCGCGGACTGCAGGCACTCCCTGTGGTCCTTTTGTTTTTTGGTTTCGAGGATCGATGAGCGATCCGAAGGGAGGAAGGCGACGATGCGCTGCTGCGGAATCAGAGGAGCCACGAGTGTTCCAAGGAACAGCGAAGAGGAGATCCTCCAAGCCACGCGCACGTTGCTTCAGAAGATGATCGGAGAGAACGGGATCGCAGTGGAGAGGATCGTCAGCGTGATTTTCACGGTTACGCCGGACCTCGACGCTGTCTACCCGGCGCGTGCTGCACGAGACCTTGGATGGCGTGAGACGCCGCTTCTCTGCGCGCAGGACATCGATGTGCCAGGAAGCCTGCCGCGGTGCATTCGCGTGCTGTTGCACGTGGACGTCGATCGAAAGCCGGACCGGCTTCGACACGTGTACCTCGGCGAGGCGCAGTCATTGCGTCCGGATTGGGCAGAGGAGGAGGTCGAATGACGAGAGTCGCATTCCAGGGGATCGCGGGCGCCTATTCCGAGCAAGCGATACGGGAGTACTTCGGGCCGGAGACTGAAGCCGTGGCTTGTGAGACGCTCGAGGATGTCTTCAGTGCGGTGGAGTCGGGGGAGACAGAGTACGGAATGCTCCCCGTCGAGAACTCGGTCGCCGGATCGGTCAATCGATCGTACGAACTCTTAATGGAACACGATCTGCGGATCTTCTCCGAGGTGATCTTGCGGGTGAGGCACATGCTGCTTGCGCCGCCGGGAGTCGCATTGGCCGCGATCCGCGTTGTTCGCTCTCATCCACAGGCACTGGCTCAGTGCCAACGCTACGTGGCACGACGCGGCTTCAAGCCCGAGGCGACGGCCGACACTGCGGGCGCGGCGAGCGAATTGGCATCACACCCGGAGGCCGGCGTTGCGGTCATCGCAGGCGAAGGGGCCGCGGAACTCACGGGTCTCGAAGTCATCGACCGCCACATCGAAGACTCGCAATTCAACTACACACGCTTCTTCGTCCTCTCACGGGAGGATGCGCCTCGGGCACAACGGAACAAGACGTCGCTTGTCTTCACGACGCCACATCGGCCGGGGGCGCTCCACGAGTGCCTGGGGGAATTCGCCTCACGGCGCGTCAGTCTGAGCAAGATCGAGTCTCGCCCTCGTCCCAACCGCCCGTGGCAGTACATCTTCTACCTCGACTTCGAGGGCCACTGCCGCGACCCCGAATGCGAGGCGGCGATGATGGGGCTTCTGCGGCGCTCGTCGTTCGTGAAGATGCTCGGATCCTATCCGGCGGCGACCACACCAACCGGCGACGAGCGAGAGCCGGAGAGAACTGCGAACGATCAGGAGGCAGACGAGTGATTGTCATCATGAAGGGCGATGCAACGCCGTCGCAGTTGACAAACGTCGTTGCCCGGATCGAGCAGATGGGATGCCAAGCGCACCTGTCGCGCGGAGAGGAACGGACATTGATCGGGATCATCGGGAATGGGCGGCCGTTCGACCACGAGCAGATTGAGCAGATGGACGGCGTGGAGAAGACGATGCCCGTCCTCCGGCCGTTCAAACGTGCGAGTCGCGACTTCCACCCGCAGGACACGTTGGTCAGTGTCGGGGACGTCACTGTCGGCGGCCCGCAGATCGTTCTCATCGCGGGACCTTGTGCGGTCGAAAGCCGCGATCAGATGATCGCGATCGCCGCCGCGGTGAAGGAACGCGGCGCCGTGATGCTGCGGGGCGGCGCTTTCAAGCCGCGAACCTCTCCGTACAGCTTTCAGGGAC
Organism: Bipolaricaulia bacterium; assembly: GCA_049643905.1. Classification (GTDB taxonomy): domain Bacteria; phylum Bipolaricaulota; class Bipolaricaulia; order UBA7950; family UBA9294; genus CAZMYM01. The sequence continues at coordinate 16,309 of JBARQW010000014.1, forward strand.
TCGGAGAGGAGGGGCTCCGCATTCTCGCCGAGGCTCGAGAAGTGACCGGCCTGCCGATCGTCACCGAGGTAATGCAGCCGGAACTCGTTCCCCTTGTGACCAGTTACGCGGACGTGGTCCAGATCGGGGCGCGCAACATGCAGAACTTCGCGTTGCTCCACGCCGTCGGACAGGCTCAGTGTCCCGTGCTCCTCAAGCGCGGGATGATGTCAACGGTGGAGGAGTTGCTGATGGCGGCCGAGTACATCCTCTCGCACGGCAACACGCGCGTGATCTTGTGTGAGCGAGGGATCCGCACGTTCGAGGCATACACGCGAAACACGCTCGACATCAGCGCCGTCCCGCTTCTGAAGGGACTGACGCATCTTCCTGTGATCGTCGATCCGAGCCACGGGACCGGGAAGTGGGAGCTGGTGCCGCCGGTCTCCCGCGCGGCGGTCGCCGCCGGCGCTGACGGTCTGATCGTCGAGGTGCACACGCATCCCGACCAAGCCCTCTCCGACGGGAGTCAGTCCCTGAAGCCGGAAACGTTCGCCGACCTCGTTACGTCGTTACGGAAAGTGGCCGTCGCTGTTGGGAGAACGGCGTGAAGGAGCTTGCGGCGTGTCACGTCGCGGTCGTCGGCGTTGGACTGATGGGCGCCTCTCTCGCCGCGGCCCTCAGCGGTCGCTGCCGCACGGTCTCCGGCCTGGCCCGGCGCACTGAGAGCGTGGAGGAGGCAGTGGGTCGGGGCTTCATCGACCGAGGGACGACCGATCCGGAGGAGGTCCTGCCCGAAGCAGACATCGTCGTCCTCGCGACGCCGGTTCGGACGATCCTCCGACAGATCGACGAATACGGATCTCTACTCCCGAATGGGTGTCTACTGATCGACCTCGGAAGCACGAAGCGCGAGGTCCTCGAGGCGATGATTCGACTCCCGAAGGGCGTTCAACCGCTCGGAGGACACCCGATGTGTGGGAAGGAACGCTCGGGCCTTGCGGCGGCGGATCCCGAGATGTATCGCGGATGCACGTTCATCCTCTCGCCGCTTGAACGAACCTCGCGCGAAGCGCTGGAGCTCGGCAGATCGTTGATCAGCGCGGTCGGCGGCAGACCGATCGTCCTCGATGCGGCGCGTCAGGATCATCTCGCTGCAACGTTGAGCCATCTTCCGTATCTTCTGGCCTGTTCACTTGTGCGGACGGCCGATACCCTCACGTCAGCGGACCCGGCGGCGTGGGAGATCGTAGCGGGCGGGTATCGGGACACGAGCCGGGTGGCGGGGAGCGATGTCCGGATGATGCTGGACATCCTCACCACGAATCGCCGCGAGGTGCTCGGCTCGGCCGCGGTCTGCCGCGACCAGCTCGACCGGCTGATCGGACTCTTGGAGAACGAGGATGACGAAGGACTCGCTTCGGTCCTTACCGCAAGTCAAGCGGAGAGATGGAGGATGTTTCCGTGAATAGGAGAATTTGTCCGATCGGCAGTCCGCTACGCGGAACGCTTCGGGTTCCGGGCGACAAGTCGATCTCGCATCGGGCGCTGCTTCTCGCCTCGCTCACCGACGGAGAGAGCCGAATCGAAGGGCTTCTTCGCTCCGGTGACTGCCTGGCGACCCGTGACTGCATGCGGGCCCTCGGCGTCGAGATCGAGGACGGCGCGGATGATGAGGTGATCGTTCGGGGAGCGGGGCTTCACGGGCTCCGGGCCGCGGGAACCCCGATCGACTGCGTCCGCTCCGGAACGACCATGCGCCTGCTGGCCGGGATCCTGTGCGGTCAGCGCTTCTCCAGTGTGCTCACGGGGGACCCTCAGCTCCTCCTCCGGCCGATGCGACGGATCGTCGAGCCGCTCCTGGCGATGGGCGCCGACATCGCGGACGACGAAGGGCATGCTCCGTTGCGGATCGCAGGGCGCTCCCTTCGAGGCGTGACCCATGAGTTGACGGTGGCGAGCGCCCAGGTGAAGAGCGCCCTCTTGCTGGCTGGGCTCTTCGCCCAAGGCTCGACCATCGTCCGTCAGACGGGCCCCGCTCGCGACCACACCGAGCGTTTGCTCAGCGGGATCGGTGCGAGTGTCCACGAGGAGAATCTCGCAGTGACCCTCCATCCGCCGGAGAGCCTCTCCCCGTTCACCTTGCACGTGCCCGGCGACATCTCGTCGGCCGCCTTCCCTATCGTCGCGGCGCTCTTGATCCCCGATTCGGAGATCACTCTCCTGTCCGTCGGGCTGAACCCCACGAGGACCGGCTTGCTCGACGTCTTGGAACAGATGGGGGCGAACATCGAGATCGCGGCGCGTCGGGTGGAGGGTGGTGAGCCGGTCGGTGATCTTACGATTCGCAGTTCCGAGCTCGTTGGCACGGCGATCGGCGGAAGCACGGTGGTGAGGATGATCGACGAGTTCCCAATCCTCGCTGTCGCAGCTGCGCTTGCTCGGGGAACAACAACCGTGAGAGATGCTCGGGAGCTTCGCGTCAAGGAGACCGACCGGATCGCCACGATCGTCTCCGAGCTGCGCGTCCTTGGTGCGGAGATTGAGGAGGCGCCTGACGGATTCACCGTGAGGGGATCCGCGCGGCTCCAGGGAGGTGTTGTCGACAGTCATCGTGACCATCGACTGGCGATGGCCCTCACCGTCGCCGGGCTGGTGGCGGAGGACGACGTTACTGTACGTCAGGCGGAGTATGCGGCGGACTCGTATCCAGGGTTCTCGGAACAGCTGAAAGCGCTGGGAGGCGAGCGATGATTGACGGATCGACTCGATTGGTCGGCCTGATCGGTTGGCCCGTCGAGCATAGCCTATCGCCGGCGATCCACAACGCCGCGTTCGAGGCCGTTGGCCTGAACTGGAGATACGTCCCGCTCCCTGTGGTGCCGGGAATGGAAGGCGAGAGCTTGCGGGGACTGGCGGCGCTCGGGTTCGCCGGAGCGAATGTGACCGTCCCGCACAAGTCGACCCTGGTGGCAGCCTTGGACTCCGTCACGCCGGACGCGAAAGCGATCGGCGCGGTGAACACGATCGTTGTCCGGCGGGATGGCGAGGAGACGCCCTCGCTTCACGGCCACAACACCGATCACGCCGGCTTCGTCGACGCGCTCCAGGCGACAGGGTTCGACGTCGCCGGACAGCGTGCGGTCGTCGTCGGTGCAGGCGGCGCGGCTCGAGCCGTGATTTTCGGGTTGCTGGCCGCCGGACTGTCCGAAGCGATCGTGTTGAGCCGAAACGTGGAGCGGGCCGAACAGCTCGCGGAGGATCTGGGCCGTTCGGACTCCGGGCGCCTTCAAGCGCAGGAGCTGACGGTCGATGTGCTCGTCGAATCCTCACGGACTGCATCGCTTCTCGTCAACGCGACGCCGGTGGGGATGTGGCCGCATGAGGAGGCTTCGGTCTGGCCGGAGGAGGCTCCGCTTCCGGCCGATCTGCTCGTGTACGACCTCGTCTACGTCCCTCGGGAGACGCGCCTTCTCAGGCAAGCACGTGACGCTGGAGCGAGCGGCGTCGGCGGGCTCGACATGTTCCTCGAGCAAGGGGCTCGCGCGTTTACACTGTGGACCGAGAAGGAGCCGCCGAAGGGGATCATGCGGCGGGCGTGCGAAGAGCAGATGGAGAGGAGATTCGGATGAGGTTCCTGACCGGCGGGGAGTCGCACGGGCCGTGTCTGATGACGATCGTCGAAGGGCTGCCGGCCGGGTTGGAGATCGACGTCCGGGCGATCGATGACGAACTCGCGAGACGGCAGGCGGGATACGGTCGTGGGGAGCGGATGAAGATCGAGCGCGATCGAGCCGAGATCCTCGGCGGCGTTCTCGCCGGTCGCACAATCGGAGCCCCCATCGTCTTGCAGATCGCCAATCGAGACTGGGAGAACTGGCGCGAAAAGTGGGAATCCGGTTCGCTTCCTCGAGTCACCGTCCCCCGTCCCGGGCACGCCGATTGGGCGGGGATGCAGAAGTACGGACTCGCCGACGCCCGACCGATCCTCGAGCGGGCCAGTGCCCGAGAGACCGCGGCCCGTGTGGCGGTCGGCGCGCTGGCGAAGCTTCTGCTTCGCGAGTTCGGCATCTCCGTGGGGAGCACGATCTGCAGCATCGGATCCGTCGAAGCGACGATCCCCGACGGTCCGTGGAACGCGATCTGGGCGCGTGCCGAGAAGAGTTCGGTCCGATGTGCGGACGAGGCTGCCGGTGTGCGCATGATCGAAGCGATCGACTCGGCAAGGGCGGCAGGAGAATCGCTCGGTGGTCTGTTCTGCGTTGCGGCGACCGGTGTCCCCGCTGGCCTCGGCTCTCACGTCCACTGGGATCGAAGGCTCGACGCACAGCTTGCCTGCGCCGTGATGTCGATCCAGGCGGTCAAGGGGGTCGAGATCGGATCGGGCTTCGCCGGTGCCGGAAGAACGGGGACCCAGGCTCACGACTCCCTGACGACGGACGAGAGGGGGAATGTGATCCGCGTTACAAACCGCGCTGGCGGGGTCGAAGGGGGCATGAGCAATGGAGAGGCGATCGTCCTCCGCGCCGCGATGAAACCGATTCCGACGACCGTCACGCCGCAAGAATCAATCGATACGGCGACAGGTGCGCCGGCCAAGACGGAGTATCAGCGATCGGATGTCTGCGCTGTCCCCGCGGCCGCAGTCGTCGGCGAAGCGATGGTGGCGTGGGTCCTGGCCGTCGCGCTTCGTGAGAAGCTTGGGGGAGACAGCCTCGAGGAGATGAAGGCTCACGACGACGCTTGGGGGAGCGATGGATAGCCGGCCCAATCTCGTCGTCACGGGATTCATGGGCGTCGGCAAGTCAAAGGTCGGAGCCAGTGTGGCCGACCGACTCGGACGTCCGTTTGTCGACATGGACAGGGAGATCGAGTCGCGGGTCTGCAAGTCGATCGCCGACATCTTTGCGCAAGACGGAGAGGACGCGTTTCGCAACCTCGAGGCGGAGGTTTGCCGCGAGGTCTCCGACCGAGACGGGGTTGTGATCGCAACAGGCGGAGGTACGTTCGTCGATCCCGAGAACCGAGACAGACTGCTGCAGAGCGGGACCGTCGTTTGCCTCACGTGCGAACCCGAAGAGCTGGCGCGACGCTTGAGCAAGACAGAAGCTCGTCCTCTCCTTCGGTCCGCGGATCCGCAAACCACGATTGTGGATCTGCTGGAGAGCCGCAGGGAGGCGTACGCAGGCCTTCCGTGGCACATCGATACGACGACCCGCTCGATCGAAGACATCGTGGAAGACGTTGTCCGCTTGGCGTCCTCGAGAACCTTGTCGGTGCGCCGCGGCGATACGACGTACCCGATCCGGATCGGGCCCGGTCTCTTGGCTCACCTCGGTGACGCCGTCCGTGCCGCAGGTTTGGCCGTCGGAACGAGAGTTGTCATCGTCACCAATCCGGTTGTCGATCCTCTCTACGGAAGCGCCGCGGCGGCGTCGCTCCGGGATGCCGGATACGAGGTCGGCACATGCATCATCCCCGATGGTGAGCACTACAAGACCCTCGATACGGTCCGCGCCATCTACGATACCTTGCTCCAACAAGGGCTCGATCGTGGGGGAGCGCTACTCAGTCTGGGTGGTGGCGTCACCGGAGACATCGCCGGGTTCGCCGCAGCGACGTTCCTCCGAGGTGTCCGCTTCATCCAAGTTCCGACCACGCTCCTCTCGATGGTCGACTCGAGCGTCGGCGGGAAGACGGGCGTCAACCTTCCAGAAGGCAAGAACCTGGTCGGGGCATTCAAGTGTCCTGATCTCGTCGTGATCGATCCGCAAGTGCTCAAGACGCTCCCGGACGAGGAAATCCGCTCGGGCCTGGCCGAGGTGATCAAGCACGGGATCCTCGGCGATCCGACCCTGTTCGCGGAACTCGAGGAGAGCCCCCTGGATCGGGCGTCTTGGGGGACGGCCGCGGCCGCGGATCGGATCGCGCGTGCGCTGGGCGTGAAGATCCGTGTCGTCGAGCGGGACCCGCTCGAGAGAGGCAATCGTGTGATCCTCAACCTCGGACACACGGTCGGACACGCGTTGGAGATGCTCAGCGGATACGAGTTGCGGCACGGAGAGGCGGTCGCGATCGGCCTCGTTGCGGCCGCGAGGCTGGGCAGCAAGCGAGGATTGGCGACACCCTTACTCGTCGAGACGATCGAGCGGATCCTCGGCCGGAACGGCCTTCCAACCGACTGCCCGGCATACAGGGTCGATGAGATCGAGACGGCGATGGGTCGCGACAAGAAGCGGGCGGCCGGCGTGCTTCGATGGGTCATCCCTCAAGGGATCGGGGATGTCACTGTGACGGACGACGTTCCCATCGGACTCGTCCGTGAAGTCTTACGCGAAATGGGAGCAAGGAGCGAGTGATGACACAGTCGAAGGGCGAAGCGATCGTACGCGTTCTCGTCGTGCATGGGCCGAATCTCAACCTTCTCGGGAAGCGCGAGTCGGACGTCTACGGCGCCACAACACTGCCGGAGATCGACGAGGCACTGGCTCAAGCGGGATCGCAGCGGGATGTGGAGATCCGGACATTCCAGTCGAACTGCGAGGGCGAGCTGATCGACGCGATCCACGAGGCGGGGAGCTGGGCCGACGGGATCCTGATCAACTCCGCGGCCTACACCCACACGAGCATCGCACTTCGGGACGCGATTGCGGGAGTCGGGTTGCCGGCGGTCGAGGTCCATCTCTCAAACATTCACGCCCGAGAGGGCTTCCGGCGAGACTCCCTGATTGCTCCCGTTTGTCTGGGGCAGATCCTGGGATTTGGTTCGCGCAGCTACCTTCTGGGCTTGACGTCGATCGTCGACCACATTCGCGGCATGCAGGAATCGTCCGAGGGCGCCTAGCGTGAGGTCCTCGGGACGACTGCAGGATGTGCCGCCGTATCCGTTCGTCCGCTGGAATGCGGCCTGCCGGGACGCGGCGGCCGAGGGGATCGACGTCATCCGCCTCGACATGGGAAGCCCCGATCTCCCTCCGCCCGTCGCCGTGACAGATGCGCTCTGCGCTTCGGCGCGAAGAGAAACCCATCACGGATACCCTGGATTCCGCGGCACGCCGAGATTGCGCGAAGCGATCGCGACGTATTACGCACGCCGATTCGACGTCGAGCTCGACCCGGAGACGCAGATTGTTCCTCTCCTCGGCTCGAAAGAAGGGATCGTCAACATGGCGCTCGCCTGTCTCGATCCGGGCGACGTGGCCCTTGTGCCGGACCCCGGCTACGCTCCGTACGCCCGCGGCGTCCAGCTCGCCGGTGGGAAGCCTCACTTTTTCCCGCTCGTCGAGGAGCGGGCGTTTCTTCCGAATCTCCAGACCATTCCGGCTGAGACGGCGCGCCGAGCGGCGATGCTCTGGCTCAACTACCCGAACAACCCGACCGGAGCCACGACAGACCTGGATTTCCTCGCCGAGGCGGTCGCGTTCGCCAGGACGAACGACCTCCTTCTCTGCCACGACGCTCCGTACGCCGACGTGACGTTCGATGGATACGTTGCACCAAGTGTTCTGCAGGTTCCGGGCGCGGCCGACGTCGCGGTCGAGTTCAACTCGGTGTCGAAGACGTTCAACATGGCCGGATGGCGGGTCGGAATGGCCGTCGGCCGTCCCGATGCCCTTGCACTGCTCGCCCAGATCAAGTCGAACGTGGATTCCGGCATCTTCCTCCCGATCCAGGACGCTGCGGTTCGAGCGCTGAGCGTCGATTGCGACTGGATCGCCGCGCGCAACGGTGTCTATCGCGAGCGCCTGTCGATGATCGTTGAGGCTCTCAACGTCGCCGGGCTCGATGCTTTTCTCCCGCGTGCCACGCTCTACCTCTGGGTTCGCCTCCCACCGGGCGTGGATTCCGAGGCCCTGGCGCTGCACTTGCTCGAGGCCACGGGCGTCTCCGTCTCGCCGGGCACGTTCTTTGGGCCTGCGGGCGATGGCTTCCTTCGCGTCTCGGCGACGGCGCCGACCGGCCGGATTGCCGAGGCTTCGGAGCGTCTCCGCAAGCTTCCGAGCGACTGGGTGGAGACGATGGGCGGCTCGCAGTGACTTTCGCGGGCCGCCCCGCCGGGATCCCTCTCGCGTGAGAAGGTGTTTCGTTCTCGATCGATGGTCCCGGCCACCCTCCATAACCCGTTCCACGCTTGACTTCGCCGCAGGGTTTCCATAGTCTGACGTACATGCGCAGAGATGCCGATTGAGCCTCATTGGCCGCAGCTCTCGCGGGTGAGGCTTCGAGCGGAGAATGGGGTTTCCACGGGGGGGCAATGGCGAGTGAGGGGAAGGTTGTTCTGATCACGGGGGCCTCCTCGGGGATCGGCAAGGCATGCGCAGAGCATCTCGCAGACCACGAATTCGTGACGTTCGCTGCGGCTCGCTCGCTGACCGAGGCGTCATTCGACAACGCCGGTAGCTTCGACGGCCGATTGCATGGTGTCCGAATGGACGTCGATAGCGACGACTCCGTCCAGAGCGGCATCGAACAGGTTCTGACTCAGTCCGGCCGCCTCGATGCTGTCGTGAACTGCGCAGGATTTGGGATCGGTGGTTCGATCGAGGATACGTCGATCGATGAGGCGAAGGCGATCTTTGAGACGAACCTGTTCGGGATTCTACGTGTTTGCCGCGCCGCGCTGCCAATCATGCGAAAGCAGCGGTCCGGACGGATCGTGAACGTCTCGTCTCTCGCCGGTCGGATTGGACTCCCTTTTCAGGGCTCATACAGCGCCACCAAGTTTGCGATCGAGGGGTTGACCGAGGCGTTGCGGATGGAAGTGAAGGCGTTCGGCATTCGCGTGAGCTTGATCGAGCCGGGCGACTTCTGTACGGGTTTCACCGCGAACCGCCGGGTTGTCGGCGATCCTGGGGATGCTTACGCGGAACCATGCCGGCGTGCTGTTGAGGCGATGGAGTCAGACGAGATGGGCGGCGCGTCGCCTGAAAGGGTTGCGAGGCTCTTGCACCGGATTCTGCGGACGGCGTCTCCACGGCTGCGGTACACCGTCGGGCCGCTTTCTCAGCGGCTTTCTGCAATCGGCAAGCCACTTCTGCCGTCCGGTTTCTTCGAACGAGAAGTCATGAAGCACTACAACGTGTTGTAGGAAGACGACGCGCTCCAGTGAAGCTCCCGCTTGGGAGCGCATTAGACGGAATCCGATGAAGGAGTTTACAGATGGACCTATTCGAGAAGTGCCGTCGGTTCAAAGAGGATCCGAGTTTCGCGCAGGCGCTGGGGTTTCCGACCAATCCCAGCACCGCGAGGACGATGGGCTTCTATCCATTCTTCATTCCGCTTGACGGCACCGAAGGGACGACGGTGTCGGTGGATGGGCGGCGGCTGATCATGATCGGCTCCAACAACTACCTCGGTCTGACAACACACCCCAAAGTGCGCGAAGCTGCGACGGAGGCGATTCGGGAATTCGGAACAAGCTGCACCGGCTCGCGTTTTCTCAACGGCACGCTGGCGATGCATCTTGAACTGGAGCGCAAGCTGGCGGACTTCGTCGGCATGGAACGGGCGCTCGTTTTCAGCACGGGTTACCAAGTCAACCTGGGCACGATCTCCGCGCTCGTTGGGCGCAATGACGTCATCATCTGCGACAAGGAAGATCACGCCAGCATCGTCGACGGATGCCGCTTGGCTCTTGGGCGGATGGTTCGTTACCGCCACAACGACGTCGGAGACCTGGAGAGGGCTCTGAAGGCGTGTCCTCCAGACGCCGGCAAACTCGTGATCGTCGACGGCGTGTTCAGCATGGGCGGCGAGCTATCTCCGTTACCCGACATCATCCCGATCTGCAAGGAGCACGGCGCCCGCCTGATGGTCGACGATGCGCACGGCATTGGGGTCACAGGAGCCGGGCGCGGAACGGCCGCTCAGTTCGGGGTCTCCGAAGACGTGGACCTGATCATGGGAACGTTCAGCAAGTCTCTGGCGTCGATCGGCGGTTTCGTCGCCGGCAGCGACGCTGCGATCGATTGGATCCAGCACTTCGCTCGATCCCTGATGTTCAGTGCGAGCCTCCCGCCGCCGAACGTGGCTGCCGCGCTTGCAGCCCTCGAGATCCTCGGGCAGGAGCCGGAGCGGGTTGAACGAGTGAACGAGGTCGCGGAACGGATGCGAGGTGAGTACCGCGAGATGGGATACGACGTCGGAGAGAGCGAAACGCCGATCGTTCCGATATTCGCCGGAGGCGCGATGGAGGCGATGGCGCTGTGGAAGGCCGTCTTCGACGCCGGCGTCTACACCAACGTCGCCATCCCGCCCGCCGTTCCGGAGGGGAAATCGCTCCTGCGAACGAGCTACATGGCCACACACACTGACGAACAGCTCGATGAAGTCGTGAGGATCTTCACTTCGGTGGGGAAGGAACGCGGCACTCCGTCGGGAGACGGCTAGGCAGGGATCGGGATCCGCTCGCAGGCTCATTCCGGATGTACCCCAAGAACAGCAGACGGCGCCTGAGGTGATGCGCGGAAAGGAAACGAGTATGATACATTCCCGTACGAGATGTGCGAGAGAGGTTGAGGTTAGATGGGAAGGAATGAGGCTGGAGGCTCTGAGTTCCTAGACGGCCTGACGTACCAGCTTCTCGTGGAGCGCGCGAACGACGGCGTCGTGATCATCCAGGACCAGACGCTCCAATATGTCAATCCCCGGATAGAAGAGATTCTCGGATACACGGCTCCCGAGATGATCGGCACGGAGTTCACCGACTACCTTCATCCCGAGGATCATCCTCTGGTTGCCGAGCGATATCGGCGCCGGATGGCGGGGGAAGAAGTGCCCTCGATCTACGAAACCCGTACCCGAAACAAGAGTGGGGAGTACGTCCCCGTGGAACTCAACGCCGGACTCCTTACGTACAAAGGTAGACCGGCGGATGTCGTTCTTGTACGCGACATCAGGGAGCGGAGGAGCTCCGAAGACGCCCTACGGGAGGCGAACCGGAAGATCGAGCAGCTGCATCAAGCGGCCTACCGGCTCGCCGATTGCGTGGATGAGGATGAGGTCTGCCGGCAGACCATCAAGGCGGCGGAAGAGATCCTCGCATTCACCAAGTGCACGCTCGACATCGTTGAGGGAGACAGGCTCGTCGTCAAGGCGACGTCGAACGGCCTCGGACCAGGGGAGAGTCAAGACGCTCCGATCGAGGGCGGCGGGCTGGCCTCCGAGACGTTGCGAACAGGGAAGACCTACGTGTTTGGGACGCTCGACGAGGTTCCGACGGCGCGTCCGACGCACTCCGATCTCCAGTCCGGAATCAGCGTGCCCGTGGGGAGTTTCGGTGTCTTCCAGGTCGCTTCGACGGAGCCGAACGCATTCTCGAGCGATGACGCGCGCATGCTGGAGCTTCTCGTGCGACACACGGCCGAGGCTCTGGAGCGATTGCGTCTTCACCACGAGCTCGAGGAGCAGGCGACGCACGATCCGCTGACGGGCGTCTACAACCGCCGCTACTTCACGGATCGGATCGGGCGTGAGCTTGAGCGGTCCAGGCGCTACGAGCATTCCCTCGCGTTTCTGATGATCGACATCAACGGCTTCAAGGCGGTCAATGATACGTTGGGACATCAGGCGGGAGACCGCGTTCTGTGCGACGTTGCAGGAGCCATTCAGGAGGAACTGCGCAGCGTCGACAACGTGATCCGATACGGCGGCGACGAGTTCCTGGCCGTCCTGCCGGAGACGAACGGCGAAGCGGACCTCATCGCCGCGAGGCTGCAAGAGGCGATCGAGACCAGAAGCCGCAACGGCGAATTCTCGTCGCTTCCCATCTCTCTGGCGGTCGGCATGGCCTACTGGGCCCCCGACGGCTCCATGTCGCTCGATGACGTCCTACGGCTGGCTGATGCCCGCATGTACGAGGCGAAGAACGGAGCCGCTCCCGGCACCGAGCCCGACGCAGACTAACCACGCGACGGGGCGGCCTCGACGCCTATCTCCCCCTGCTCCATCTTCGAATGACGTAACGTGGCGCCGTTGTTCCCGAACGCTGGGCAGGTCCCGGAAAGACGGACTGGAGCCGCTGCAGAGTCTGCTGTATCGTGTGGCCCGAGGAGGGAGTCGTGCACGAAGAACTGCGCAAAGCGTTGGATTTCGCGATCGAGGGAGAGCGTGAGGCCGAAGCCTTCTACAAAGAGTGGGCCGCGGTGGTGAAGAGCCCGGCGGTGGTCGCGCTCCTCGCCGAACTCGCGGCGACCGAGCACGGTCACGTCGAGATGCTCCTGAGAGTCATGCCGGAGGATCTCGTCGGAGGCTCCGCGCCGGAAGTGTCCGATCTCAAGCTCTCCGAACTCCTCGTCAACGTCGAGGCATCGGAGGGAATGTCCGTTCAGGAGGCGATGATCGTCGCCATGAAGCGCGAAGAAGCCTCCGCCGCCCTCTACGACGAACTCGCGAGCCTCGGCGGCGAGGCCCAATCCCTCTTTCAGGCTCTCGCCAAGGAAGAGCGCAAACACAAGCTTCAGCTCGAGACCGAATACGACGACGAGATCCTAACAGAGAACTAGCGTGGAGCGATTGAGAGTCGATCATCCGGGACTGGAGCTGTTCGAGGAGCTGCTGGAAGTCCCGGCGCCTTCGGGCCACGAGGCGGCGATGGCGGCGTTCCTCGTCGAGAGGCTCGCAGACTGGGGATACGAGGCGACCGTCGACGACGCCGGCAACGTGATGGTCAGGATTGAGGGGACTACGGAAGATGCTCCGGTCGTCTGTCTTGCCGCGCACATCGACGAGATCGGGATGGCCGTCAACCGGATCGACTCCGATGGAAGCCTACGCGTCATCGGGGTAGGCGGTCTCCACCCGTGGAAGCTCGGCGAGGGTCCGGTCGAGATCATGGGCGATCGCGAGTCGAGTCACGGATACGAGGTCGCACCGCTCTCATCCTTCGACACGTTGTTGACGACGATCACGGGCTTCTTCACGCGTTGGGAAGGCGGCCGCTC
>JBARQW010000015.1:0-5592 GCA_049643905.1 Bipolaricaulia bacterium
GTGGTAGAGTTCCTGATGGAGCGTGTCAAGGATGAAGCGAAAGGTCGTCTCCTATATCCGGGTCTCAACCGATGAGCAGGCTAGGCACGGCTATTCCATCCCCGCTCAGCAACAGGTGTTGAGAGACTTCGCCGCTGGCCACGATCTCGAAGTCGTTGAGGCTTTCGTCGAGTCTGAGTCTGCGTACAAGCCGGGACGACCTGAGTACGAACGGATGCTCAGGTTCCTCAGGAAGCGCCGGGACGTGACAGGCGTTCTGTGCTACAAGATCGACCGAATCGCGAGGAATCTCCGTGACTACTCCGAGCTCAGCGAGATGGCTGGCGTCAGTATCATCTCTGCGACTGAAGCGCTACCGGAGAATGCGTCCGGAAAGCTTGTCGGAACGGTACTTGCAGCCTCTTCAAGGTACTACAGCGACCAGCTGAGTGAGCGAGTGAAGCTTGGCATGGAGACCAAGGCGAGGAAGGGGATGTGGCCATCCTACGCCCCGATCGGGTATCTGAACGATCCAGAGGGCGCGGGGATCATCCCCGACCCTGCAAGGGGTGATCTGGTTCGCGAGGTGTTCGAGGAGTACGTGCACAGGAGCATCTCGTTATCTGAGCTAACGCTTTGGGCGACCAAGCGAGGACTGAAGACGAGAATGGGTGGCGACCTGAAGAAGAGCGCAGTTCACGGGCTCCTCACGAACCCGGTCTACTGCGGCACCATCCGGTGGCGTGGCGTACTCCATGATGGCCTCCACGAACCGCTCATCTCGAAGGCACTGTTTGACAGGGTACAGGAGCGCCTTGCTGGGAAGAGCTACCCGCGACAGAAGAGGTCGTTTCCGTTTCGCGGGCTGCTGGAGTGCGGCTACTGCGGGTGCTCGATCACGGCGTCGCTGAAAAAGGGGAAGTACATCTACTACCACTGCACGGGGGGCAAGGGCAAGTGCCATCAACCGTACGTGCGCCAGACTCATCTCAGCGAAATGTTTCTCCCGATTGTCGAAGGGGTTCATCTGTCTGAGCAGTAGGTCAGAGACCTGTTGGAGGTTGTGCGGGAGGGGAACCGCCAGCGAGAGCGAGTGATGGAGCACAAGATCCGGGCTCTCGCGGGTAGGAGAGAGCTGTTCCGACGGCGGAGAGACACCGCGTACGACGACAAGGCTGATGGGAAGATCACTGAGGAGCGCTGGCTGGAGCTTGACCGAAGGTGGTCTCGGGATCAGTTCGAGATCGATTCCGAGCTTGAGGTCGTCCGGTCGGGGATTGGACCCTCAGTGGACGACGTCCGACCTACTTTGGAACTCCTGGAACGCGCTCCTGTCCTGTACATGAAGCAAGATGATCACGGAAGGGCCCGTGTGCTGAAGACGCTACTTTGGAACTGCAGGATCCGCGGCGAAAACCTTGACCCTGTCTACAGAAGCCCCTTCGACCTCGTGGCCGAAGGGGTCCGTTCTGCCAACTGGTACCCCCGACAGGATTCGAACCTGTGGCCTACGGTTTAGGAAACCGTTGCTCTGTCCTACTGAGCTACGGGGGTATGCCCGTTGGGGCCCAGTATACGGTGCCGAGAGCCAACGGGGCAGCGCTGTCTCTGTCTCGATGAAGGCACCGCGCTTCCGACTCCACTCTCGCGATTGTCCGTCGGTTTCAGTGTCAATGAACGTTCGACCTGGCGCAGTAATCCCGTGCGGGAGCCTGCAGCAATCAAGAAACCGCCCTATGATTCAGCCTTCAGGAGATCCATGTCGCTTCTCGTATGCGATACTCTGCTTGCCAGTCCACCAAGGACAAGCGAGAATGGCCGGACTGACGGCGTCGACATTGAGTGCTACGGAATGCCGTGATCACCTGCTCGCGGAGATCGGCGTTGGTCGGCCGGGCGGGATGTCGCCTTACGGCTTCGTGGTCTTCGGATTCCCTGGATCTTCGTCGTTCGACGAGGCCAGAAGACCGTCCCTCAGCTGGAAGTACCGCAGCGTCCCAACCCAAAGAACCTTCACCGGCTCAGTCCCGTCAACCTCGTAGCCATGAGGCGACCTCGCGTTGAAGTGGTAGCTGTCTCCTGGGCCAAGCACGAACGTCTTCTCGTTGATGGTGAGACGCAGTCGTCCCGAGAGTACATACCCGAACTCCTCTCCCTTGTGGGGGGCAGGCGGGTACAAGTAGCCGGGGGAGATCTCTCCGATCAGGATCTCGAGTTCTCGACCGGGAAAGTCGCGGCTCAAGAATCTGTACTTGATCGCCGAGTCAGAGACAATGATCGCCGGCTGATCCTTCGCCTTCATTACCTCAGTTGTCCGCTCGCTTTGCAGCAACGCTCTGACCGGCGCGTCGACCTGCGCGAAGAAGTCGGCCAGCTTCACCTCGAGCGCCTGGCAGATGGTGTGAAGCGACGCGATCGAGATCGAGCACAGGCCACGTTCGACCTGAGAGATGAAGCTCGTCGAGAGTTCGCAGCAATCCGCAAGTTGCTTCAGCGTCCAGTCCCGCTCCTTCCTCAGCTCGCGGATGTGTTGGCCGACTGCATCCATGCGTTCAGTATAGATGAAATGAGCCAGCGATCAAGACACTGACTGGGTCTTGCGGAAGGGAGGTCCTGCATTGCTACTGAATCCCGGTCCGCCCGCGAGACGCTGGCTCCACACCGGGAAGATCCCGTTTCCCGTGGGATTGCGGCCCTCCGCTCACGCGCTTCTTGGGACCTTGTTCTCCCTAGAACTCCTCGAGAATCAAGTACAGCTGCTTGGCGGCAGCCTGCTCCGCCTCTTTCTTGCTGCGACCGCGGCCTATCCCTCGATGCCCGGCTACGCTCACGCTGAGCGTGAATTCCTTCTTGTGCTCCTTCCCGGCAGCGCGTACGACGCTGTACGCCGGCCGGCAATCGAAAAGCCGCTGCGCAGTCTCCTGCAGAAGAGACTTGTAGTCTCCTGTCGCAGACTGCTCGGCGACGTAGCGACGGATGTCCTCGCTCAGGTGATGCATGATGAACTTCGCGGCGTAGACGTAGCCTCTCTCGAGAAAGATAACGGCGAGCAGAGCTTCGAACGCGTTACCGAGGTTTGTCGGTCGATTCCGACCTCCGTTCGCTTCCTCGCCTCGACCGAGGAGGATGAAGTCGGCGAGTCCCAGATCGGCCGCCTTCTCAGCGAGGACCGGTCGGCTGACGGCGACGGACTTCGCCTTCGTCAGCCTCCCCTCGTCGGCGTCGGGGTACTCGTTATACAGGTGTGACGTCACCGCGAGATCGATCACCGCATCGCCGAGGAACTCTAGCCTCTCGTTCGATCCGCGCGGGTCGCCGACCTCGTTGACGTAGGAGCTGTGAAGAAAGGCGCGTTCGAGCGCGTCGGACCCGATGCGAAGACGGAGCCTCTTGGCCAGCTCATCGATCGGTTTGTGTTTCATACGGTCCTTCCCCTGTCGAGCGGCTGCGAGGTTCGGAGGAGCCACTCGTTGATTCCGGTTCCCGCGGCATGATACTAGAACGGACGGACCCCCACGAATCGAGCTTCGACCCAAATGAGGATCCGCTTGAGGGGCCGAGCCGATGAAAGAGGTGGCAGCACAGCCTCAATGGACGAGCCTGGCCCTCGTGCTTGGCTGAGTCCGTCTGGGCAATGCTTGTCCCCGGGTGTGCCGATCGGGCTTCTGACTCAGCAGGCGGCCCGGACCCTCGAGAACACCCGACGCCTCAAGAGGTCGTGTCCCTCCAAGCTTGCGTTCCCTTTAGGCTAGAGTCCATGGACGTGGTGTACGGATGAGTGAGCGAGAGCGATGGAGAAAGCGACCATCGCTACCATCTTCGGGAATCAACAAAGAAGCCGACACCGATCGGCACCGAGGAGGGAGCGATGGTCGAGAAGAGAGTAGGGAGTCTGACTTGGCTGCGCAAGCAGGTAGAGGCAGCGGACAAGGATCTGCTGCGTGAGATCGTCAAGGGGATGGTCGAAGCACTGATGAGTGCAGAAGCGGACAGCATCTGCGGTGCGCCGTACCGGAGGACGAGTTCCGAGCGAGTCAATCGTCGCAACGGCTACCGTGAACGTCGGTGGGATACGCGTGTAGGGACGATCGATCTGGCGATTCCACGACTGCGTGAGGGCAGCTACTTCCCCGACTGGTTGTTGGAGCCCCGCCGACGAGTAGAGCGTGCGCTGGTACAGGTGGTCACCGAATGCTACGTGCGTGGCGTCTCCACCCGGCGGGTGGACGGACTTGTCCGCACTCTTGGTCTGGAGGGAATGAGCAAGAGCCAGGTGTCAGAGCTGGCCAAGGAACTGGACACCATGGTAGAAGAGTTCCGCAACCGTCCGTTGGATGACGGACCGCACACGTTTGTTTGGCTCGATGCGATGACGCAGCGCTGTCGCGAGGGGGTCGGGTCGTCAACGTGGTGACGGTGATCGCCACCGGTGTCAACGCTGATGGACATCGTGAGATCCTCGGTTTGGATGTCGTCACCAGCGAGGATGGTGCTGGATGGACGACGTTCCTCCGTGGATTGGTTGCACGAGGGCTAAGCGGTGTGAAGCTGGTGATCTCCGATGCCCACAGCGGGCTCAAGGCAGCGATCACCGAAGAGCTGCCTGGCAGTTCGTGGCAGCGCTGTCGTGCCCACTTCATGCGGAATCTCCTCAGCAAGGTGCCCAAGGCATCTCAGGAAGTGGTAGCGACCCTGGTTCGCTCCATCTTTGCTCAACCGGACGCACAGGAGGTGTGGGCACAGCATGCCCGTGTGGTTGAGCACTTGTCGGAACGGTTGCCCGACGCAGCGGAGCTGCTGAGCGATGCCGCGGAGGCCATCTTGGCGTTCAGCGCATTCCCGAAGCAGGGATGGCGACAGATCTGGTCCAACAACCCCCAGGAGCGACTCAATCGGGAGATCCGACGACGTACGGATGTAGTCGGGATCTTCCCCAACCGGGCAGCGATCGTCCGCTTGGTTGGTGCAGTGCTCGCTGAGCAGAACGACGAGTGGGAAATCGCTCGCAGGTACATGTCAGTCGGTCTGCTCGAGCAAGCTCAGGCAGACAGCACTCCCGTGCAAGAACTAGAGCTTCAAGAAACGAAGGAGGAACGCGTGCTGGTCGAACAACTGGTCGCTTGATCAGCCAGCCGAGGATGGCGCGATCTCAATACACCACCTTGACGGACGTGACCATTCGAACCCGTGTGTTTCTCTTCTCAGTCCCGGCTCATGGTCTCGCGGGAGGTGCTCGGGAAGTCAGGCGCTGAAAACGAGCGACGGCGCCGGCGGTCGCACTTGCGGCGCACTCGACGTGTTTGGGTCGCGAACGATGGGGAACACCAAGCTCGCAGAGGATGGCAATCCCGTGCGGTTGTTAGGGCGGGAGGATGGCTGCCCTTCGGGCAGCTTGGCGTCGCCTACGGCGAGCGCCCGGTGGCTCGGCTTGTCGAGTTCGCTTCGCTCGCCGACAGCGCTTCTCACCACTCCACCACAAAGCAGAAGACTGAGGGGCTTCTTGCCCCCCAGTCTTCTACTTAGGGCGGGAGGATTCGTAACCTCGGCCGTCGTTTCGACGGCTTGTCGAGTTCGCTCCGCTCACCGACGGAGCTTCTCACCCCACCTGGCAGA
>JBARQW010000016.1:0-1724 GCA_049643905.1 Bipolaricaulia bacterium
GGCGTTGATTCTTCCCGCCGTCGCTCTGGGAGCGCAGGCTGCCGTCTGCGGACTCGCCAATGCAATCCCCGAGCCGGTCGTCGAGCTGATCGAGGCCGTGTATGCCAAGGAACTGGACAAGGCGGCAGCGTTGCAGGAGACCGTGTCGAAGATGCGCGACATCATGCATCTCGCCCCGACCCTGCCGATGATTCAGGCGGTGCTGCGTGAACGCGGCGTCAACGTCGGCTATCCGCGCCTGCCCTTCGTCTTTCCCGATCAAACCCTCATCGATCGCGCCATGTTGGAGTTCCGAGCACTCGGCGCAGTGCTCTAGTCGCTCGGAAAGGAGCTCACGTTGTCGTTGGTGCTGGTCAGCTCACGGTCTTTCGGTCAGGTTGCGAGAATTGGCAACGAACTCCTCGAAGAGGCGGGGTTTGTCCCACAGCGCATTGGTCCTGAAGAGCGGCCGCTTGACGCGGCCAAGCTTGCCCGGATCCTCGCAGCGGCGGAACCCGATGTGCTGATCGCGGGCGCGGAGCCGATTCCACGTGGCGTTCTCTCGGCCAGCCCCAACCTCCAGATGGTCCAGAAGCACGGCGTCGGGGTGGACAACATTGACCTCGACGCCGCAACGGAACTCGGGATCGCAGTGGCCAATGCCCCCGCAACGAACACGGGGGCGGTCGCCGACTTGGTGCTCGGCTTCATGCTGAGCCTCCTTCGGTCGATTGTTCCTGCCGTCATGTCGACGCGGGCAGGCAGCTGGGATCGTTTCGTCGGACACGAACTCGGCCGGCTGACCGTCGGCGTGGTCGGCACAGGCCAGATCGGACGCGCGGTCATTCGCAGGCTCGCAGGATTCGGAAGTCACATTCTGGCATATGATGTTTACGAAGACGCCACCCTGGCAGCGAACACCGGAATCGAGTACGCAACGCTCGAGCGGCTGCTCCGCGAGTCGGACGTGGTGACGCTCCATGTCCCGTTGCTGGACTCGACACGGAATCTGATCTCGGCCGAAAGCCTCCGATGGATGAAGAAGTCGGCATTCCTGATCAATATCGCTCGCGGCGAGTTGGTCGATGAGGCAGCGCTCGCAGAGCATCTCGCTGCCGGGAGCCTGGCCGGCGCAGGTGTCGACGTCTTCACCACCGAGCCGCCGCAGGAGAGTCCGCTCCTCGGATTGAGCAGCGTGATCGCCACACCGCACATCGGCGCCTACACATCCGAGGCCATGGAATGCATGGCCCGGCGATGCGCGGAAACGGTGATCGCCGTGTTGGCTGGGGAGTACCCGGACAACGTGCTGAACCGCGAAGCCCTTCGAGAACGTCCATGATGAAGGCGGCCGCATCGTACGAGGCTCTCATCTTCGATCTAGATGGGACCGTCTTCCGCGGGAAGAGCGCCATTCCGGGGGCCGTCCAAGCGGTGAATCAGTTGCGAACACGCTTCCCATGCCGGTTTCTCTCGAACAACGGAGAACGGACGTCCTCAAGCCTGGCTCAGCGTCTCCGGGGGCTCGGTTTCCAGGTCGAGGCGTATGAGATCATCAGCTCCGCCGACCTCGTCCTCGGGTACCTCACCGAGCAAGGAGGCACACATCACATTCTGGCCCTCACGTCGGACGCCCTCGCCCGTGCACTTGAGGCACAAGGCCACCGCCTTGTGAACGACGACACAGCGGACATCATCGTGGTGGGCGTCGACCGCAGTCTGACGCGAGAGCGCATGGTTCAGGG
>JBARQW010000017.1:0-2984 GCA_049643905.1 Bipolaricaulia bacterium
GAGGGGTTACGGGCTCCCGCGAAACTCCCTCCTATACAGGAAGATTGACTCGGGAGCCCAAGCAATCGGCAGGTGTCATTCGCACTCGTTTTCGTTGAGACGCCGGGGTCGCGCAGATACACTTCCATGCTGGATTCTAACGACACAATCACACTTCGAATCAACGTACAGAACCACCGTACCGGGGGAAAGAAGGAGAGCCATGCCCGACAAGACACAGCGAATGATGTCGATCGACGGAAACACGGCCGCCGCACACGTCGCATACGCATTCAGCGACGTGGCGGCCATCTACCCGATTACGCCGAGTTCACCGATGGGGGAGATCGCCGACACCTGGGCGGCCCACGGGCGGAAGAATCTGTTCGGCCAGACCCTTCAGGTGACCGAGATGCAGTCCGAAGCCGGCGCAGCCGGCGCGGTCCACGGATCGCTCGTCGCAGGCGCGCTGACGACGACGTTCACCGCCTCGCAGGGCCTCCTCTTGATGATCCCGAACATGTACAAGATCTCGGGCGAGCTCCTCCCGGGCGTCTTCCACGTCTCGGCCCGCGCCCTCGCCAGCCACGCGCTGTCGATCTTCGGCGATCACTCCGACGTGATGGCGACACGCCAGACCGGTTTCGGCCTTCTCGCGTCGGCCTCCGTACAAGAGGTCATCGACCTCGGCATCGTCGCGCACATCTCCGCCCTCAAATCGAAGGTCCCGTTCGTCAGTTTCTTCGACGGGTTCCGCACTTCACACGAGATCTCGAAGGTCGACGTCGTTCCTTACGAGGAAATGGCCAAGATCACGCCGTGGGACGCGATCGAGAACTTCCGAAAGCGGGCAATGAACCCCGAGCACCCGCACCTGCGCGGGACGGCACAGAATCCCGATATCTACTTCCAGAACCGCGAGGCGGCGAACAAGTACTACCTCGTCACGGCCGAGATCGTCGCCGAAACGATGCGAGAGGTCTCCGAGCTGACCGGGCGCACGTACCACCTGTTCGACTACGTCGGCGCGCCGGACGCCGAGCACGTCATCGTCTCGATGGCTTCGTCCTGTGACGTGATCGAAGAGACTGTCAACCATTTGACCGAGCAGGGCGAGAAGATCGGACTGATCAAGGTGCGCCTCTACCGCCCATGGTCGACGGAGCATTTCCTCAAGGCGCTTCCCGAATCGGTGAACAAGATCGCGGTGCTCGACCGCACCAAGGAGCCCGGGGCACTCGGCGAGCCCCTCTACCTCGACCTCTGCACCGTCTTCCAGCAACGCGGTGGCTCGACGCCGCGCATCGTCGGCGGTCGCTACGGCCTCGGATCGAAGGACTTCACCCCCGCGATGGCAAAGGCCGTCTTCGACAACCTCGCGCTCGACGAGCCGAAGAACGGCTTCACCGTCGGGATCGAAGACGACGTCACACACACGTCACTCCCGCTCCCGGCCGAGATGGACGCCACGCCCGAAGGCACCATCCAATGCATGTTCTGGGGTCTCGGCTCCGACGGCACCGTCGGCGCCAACAAGACCGCGATCAAGATCATCGGCGACAACACCGACATGTACGCACAGGGCTACTTCGCCTACGACTCCAAGAAGTCGGGCGGCATCACCGTCTCGCACCTGCGCTTCGGCGCCAAGCCGATTCAGTCCTCGTACCTCGTCAAGACCGCCGACTACGTCGCCTGCCACAACCCGGCCTACGTCGCCACCTACGACCTCCTCGCAGGGGTCAAGGACGGCGGCACGTTCGTTCTCAATAGCCCGTGGGACCTCGACGGACTGAACGAGCACCTGCCCGCGTCGCTCAAGCGGACGATCGCCGAGAAGAAGCTCAAGTTCTACACGATCGACGCGGTCAAGATCGCCGGCAGCGTTGGATTGGGCGGACGGATCAACATGATTATGCAGACCGTCTTCTTCAAGCTTTCGGGTGTCTTGCCCATCGACGAAGCCGTCGCGCACCTGAAGAAGGCGATCGAGAAGGCCTACGGCAAGAAGGGCGAGAAGGTCGTCAAGATGAACAACGACGGCGTCGATGCGGCGCTCGATCCGGCGAACCTGGCCGAGATCGAGGTCCCCGCCGACTGGGCAAACGCAACCGGCGAGCCGGGCAAGCCCGAGCTGCCGAAGTGGGTCCTCGACGTCATGCGACCGATGATTCTGCAGGACGGCGACCGGCTCCCGGTCAGCGCGTTCGACGCCGAGCTCGACGGCTCCTACGAATGGACGGGGCCCGACGGCTCGTTCCCTGTCGGGACGACGCAGTACGAGAAACGCGGCGTCGCGATCATGGTCCCTGAGTGGATCGCCGAGAACTGCATCCAGTGCAACCAGTGCGCGTTCGTCTGCCCGCACGCCACCATCCGCCCGTTCCTCGTCACAGATGAGGAAGCATCCGCCGGACCGGCGGGGTTTGACGTCATTCAGGCGATGGGCAAGGGCATGGAGAGCTACGGATTCCGGATCCAGATCGATCCGCTCGACTGCCAGGGCTGCGGCAACTGCGCCGACATCTGTCCCGGCAAGCAGGGCGAGAAGGCGCTCGTGATGAAGCCGCTCGACACCCAATTGCCTGAGCAGCCGCGCTACGACTACGCGCTGACGCTTCCGACCCGCGACGACGTCATGAGCTGGGAAACGGTCAAGGGCTCGCAGTTCCGCCAGCCGCTGTTCGAGTACAACGGCGCCTGCGCCGGCTGCGGCGAAACGCCGTACGTCAAGCTGGCGACCCAGCTCTTCGGCCCGCGGATGATGATCGCCAACGCCACCGGCTGCTCGTCGATCTACGGCGGCGCCGCGCCCGCGGTCCCGTACACGACCAACCCCGAAGGCCACGGCCCGACGTGGGCCAACAGCCTGTTCGAAGACAACGCCGAGTACGGCTTCGGGATGGTCCTCGCGCTCAACGCTCGCCGCGACCGCCTCGCACGACTCGTCGAGGAAGCCGCCGCAGAGGCGGACGGTGAACTCAAGCAGGCAATGGTCGACTGGC
>JBARQW010000018.1:0-8375 GCA_049643905.1 Bipolaricaulia bacterium
CGCGATTCGGCGGGGCGGCGCGAGAGAGTGGTTAGAAGTCGACCGACACCGTCAACTCCAGCAGGTAGCTGTGATAGAGTCCGCCCGAGTTCTTGGTCCCCGTCAGATAGGACGTCGACAAGGATCCGCCCCACATCTCCGAGAGGGCGACATCGAGCCTTGCGGCCACGGTGAGGTCGGCATCCACCTCCGTCCCGTCCCATCGGTAGTCGCCGCTCGCGTCGACGCGAAGGGTCGCCGCTGGATAGGGATCTCGTACACCCGCATCTTCTACGGCTTCCGCGTCCTCGGTCACCATCCAACCGGCGAGCGTTTCCCCGAGATCGAGCTCGTAGGAATTCTCGACCGTCCCGGTGATTCGGCGACTGCCGCCGGTGTTGCGAACCCGAACCGAGAGCGAAAGCGTGTTCGACATCTCCTCGCCCGTCCACGTCGAACGACCGACCACCCGATGATCGGTCGACGTTGCACTCCCGACGCCCGTGTGAGTCGTTGTGGACTGGTCTGCAGAGTACGTGAGCGATGGTCGCCAGCCTTCGGCCCCGCTGTAGTTCAGCGCGATCGACGCCTTCCCGTTGCTCCGTGTCACAGGGTCTCCCAACCCGGACACTTCGCCACTGAGGGTCGTCCGGACGGTGAAAGCCTCCCACGCAGCGCGCACCACGGCCCTCCCTGTCAGGGTTGTCGCCGCATCTTCGCGCTCAAACGAGAGGTCGGTGGTTGGTGTAAAGCGCCATCCCCCGAGATCGAACGAATCGATGTCAATGTCCAGTTCGGCGCTTGTGACAGCTTCGATCGTGCCGTCCGGAAGCCTCCTGGACAGCTCGAGAGCACCGTCGAGCGCCACGGTCCCCAGAGGGGGGAGTTGACCTGCCCAGTCGCCGCCAAAGGACCACTCCTCGCGGCCGATCCAACCCTCGTCCGTGGTCCGAAGCGGCCGGACCCAGTCTGCTGAAACTGTCGCTCCCGCTGGAAGATCCAAGACGGCTCCCGCAGAGAGCCGGTTCTGGCGCGTCGTTGTCCCTGCAACGTGATCTGTGCTGATCGAATCGCTCCAGGAGAGCGAGAGATCGAGCACAGAGGCGAACAGAGACTCGTCGACCGAGAACCTGTAGGAGAAGGCGCCGCTCTCCGGCCCACGAACGAACGGGTCGGTATTGGCGCTCTCCTGGTGCGCGGAGAACGAGACCGTCGGCCCGAACGACCCAAAGAAGGCGAGGTTGTTCTCGGTTCGTTCCTGAGCCGCTCCGTGGCTCCCCTCGCGAGCGGAATACTCGTGCGTCGCTGAGACGTTGAACCCGTCCCGCGGCGCTAGCGCAACATCGAGCTCCCAATCCGTAGATCCGCTCCCAGCGGCGTCGCCGATGGCCCGATAGCCCGGTGAGATCGCCGCGATGCTGCCGGACAAAGAGAGCCCGTCCGCTTCGTGCCGGAACCATGCTCGTCCGAAGAGGCCCTCGACGGTGTGCTCATCGGCAATCATGACGCCAAACGACGTCGTATCGCGTCCATCGATCTTTGTGATGGTGTTGTCAAGCGCGATCTCCGCACTGCCATGCTGCCAGAGGATCAGAACGTAGTCCTCGTCTGCCCTGCTCCCCACCCATAGAGAGCCCTCCGTGTCGAGTCCGAGAGCCGTGATCCTCCACTCACCGTGAAACTCAGCTTCGTCAGATGCCCGAATCATCCCTTCATCCGTGCCGAAGTACAGGTCGTCATCGACCACGGTCGCCGCATAGACAGGCGCTCCGACCGTCACCCAGCCGGTCCCGACGCCTCCGCGGTACGCACGCAGCCCGCGTTCCGAACTCACGTAGAGGACATCGCCGTCGGACGTCAGTGAATGAACGTGAAGACCCGCGGTGCCTGCAAGAAGACCGGTCTCGTTCGACGCGGGGTCGTGTCGATAGACCCCCGCTTCGGTTCCGATGTAGATGGCGTCCCCGTCCTCTGCGAGCGCCGTGATCGTCGCCAGCTCAGGAAGATCGAGCGTCATCCAGGAACTCGGATCGTCGATGGTTTCGACCTCGACCGAGAAGAGTCCGCCCTCGGATCCTATCCACAGACGATCTTCCAGAAGGAGGAGACCTCGAATCGAAGGATCACTCAGACCGTCGTACTCTCCGTAGCGAGACCAGCTATCTACCCGATCGAATGGCGCCGCCCCGGCAAGCGCCACGACGGTCAGGCCTGCGTTGGTACCGAAGAAGACCTGATCCTCGCCGACGGCGATCGCTCTGACTGACCGGCCGGAGAGGCCGTCGGAGGTGCCGTACCCGCGCCACGCGTCGTCGTGGAGAAGACTGAACCCCGTCTGATGCCCGACGAACAGGTACTCGTCATCTCCCGCGATCACGGTCACCTCGTTGGGAGACGGCGGACGCTCATTGTCTCCGAGCGGGAACTCATCGACGCCGTAGCCGACAGCGAAGTTCCCGTCCAGTCCATCGAGCGCGACCGACCCCAAGACACCCGCGACCGTTTGCCGGTTTGGCATCGTTCTCACTCGACTCGGGTCGGTGACGGAATCCGGATCATCTGCTCCTCTCTGGACTGTCGCAGTCAGCTCAAGCGCATCCGACACCGGAAGGTCGAGCGTCAAGCCGAGGAAATACCGCGCGTAATCGGAGGTTCCGCCGAGCCCTCCGCCGAAGCGCTCGTACTCCACATGGATGACATCGGTCTCGGCAACCTCCGCCATCAGAATCAGCAGGCCGATCTCGTAGTCGATCTCGTAGTCGTCCTCGGTGAGCGGGACATCGTTGACGGTGACTCTCTCGCTTCCCGGCACGAGCGAGAAACCGAGCATGTACGAGCCACCCGTCACCGTGTACGCGAAGCGCACCCGTATCGCCGCACGCTCTCCTGTGAAGAATGCGTCAGGGAAGTCGATCTCGAGGATCCCCTCCCCGGGGTGCACCGTGGCTTCGTACGCCGCAAGTTCGGGTCTGGTGATTGGCGTGAACGCGGTTCCATCGCTGGTGACCTCCACGACGACGGATGGGTCGAGGATTCCTGTCTGGCCGAGATCGTAGAATCGCCGGCGCACTCCAGCGAGAATCGGGTGTTCCTCGTCGTCAACACGCAGGCTCGCGTGATCGCCGAGCGCATCCAAGAACGACGTCTCGTATTCGGAGCCCGCGACAAACGGATACGTCCGCCGATCCGATCCCGATGCATCGTTCCTCTCGTTGAACGCATCGATCGCGTCCTCGAGCCGGTTGCGGATCAGCGTCTGCGGAATCGAAGTCAGAAGGAGGGTTTGATCCGGGTCGCCAACCACGAGGAACGACGACGAAGCGAGGTCGGTTGCCGGCTCCTCCAGAAGGATGTCGATCACGTACTCCAATCCGTAGGCTCTGAGCACCGATCGCACGCCGTCACTTCCCGTGAGGGCCAGCTCAACCGTGCTGAGCTCCTCGACGTAGAGCGTCTCGAGCGCGTAGCTGTACAGACCGTTGATCCCCCGCGCGTAGGGCTGCTCGATCCACGGCCGATCTCTCAGAACGGCGGAGTACACGGCCTCGCTTTCGGCCGTCTGCCCCACGAAGGTCCTCGATTCGGTGATCCCCTCGAACCGGGATGCGACGGCCGTGAGGGTCGCGTCGCCGAGCAAGTAGTCGAGCTGCCCGCCCATCATTTTTCGTCGCTGCGTACTGAATCCGCTCAGCCCATCCACACTGAAGTCGCCGAAGACCCCGTCGAGTCGTTCCGTGTCCAGGTAAACCGACAACGACTGGAGGCTGTCCGAGCGTTGGTCATCGAAGCGGCCCTCGACCGTCAGAATCGACAGCGCCTCGGCGCGAAGGTCAACGCGCAACGTCTGATCGAGTGAGAGGTGTCCCGCAGCAAGTCCCGCGCTGGCGAGTCCGATCGGGTGTCCGAATCCGTATCGCAGGGTCCACGTCTTTCGGCCGTCGAGGTCCGCGGCAAACGAATCGTCCTCGGCTTCGACGGCAAACGAGTCGTCCTCCAGGGTCGGTGCCCGCTGAGAGAAGAGGCTCGTCGTGATCCCGAAGAGGAGCCCGGTGACGAGAAGAACGAGGAAGATGAAGCGGTGTGCGCTCATCGGATCAGAATCGGAGCGCCAGGGCGACGCGATGGCTGTCGCCGAGGTCACTCCGGCTCGCGTAGGCCCAATCGATTTCCAGCGCCATGAAGCGGACCGACAGACCGAATGTTGGGCCTCGGCCGTCGAAGCCGACACGCGCACCGACTACGCCGATCCACGTCTCAAGGCCCACGGCAAGACTCGACGTGGACGAGAACAGCCCGACCGCTTCAAAGGCGGCGTTCCAGAGAACCCCGTGAGCAGGCTCGAGCTGGAGCGCGGCTCCGAGCCGCAGGGATCGGCCGAATGCTTCCTCGGTTCCGCTCGCGTACGAGATCGGTGAGGAGAACGCGCCCTCGTACAGTAGGCCGATTCGAATCCCCTCCGCCACCACCATCAGAGCAGGATCGAGCGCCCATCCTTGGCCCGAGGCCGGAGACGAGACCCGCAGGAACCGCCAACGAAGCCCGATGCCGACGGGTCCAATCGGGATCCCGAGCGAGCCCGTGATCCCCTGGCTTGCGTACCGGAACGATCCCTCGTCGGTCGGGATCGTTCCCGAATCGAGGAACGATGCCGAGAACCCGACGTACGGAGCCGCCAGCGTCACCGTCCCGTATGCCACGCCGCCGAACTGCTGAATGAACAGCGATGACAGACCGACCCCGGAGTACCAACTCAGGCCGGCCGGGTTGTGGAAGACGGCCCCTTCGTCATCTGCGAGCGCACAGAAAGCCCCTCCGAGCCCTTGTGCCCGCGCAGAGGTGCCGATCGCGAAGATCCCGCCGACGTTTTCGACCGCCAAGGCCGGTCCGACGGAAGCCACTGCGATCAAGGAAGCGATTGCGACAACCCTCGCCCATCTACTCATCGATCAATCACCAGCCTTCCGACGCGTGACGCACCGCGGTCGGTGATGAGAACGTACAGATAGAGACCGATCGCAAGCGTTTCCCCGCGGTTCGTTCTCAGATCCCAGTCGTACGTGCCGGCCGTCGGACTCACCGACGTCTCGAAGACGAGGGCGCCGGCGACCGTGTAGACGCGGAGCGTCGCGGCCGTTGTCCCCTGGGGGGACTCGTACGTGAAACGCGCAGACGACGCAACCGGGTTGTTCGCCAGGCCGATTTCGGGCGCGTTGGGATCAACGGGAGGCACTGGCGGCTCGCCGCTTTCCACGTCGTCGATCGCCGCCCCAACATCGAGCCTCCCCCATCCCCAAAGCGCGTTCGGGACGAAGCCGGTGATCGCATCACTCGAGGCTGTCGACGTCAGAGTGCCTCTCACTTCTTCCGCCGAGAGCGTCGAATCCAGGCTGAGCAGGAGGGCGACCGCCCCGGTAACGTGCGGCGCCGCCATGCTCGTCCCTATCTCCACTACGTGCACCCCATCCGGATGGGTGAGGTAGCCGAACGACGCGGCGCTACTGGACGCGGCGGAGCAGACCCACGCGCCCGGCGCGCTGATCTCGGGCTTCGTTCGACCGTCCCGTGTCGGGCCTCGACTCGAGAACGCCGACAACTCGCCGACGGGATACTCGGACGAGAAGTCCTGATTCCCCGAGAGAGAAGGCCATGTTGACTTGCTGTTGAAGGCGCCGACCGTGATGACTCGATTCCCATTCCCCGGCTCGTCGATCGTCGACGACGAATCTCCGCCCTCTATGATGCCGGTCTGGCTTGTGATCCACGCGTCGAAACGCCCGCCGCCACCTTCGTCCGAGACTTCGATTCGCCACCGATCACCGACGCCGACATCGACCAGTCGGATGAACGCCAGGTGATCGCCGTTGTTCGGATTGACGCCGGCCGATGCGTTGTCGACGAGTGCCGTGCCGTTCGCGGTGAAGACGTATCCCGTGTCGCTCCCTGAGGGCACGCGAATGGCGGCATCCGCCGGAGGGAAGAGCGTAATCGTGAACCTCGACGCCCCCGGATACCAAAGCTGAATCTCGATTTCCCACTCTTCGGGTTCGACGATGAATGATACCGAACCCCCTTGAAGCGTGCTCGCTGTATGGATGGGGAGATTCCCCTCGTTCCCGGCGGAGACGACGATCACTCTTCCCGGCCCGCTCGCCAGCTGATCGAGGCCCTCCTCAAACAGACTTGTGCCGTCGTGCGGACCCTCGTGTCCCCCCAAACTCAGGTTGACGACGGCGGGCAGACCGAGAGACGCGGCCTCGGCGAAGACATACTGCACACCGCTGATGATGTCGGCGGTGAAGAACGACGTCTTCACGGCGACGATGGTCGCCTCGGGCGCGACCCCGACGAATCCCGAGACCGACGAAGTGCCGTCTCCAGCGGCGATTCCGGCGACGTGGGTTCCGTGGCCGTCCCCGTCCCTTGTTCTAACCAGACCTGCGTCGGGGCCCAGGCCGAGCGCTAGATCGTCTTCGATCTCGCTTCGGCTGTACTCGGCTCCGAGCAACCCCCACGTTTGATCCCAGATCGAGTGAATCCGGGAGCTCTCTTCGACGCCGTCTCCGTCCGTATCGACGCGGAAGTCCAGGTGGGTGTAGTCGATCCCCGTGTCGACGAGTCCGACGACGGCCTCGTCGCCGAGGATTGCAGGAGACGCGTCATGAGCGGCGTCGGCGTTGATCGCGATGAGACTGCGGTCGAGCGCCGGCCTCGTCTTCCACGACGGCTCGATGTAGATCACGTTCGGATCGCTGGCCAGTTCGGCCAGCTCGGCGATTGTCACCGCCAACGCATAGATCGTGCCGGCCTCCCCGAGCACCGGGATCCTTCGGTAGAGACTCCCGATCGTCGCATCTCGCAGTTTGGCGAGCACGCCGATCCGAGCTACGCTGGTCGGCGAAAGAGTCAGCTGGAATCGCCCCGAATCGATGAGTAGATCGAATGCTTCGCTTTGCGGCACAACCGCATCCGTCGTCGCTACGAAGAGCGTTCGCAATGTCGGGTGAAGCCGCGCCAGCGAACGCTCGGCGCCGGCGCACATCGCAACGGCGGCCAAGAGGAACGCGCAGAGAAGCGCGAATGTGATCGGTTTCCTCAAATCCATCCCCCTCAGTAGGTCCAGTATCATATCCGTATCCTCTGACGACACCAAAGGCGCGCACCTTCCCGCGCGTCTTCCAGCACCTGCCCCCCCCGGGCTCGTGCATGGCATGGGTGGAGAGAGCCCGCACCCTTTACACCTCACACGGGCCTGTGCTATCATCGCCATCGTAGGTTCGATCTGGGTTTCGCAAGGGTCGCCTCCGGCCGCCCAGCCGGCACGGGTCCGCGCGAGCGGGCTCTCCGCGGATGCCACGTTGAGAGGCACGGAGGCGTGATCCGTTCAGTCGGGGGAGTGACACATGATGCCAGAAGCGCAGCACCAGACACCGGATCCGGTCACGCCGACCGAGGCGGACACCATGCTCCTCCGCTACAAGGACGCGGTGGAACGAGCCATCCTGCACCTGCCGGTGAAGAACGGAGTCGTCGACATCGATTCCATTTGGGTCGAGACGTCGCTGCCTCTGGCGCTCCTCCGCAATCTTCTCAAGCGTACGGACCTGAAGCTGCCGGAGAACGTGGAGCGAATCAACATGACGTCCCGCACAAAGGGCGGAGGCCGACGTGGTAAGTCGAGAAAGCGCTAGCCACATACACTTCGGCACCTCAGGATTCCGCGGTCGATGGGACATCGAGTTCACTGAAGCTGTCGCCCGAGACATTGCGCAGGCGATCTGCGACTACTTGGTCGAGGTCGAGACGCGCGACGGGAAGGTTGTCGTGATCAGCTACGACAGCCGCGAGCATGCGGACGAAGTTGCGAGGTGGTGCGCCGAGGTCGTCCTCCGGAATGGATTCGCCGTCCACCTGACGTCCCGAGATACGCCGACGCCCGTGCTGTCCTACTACGCCAGCGATGTTCTGAAGGATCAATCCGCCGGCGTCATCAACTGCACGTGCAGCCACAACCCGGTCGAGTGGCAGGGGATCAAGTTCTCGCTGCACGATGGCTCGATCTCGCCGCCACGTGCCACGAACTTCGTCTCCGAGCGAGCCACCGCCTACAGGCAGGGGGAGCGTTCGTGGACTCCGCGAGAGCTGACTGACGCTGAGCAGGCTCGGCTGTCACTCTTCGACCCGATCGAGTCCTACTGCCAATGGATCCTTGCGAGCGGGAAGGACGACTGCCGAATCCCTCTTGATCATGATCGAATGCGCAAGTATTTCTCCCACAAGGTGGTCGTGATTGACGAAATGCACGGGACCGGTCGCGACTACATGCGGCGCATCCTGGACGAGATCTGCATCCCGTATCAGGTCATCCATGGCGAGCGCGATCCGCTGCTTGGTGACCT
>JBARQW010000019.1:0-1670 GCA_049643905.1 Bipolaricaulia bacterium
TCGTCTGGCGAGGCGTACTGCCTGAGCTCGAAGGTCATGAGGACTCCTACGTGTGCGAGATTCACGCAAGGTTACCGGCTTCACGCAGCCCACTCCAGCGAACACATACCCGGATGTGTCGGAGTCAGGAGGCGGATTGCGCCCTTCCGTCGCCAGCCGCTAGACTAGAGGCCATGGATCAACACTCGCTCAACCTTCGAGCCGCCAATCCCGCATTCGAAGAAGGCCTCGCGTGTGCTCGCTATCTCGATGAAGCCGCCGAGGGGTTCTTCCGTCTCATGCTCGGTCGCCGAGCTCCCGAGATCGTCGCCAGGGCCTACACCCAGCCCGACAACAACTACTCCTACCAGAACGTGACCTTCGCCGAGAAGGACGGGCGCATCGTCGGAATGGCCTTGGGATTCACCGCGGAAGAACACCGACGTTTCTCCGACCGGCCCCTGAAGCGGGCTGCGGGATTCCCGGCACTACGGATGAGGACCGTGCAACTGCTCACTCGACCCATGCTGCAGATTCTCAAGACCATCGCCGACGGTGACTTCTACCTCCTGTCGATTGCCATCGACGAAGACCAACGCGGCCAAGGCGTCGGCTCCGCCTTGATGGACGCCATGGAGAACCAGGCTCGCGCCTGCGGGTCAGAGCGCCTCTCGCTCGACGTTGCAGCCAAGAACGAGGGCGCCCGCAGACTCTACGAACGCCGCGGGATGACCGTCGAGTCGCGGTGGCCAAAGCGCTTGGTCATCCCAGGACTCAGTCTCCTTCGGATGACGAAGACACTCTGAGCCCTCGACGAACACCGAACCGCACAAGGCATTGGGAACTCCGAGGGCGCTGGCGACTCGTCATGCCAGGTCGCCAGCGCCCGCAGACTCCTCCTGAGCTTCCTCTCTACCTCAGGTACACAGCGAGGTAGTAGGGCCAGATGACAAGTCCGAGAATGGCCTGCCACCAGACAAGCTGCGTGAATCCAAGCGTGAACAGCCAGCCGCCGAGCCAAAGCGCACAGGAGAGGTTACTTCCTAGGACGCCGCACTTGTTGTTTCCGCTCATTGCCCCCCCTTTCGATGTCTGGAGGCTACAGCAAAGGAGCCTCCCCGCCAATGCCCGGAAGACCTTGAAGCCGAGCGAAGGTGTCAGGCCCTTCTTCCTGGTGTTTGGTCATCGGTTCCCCGCGAATTCACGAGCGCGACCGCTATCGATAGAATAAGGCGAGGTGTTTCCCGGAATCCCGAGTGCACCAACGCAAGGAGGTCAATGCTATGCGAAATCTTGTCCAGATAGTTGCTGTCGTCGTCCTCTTCTTGTTCGTTTCGATGCAGGCGGCTGCCTACGACCCAGGTGGCCCTGTCTTGTTCGCTCTCGAAGGAACATTCATCCAGGAAACCGTGTACACCTACACAATCACCGCTACTCCAGACACCTTCCCGTCTGATGTGGCTGTGACCATGCGCGTACCTACTTCGAGGACTTGGCAGTATCGAAGAACACAGGAGATCTCCGGTCTGAGCCAGGCCTGGAATCCAGATCCCGAAACGACCTCGGAGGAGACAGATGGCTGGGGCAACGTCTGGTCTGCCGCAACGTGGTCCGAGGCATCGGCGGCCGTCGAGTTCGTGACGCAGGTCCGCTGCAGGGAAGAAACCATGTTCGAGCCGATTCTGACCTGG
>JBARQW010000020.1:0-9095 GCA_049643905.1 Bipolaricaulia bacterium
TCGTTGAGGGCGGACCCTTCGCTCCCGGCCGCCTTGAAGCCGATGCGCATTCGCTCCTCGACCACGAACTCGTCCGCGAAGACGTGCTCCAGTGCGTGCGAGAATCCCCGAAGCGGGGCCTGTGTCAGAAAGCCGAGGCTCCCGAGGTTCACGCCGAGGATCGGGATCTCGGAGAGCTCGAAGAGTGACGCCGCGCGAAGAACCGTTCCGTCTCCGCCGAGGGCGAGGACGATCGCCCCTTCGGCGTCTTTCGGTGGGTCGTCGTCGACAGGCACGGCCTCGATTCGCCGCTCCTGACACCAGACCTTCAGGTCGGCGAGCGCCCGCAGGGCATCCGGCTTCGTCGCGTTCGCGACAACGTAGATCCGCGCCAGCTCCATGAAACCATGGTAGCGTCACTCCTTGGGAGCATCAAGACGAACGTCTTGCCGTGTACTTCCAGCGACAGACAAGCCGCTCGATCAGATCGATGGCGACGTACAGAATCAGGCCGAGGAGGGCCATCGCAAGAATGCCTGCGAACGCCTGCACCGCACTGTAGGAATTTGCCCGGATGAAGGCGCCGAGGCCCCCGCGCCTCGGATCGAACGTGCCGTACGTCTCGGCGATGTAGAGGAAGGCCATCCCAAGCCCGATCGACACCCTCAGGCTGGTCAGGATCGTTGGGAGGGTCGCCGGCAGAATCACGTGCCGGTAGACCTGCCAGCGGGAAGCCCCCGCGGACAGCACGCTCGTGATGTGGGTCTCCTCGATGTTCTTCGCCGCACCGCGGGCGGAGATGAGGATCTGGAAGAAGAGGGCCGAAGCGACGATTGCGACCTTCACTGGGTTTCCGATCCCGAAGATGAGGAACAGAACGAGGATGAAGGCGACCTGGGGAATCGGATAGACAATGTAGATCATCGGCGAGATCAGCTCGTCGAGCCGTCGCTCTCGCCCGATCAAGAGACCGAGCGGATAGCCGAGCGTGAACGCGATGAGGATGGCCAGTATGAGTCGCCAGGCACTGACGAGGAAGTTGGGGAACCAGAGGCTCGCCAACCGAGCCATCTCGGCGATCGCCCGAACCGGATTCGGGAAGAAGTCCCGTCCTCCTTTCCAGCCCCTGATGACCACGCTCGCCGCCCACCAGAGGCCCAGGAGAACGAGGATACTCAATACATACATCGCCACGGAGCGGACCGGCCCCGGATGCTGAAGGCGCTCAATGAGACGAAAGCGTCGGTCGGTCATTCTTCCTCCTCCAACGCGTCGCGGAGCCGTCGAACCGTCTCGCGGAACGGTTCCGTCTCGCGGTAGTCGAGCTCCCCGAACTCGGGGTTCGACACGATCGTCTTGATCCGCGCCGGACGTTCGGTCAACACGGCGACCCGTCCGCCAAGGAAGGCCGCTTCCTCGATGTCGTGCGTGACGAGCATCAACGTGAACCGGTGGCGCGTCCACAGCCGCAGAAAGAGATCCTGGATCCGCTCCTTGGTGAGCGTGTCGAGAGAGGCCAAAGGCTCATCCATCAGCATCACCGACGGCGACGTCGAAAGCGCCCTCGCAACCCCGACACGCCGCTTCATCCCCTCGGACAGCTCCGCAGGGTAGCGCCCCTTCACTTCGGAGAGACCGAGTTCGCCGAGCACTTCGTCGGCCGTCTTCTCCGGGTAGTCTCCGTGGAGCTTCAGGCTCAGGTTGGCGTTCTGCCGGACGGTCTTCCACGGGAGAAGGCCGGCGTCTTGCAGGATGAGGGCGATCTCGCGCCGCGTCCCGCGAATCGGCTCGTCGCCGATTCGAATCGACCCCGCGGTAGCGTTGTACAGCCCTGCGATCGCGAAGAGGAGGGTCGTCTTTCCGCAGCCGGACGGACCGATCAGGGCAAGGCTCTCGCCCTCTCCAACGGCGAGACTGATCCCGTCGACCGCGCGCGTCGCCCCGGCGCCACGCCCGTACTCGACGACGACGCCGTCGAGCTCAATCATGGGAGAAATCGACCGTCGACGACGTCGTCGTACTCCGGGCGAACGAAGGCGTATCCCTTGCCGTCCATCCACTCGAGAACGCTCTCGTAGAGGTCGCGCGAAAGCTGTGAGGGGAGATCGAACGAAGGAATCGAGATCGCGTCGAGAACGTCTTGCCCGATCAGGGTCGGATCTGCGCCCTGGAAGAAGAGCGGCAGGACCACATCGAGGCCCGACTCGATGATCTCGTCCCTCGACGTCGCGTTCATCCGCTCGATTGCTGCGGCGTACGCCACGTAGAACGCCTCCACCGCCTCCCGATTCGACGAAACGTAGTCGGCTCGGAAGACGAGTAAGTCCGGCATGACATCGAAGTCGGAGAAATCGGAGAGCGTGACGACGTCGACCGGCGCGCCACCAGGGGGCGCGTACGCAGCGATGTACGAGACGTACGGTTCGGGAAGGACCGCGGCCGGCATCATCTGCGCGCCGAACCATGTCGCGAGGAAGAGGACATCGGTCTCGTACGTATACGGAGGCCGTTCGTCGTCGTCGCTGACGCGCGCGTCGAACAACAGATCGAGGAGATACTCGTGGTCACTGCGAAAGAGCGTTCCGACCCTGTATCCGGACTCGATGAGATCGTCGAGCGTCTCCATCCGGAATGAACCGGGAGAGACGAGCGCTACGTCCATGCTCGCCGTCTGCGGTCGAACGTAGGCGGCGCTCGTTGCGAGAAGCGGCTGCCCGCCGTGGAGGTCGACGATGAACTGCGTGACGTCCTCGATCACCAGGTCAAGGGCTCCGGTCGCGAGGGCGGCACTGCGAACCTCGTCGTTGGTCATGCCGATGATCTCGACATCGAGTCCCTGTTCGTCGAACAGGCCCCACTCCTCGGCAAACGCGATCGGGAGGGAAGCCAGTACAGGAGGGAGACTGACGCGCAGCCTCGGTGCGCTCTGAGCCAGAAGGACGAATGCGAACGACAGAACCAGACAAAGAATCAGCGGTCTGTGGACCCGAACCATCGACTCCCCCTCGCCGGTCATTTGTGAATCGGTCGGATTATACCTGCGCGCGAATATCGGACCAATCGGCCGGCCTGCCGAAGCGCTCACGCCGGCCGAGGACGCGCCCTCCCCCAGCCTTTTGAAGCGCGAAAAGATCGGATACCATCACGGTTCTATGGATCGGCTTCGCACGTGGCTTTGGCGTTATCGGGGACGCATTCTCGCAGGGTTCGTCGCCCTCATGGCCGTCAATGGGGCAAGCATTCTCGTCCCGCTGATCATCCGCAACGCGATCGACGGGCTAACGCGCGGCGAGGGCGACCTCCTTCGAAGCGGCCTCTTCATCACGGGCCTCGCGCTGGTCGTGATGGTCTTTCGCTTCCTGTGGCGCTATTTCTTCATCGGGACCGCCCGGCGGATCGAGCGGGATCTCCGCGCGAAACTGTACGGCCATCTGCTAACCCTCCCGGCGTCGTTCTACAACGAGAAGAAGACGGGCGACCTGATGGCTCACGCAACGAATGACATCGAGGCCGTCTCCATGGCCGCCGGCTTCGGCATCCTGACGATCGCCGATCCGCTGTTCATGATCCCGATTTCTGTTGCGATCATGCTGACGATTGAGCCGAAGTTGACGCTCTTCGCCGTTCTTCCGTTGCCGATCCTGACCGCGTTCATGATGTTCTTCGGCCGCATCATCCATCGGCGGTTCGAGACCGTCCAGGCGACCTTCTCCGAGGTCATGGAGAAGGTGCGCGAGAACGTTTCCGGGATCCGCGTATTGAAGTCGTTCGTGCAGGAGCCGGGGACCGAACGCGACTTCGCGAAGACCAACCAGGACCTGGTGGACAAGAACATGGCTCTGGTTCGGGTGTGGGGGATCTTCCATCCGTTGATCGAACTTCTCTCTGGCGCGTCGCTCGCCATCATCCTGTGGCTCGGCGGCGCCCAAGTGATCCGCACTTCCATCTCACTCGGCGACTTCGTCGCATTCACCCAATACCTGATGATGCTCATCTGGCCGATGATCTCGCTCGGCTGGGCCGTGAACCTCCTCCAGCGAGGAACGGCCTCCCTCGGCCGGATCAACAAGCTCCTTGCCGTCGCACCCGAGATCGTCGACGCACCGGCGCCGCGGTCCGTTTCCGAGACTCGGATCGAGATCCGCAACCTGACGTTCGCCTACGCGTCGGACAATCAGCCCGCGCGCGATCCAGCGCTGTGCGACATCAACCTATCGATCGAGGCGGGAATGACGCTGGGAATCGTCGGGATGACCGGATCCGGCAAGAGCACACTCGCCCACTTGATTCCCCGCGTCTTCGACCCACCTGCAGGCACGATCCGAATCGGAGGCATCGATGTGCGCGACGTTTCCCTCGACGAGCTTCGCGGGCTCGTCGGCTTCGTCCCCCAGGATCCGTTCCTGTTCTCGGCGACGATCGCCGAGAACATCGCGTTCGGCGTTCCCGGGGCGAGCGAAGACGAGATCGAGCACGCGGCGAACCTCGCCGGGATTCACGATGAGATCGTCGAGTTCCAGGATGGCTACGACACGCTCGTAGGCGAACGCGGAATCTCCCTCTCCGGAGGGCAGAAGCAACGCGTCGCCATCGCCCGAGCCCTTCTTCTCGATCCGGCCGTCGTCCTGTTCGATGATCCCCTCTCTGCGGTCGACGCCGAGCGGGAGGAATTCATTCTCGGGAACCTGCGCGAGTTCTTCCGCGGGCGGACGAGCATCCTCATCGCCCACCGGATCTCGGCGGTGATGAACGCCGACCGGATCATCGTCCTCGAAGGCGGTCGGATCGTCGAAGCCGGAACCCACCGGGAGCTTGCCGAGACCGACGGGATCTACCGACGCATCTGGCGGCTCCAGCAGGCCGAGAGGCAGGTGGGACGCACGTGAGCGAGTACTTCCACGAAGACGAGATTCTCGGCAAGGCGTTCGACGCGCAGTTGACACGGCGACTGGTTCGTTTCCTGAAGCCGTACAAGGCCCTGTTCGCCGTCACCGTCGTCCTGACGATGGTGATCGCCGGCGTCCAGCTGACGCTCCCGTTCCTCACCAAAATCGCGATCGACAACTTCATGAGCCTCTCCCACGCGATCGTCCGGTTCGACGCCGCACCGTCCGTCGGTCGCCCGATCGCTCTCGGCGACGGCCGGTACCTCATCGAGGTCCTCGCCGTCCCTCCGGAAGTCCGCAGAGAGTGGGAAGCGAGCGGGGCGCTATCGAACGAGCGCTACTTGCTCGTCCGCGACGGGGACGATGAGGCCGAGATCGCGGCACGCCATCCCGATGCCTTCACGCCGATTCCGGGAGGTCTTCTCGCTTCGGAGAGCGACCTGTCTCTGCTTCCGGCCGCCGCGGTCGAGGGACTCCGCGGCGGCGCAATCGCCGGGATCATTCGCCTCGCAGGGTTGTTCGCCTTCGCGCTTCTCACGCGCTTCCTGTTCAGCGTCCTTCAGGTGTACATGCTCCAATACACCGGCCAGCGGGTGATGTACGACATGCGCCGCGAGCTGTTCGGCCACGTTCTCCGTCTACCGCTCCGGTACTTCGATCGCACGCCGGTCGGGCGGCTCGTCACGCGCGTGACGAACGACGTCGCGGCGATCAACGAGATGTTCACGTCGATGCTCGTGAACCTGTTCCGCGACGCGTTCATCGTCCTCGGAATCCTGATCGTCATGTTCCAGCTGGAGTGGAGGCTCGCCCTCGTCATTCTCGCCCTGTTCCCGTTCATCGTCTTTGCGGCATGGAAGTTCAGGAACCGCGTTCGCGTCGCCTACCGCGAGGTCCGCAAGCAGATCGCTCGAATGAACGCCTACCTTCAGGAGTCGATCACGGGGATGCGGATCATCCAGGTCTTCGTTCAGGAGGCCAAGGCGAACGATCGATTCACGGAGATCAACAAGAGCAAGTACACGGCCGACATGCGGCGCCTGCTGACGTTTGCGGTCTTCCGTCCTCTGATGAGTCTCTTGAGCTCGTTCGCCGTCGCCCTCGTCATCTGGTACGGCGGATTCAACGTCCTTCGCGGGAGCCTGTCGCTCGGCGCCCTGACCGCATTCATCCAGTACGTGCGGATGCTGTTCGAGCCGGTACTCCACCTCTCGGAGGGCTACAACGTCCTTCAGGCGGCGATGGCCTCTTCGGAGCGGATCTTCCACCTCCTCGACGAGGAGGAAGAGGATCGCGGAGGCGATCGGACGGTCGCGGACGTCGAGGGCAGGATCGAGTTCAGAGACGTCTGGTTCGCCTACAACGAAGAGGACTGGATTCTTAAAGGGGTCTCCTTCTCCGCCGCGCCGGGAGAACGGATCGCCATCGTCGGGCCGACCGGATCGGGGAAGACGACGATCATTCGGATCCTGCTTCGCATGTATCCGATCCAGAAGGGCGAGATCCTCCTCGACGGTGTCCCGATCGACCAGCTCGACCTTTCGTACCTTCGATCGCAGATGGCCGTGGTCCTGCAGGACGTCTTCCTGTTCGCCGGCGACGTGATGGACAACATCAGGCTCCGCTCCCCGATCTCCGAGGATCGCGCCATCGAAGCGGCGCGCTTCGTCAGCGCCGACTTCGTCGAGGCACTACCCGACGGCTACCGAACCGAGGTCAAGGAGCGCGGCGTGACCCTGTCGGTCGGCGAGCGGCAGCTCCTGTCGTTCGCGCGCGCGGTGGCGTTCGACCCGAAGGTCCTCGTCCTCGACGAAGCGACCGCGAGCATCGACTCACACACCGAACACCTGATTCAGCAGTCGCTGCATCGGATCATGGAGGGACGAACGTCCATCGTCATCGCGCATCGGCTCTCCACAATCCGGGAGGCCGATCGCATCATCGTCATCCACCAGGGGTGTCTGGTCGAGCAGGGAACACACGATGAGTTGCTCGCCGCGGACGGTCTCTACGCCGCGCTCCACAACCTGCAATTCGCAGAAGAGAAGGAAGACGTTTGATGAGAGGTCACTGGCGACGGATGGTCCCCTCTCCGCGGACTTGGCCTGAGAAGTTGGCCTGTTGCATACTCCGCCCACGACGATGAGTGGGGACAAGCGGAAACCGACATCAAGTGGCTATCGCGATCTCTTCGAGCGCATTCCGATTGGGTTGTATCGGTCGACACCGAGCGGCGAGATCGTCGATATCAATCCTGCACTCGTCCTGATGCTCGGCTATCCCGACAAAGCGACGCTCCTTGCGGAGACGGCCGGAAACCTGTATGCGCGATCCGAGTCGCGCGACCTCTGGGTCGCCAAACTTGACCAGACGGGAACCGTCTCCGATTTCGAGGCCGAGTGGCGGCGCCGTGACGGCTCGGAGATCTGGGTCGAAGAGAACTCCCACGCCGTCCGCGACGGCGCCGGAGAGGTCGTGCACTTCGAAGGAAGCGCCGAGGACATCACAGGCCGCAGGGCCATGGAGGCTCTGCTCGCCCAGGAGAAGGCCCGCTTCGAGCAGCTGTTCGCCGCCTCTCCCGAAGCGGTCGTCCTCTGCGCAAACGACGCCACCGTCCTGCGCGTTAACGCGGAGTTTACCAAGCTCTTCGGCTACTCGGAAGAGGAGGCGGTGGGACGTGACATCGACAAGCTCGTCGCCGAGGGGCTGAACGGCCTTCACGAGCACGCCTGCGACGTCACGAAGAGCGTCGCGGGCGGAGAGACGACGTTCGTCGAGACCCAGCGCCGCCGGAAGGACGGCGAGCTGGTCGACGTCTCGATTCTCGGGCGGTCGATCCTCGTGGACGGCGAGCAGGTTGCCCTCTACGCCATCTACCGCGACATCAGCGAACGCGTGGCGATGGAGCGAAAGCTCGCGGGGGAGAAGGCCCGCTTCGAGCAGCTGTTCGCCGCCTCCCCCGAAGCGATTGTCCTCTGCGCCAACGACGGCA
Organism: Bipolaricaulia bacterium; assembly: GCA_049643905.1. GTDB lineage: Bacteria > Bipolaricaulota > Bipolaricaulia > UBA7950 > UBA9294 > CAZMYM01. Next base: position 7,858 of record JBARQW010000020.1, read on the forward strand.
CGATCCTTCGGTCGAACGCCGAGTTCACCCGCCTCTTCGGGTACGCGGAGGACGAGGCGCTCGGTCGCGACGTGGATCGGCTCGTCACTCCCGATCTCGAGGATCTCCAAGACGAAGCAAAAGGGATCACTCAGCGGATCGCTGACGGTCAATCTGCGTTCACCGAGACTCGAAGGCGCCGCAAGGACGGAACCCTGATCCACGTCTCGATTCTCGGGAAACCGATTCTGATCGACGGAGACCAGATCGCCGTCTACGGGATCTACCGCGACATCTCGGCTCGAGTGGAGGCGGAGGCAGCTCTGGATGCGACGCACAACAAGGTCGAGCGTTTGCACGATGCGGCCGAAGCGCTCTCCCGAGCCGAGACGGAAGAAGACGTCCACAGGATCACGGTCGAGGCGGCCGAACGCGTCCTCGGATTCTCGTTCGGCGTACTGTGCATCATGGAAGACGGCGACTTCATCTGTCAGGCGGTCTCTTCGAAGATCGACGCTGAGGATCCCGGAAGGACGAAGATCGACCCGTCCGGGATCGCCCTGCAGTCGCTCAAGTCAGGGCGGCCGATCATCGTCACCGATTCCGACCCCGAGACCCTCCCGAACGGGATGCCGTCCACGTCGCGTTCGCTGATCTGCGCACCGATCGGTGACCTCGGGATCTTCCAGGCCGCTTCTCCGGAGGTCGGTGCGTTCGGAGAGGAAGACGGCCGCCTCGTCAGCATCCTCCTCGGCCACACGGCCGTCGCCGCCGCGCGCCTTCGTCTCCAGGAACAGCTCATCCGGCAGGCCCGACACGACGCACTCACCGGCGTCTACAACAGGCACTACTTCAACGAGCTGATCGCCAAAGAAGTCCTGCGCGCGTCGCGCTACGATCACCCGATCGGCCTGTTGATGATCGACGTCGACCGCTTCAAGGAGATCAACGATCGTTACGGCCATCAGACCGGCGACACGGTCCTGCAGGAGATCGCTTCGGTGCTTCGCACAACGGTTCGGGCGACCGATATGATCGTCCGCTACGGCGGAGACGAGTTCCTCGTCGTCCTCACCGAGACCGGCGTGGAGGCGGAGGACGCTGCGACCCGGATCCGGACTGCAGTTCGGGAGAACGAGACGTTGCGCCAGATCACCGGCCTCGACGTCACCGTCTCGGTCGGAAGCATCTTCTGGCATCCAGGCGCTGACTTCCCGATCGAAGAGGCACTTGCGAAGGCCGACGAGCGCATGTACGCA
>JBARQW010000021.1:0-1845 GCA_049643905.1 Bipolaricaulia bacterium
CCCCACGGGTGAAGCTCGCGCCACACGCCGGGCTCGGCCCAGTCCCAGTCCTCCTGAAGGAACGGCTCGCTCGTCGCGGAGAAGAACGTCGGAAGGGCCGAGCCGCCGAATCCCGCGCCGAGGTAGCCGGTCTCACGGTACGTGTTCGATCCAGCGTTGGTGCTGAACCCGTACCACGCGCCGATCCCATCCTCATCCTGAACCCAGAACTGCGCCGACCCGACGCGTGCGCGTGCGGGGATGTTGAGGGCTCGAAGGACGGCAGCACCGAGCCACGAATGTTCGACGCAGATTCCGACCGCTTCCTCCAGCAGCTCAGCCGGTCGATAGCCCCAGTCGTAGAAGTTCTTGCCCCAGCACCATCCGCCCGGCTGAATCGTCTGCCAGATCCCGCTGGTGACATCCAGATACGGCTGCCGGTTTCCGTAGACGGCGTCGTGGTTGATCTCGGCGCTGATCCACTCGTAGACGGCTCGGGCGACGGCGACTGCGTTTCGCTGATCCTCGACGGAGAGTGTGTCAAGAATCTCACCGGCAAGCTGCACGATCGCCGGATCGTCCGACGTGATGATCTCATCGGATTCAAGATACGGCCGAACTGCGGCGATGTAGCCGGAAGGATCGTCCGGAAGCGGAGCAGAGGCGGGAAGCTCGATCGGCGCCTGAACGTGCGACAGACAGAGGAACCCATGTCCGACCTCGAGGTCGTCGCTCGGATCCGTCCCGGACTCGAGTTCGAAGTCGACGGTCGTGATCCTGTTCTCCAGGATGTCGACTCCGCCCTGCGGCTTCGTGCGATACCCGTCCCTCTCGGCGATCACGATGAAGCGAGGATGCGAGACCGGAACATCAGCAAGACGGTACACGCCGTCCGCGTCGGTGACGGCCTCGATCGTCTCGCCCCACGGATCGCCCCAAAGATAGACGTGCGCATTGGCCACGGGCCCGCCGTCCGCCGTCACACGGCCTGTGATGGTGCCAAGGGAAGTCTCTCTGAAGTCAAGGTCGTCGAACCAGGCAGTCCCAGAGCCACTCAGGGTTCCGTTCACTTCGGCGCGGGTCGCGCCGGCGGGGGCACGAAAGAGCATCCGCGCGGGGAAGTCGAACTCGAAGTCACGCGAGCCGCCGTAGTGTCTGGCGAGATCGACGAGCTCCAGCAGCTCGTTCTCCTCTCCACGAAAGACGACCTGAAGATGGCAGTCGGCGTCGCGCCCCAGTCCTTCGAAGGCCACGTACCCCGACAGCTCGTAGACAACCCCCTCAACGATTGGCACCTCTTGAGACCAGATCCCTCGCTTGCTGCCGGTCGCCGCGATTCGCAGAGAGCGGGTCCCTTCGTGAGATCGATCCGCATCCCAGGCGAACTGGACTTGCCCCTGACCTGTAGGCAGCGCGATCGGTCGCCACCCCGAAGGCCGGTCTCCGGAGCCCTCCTCGGCGCCTGCGTTGACGAGGAGATTGGCCGGATCGCCCCAAGCAAGCTGCGGAAGAGGAGCCGCCCCGAGCCCGACAATCGCCAAGGCAATCACTGCCACCGTGCACCACCGAATCCGCTTCATCATCGTCTCCTCCTTGCGCGAATCACCGTCCGACATACCCGGGCCGAAGAACGGGGTTCCTCGCGCCCCGCATGGCGAACTCCTCGGAAGAATCCTACCACGGGATTCGCTCTCCTTGCTGCCGGTCGATCACCCCCATATCCTTCGCAGCATCCGATGCGCAGGAGCATGCGATGTCCATCCGCCGCATCCCGATGGAACTTGAGTTGACTCGTCGGGCACTTGAGCAGAGCGTTCCCCACCGCACCGTCCGCGACGCTGACAGGCCGGATCTTGCCATCCTCCT
>JBARQW010000022.1:0-1988 GCA_049643905.1 Bipolaricaulia bacterium
GATGTAGTGATAGGGCCACCGCGTGTAGACGTAGCCGTGCAGGAAGTCGGCAAGAGAGTAGCCGCGAAGCTTGCGGCCCGCCTTCCAGAGCATCCGCGTCGATCGCCTGATCATCTTGATCTCTCCCGCTCCAGGGCCCGCTGAAGCTGCATCAGCTGACCGAGGTGGTAGGCGTTGTGATCGGCAACGAGAAGGATCTCTCGCAAGTACGTCTGCCCGGTCCCGTGCGGGATCCTGGCCGCGAGATCCGTTTCCGGATTACGAGCGAGATCCTTCACCGACTCGAGCTCTCCCAGGAATGCGCCGAGCACACCGGCCCAGGACGATTCGTTGGGCGGCGCCTCGGTCTTCGGCCAGTGTTCGTCCGGCCAATGCGGCGTGACGTGCTCAGGATCGAGCGTGAACTGAAGAATGTCCCACTGCGCGATTCGGAGGTGATCGAGGAGCTGCCACGCCGTGTGCCCGATCGAGCCGGCCCTCTCGCCGGCGAGCTCCAACGGGAAACTCCGGACGATCTTCTCGACGGGCGTGTAGGCTTGGCCCCCTTCGAGCTGCGCAATCAGCTGCGCCCGCAGAACGTCGAAATCCATTCGCCACCCCTCCTCGTCACGCCGTGTGGTTTCGCGTGCCATCCTAACAGATCGCGCGAGACGCCAAGGCGTGTGAACCGTTGAAACGGCCACAGAGCGGACTCGGCAAGCACGGGAGAAGGGATGCTCCGGATCAGGGTCGATTTCCGCCCGTTTCGGGCCTGACATTCCCGACCTTGTGAAGTCACGGTTCTCTGTGCGACAACTTCCTGACCGTCAAGGAGGTTCCATGATCGGGACGCAGGTCCTCGCCCCGTCGGAGGAATCGCACGAGCGAGTTGCGGAGATCATCCGCGAGTTGCTGGAGCGTGGGATCGCCGAACCGAAGTCCGAAGCCGAAATCGCTGACTACGTTGCCCACTGCGCACAGGACAGGCACAAGAACTTCCGCGTACTCGTCGCCAATGAGGATGCCTTGCCCGTCGGGTGGCTCGGCGTCATGCCGTGGGAAAACGGGTACGCCACGCTTCATCCGATGCGTTGGACCGCACTCGGCTGGCCGTCCGTCGTCCCGGGCGCGGAGGCGGTGGGGACGCAGCTGCTCGCGGAGGCCGAGACGATCGTTCCCGAACATGTTCGGAGCATCCTCTTTCTGCATCGATCGCGACGTCGACGTCGATGAAGCCCACCTTGGCGAGTTACGGAGGCGTTCCGCCTCGCTCGGCTAACCCGCTAGCTTCACCTTCAGGAGTTCGCAGGGCCTCGGGATGAAGAGCTGCGTCTCCGGGACCTTTTCCGCCAGGGCCCGGAACGCGGCCATGTCCTTCTCAGAGCCGTGCACGGCCACAGCGACCTTCGCACCTAGGTCTCTGATCATGGCGACGGCCGACTCAGGCGTGCACGAAGGAGACGGAACACCTGTGGGAACGAAAGCGATATCGGCCGCAAGACCATCAAGCGGCACGTGGCCTGAGTCCCCGCCGTGGAAGGCTGCTAGATCCGGCGTTTCCACGTGGAAGAGCGTGATCGGACGAGGATGAACACCGACGACGCCCTTGACCGTGATGTCAGCAACACTGAAGGGGGCGCTCGGAAGAAGCGGGGTCACGTCCTCACGGGGGAGGCTGCCCAATTCCTCGATGATCGCAGGCTCAATCAGGATCGGAGCCCCCGTCCCCTTCAGGATCGCCTTCGCGTGAGGCGCATGCCAATGGTCCCAGTGCGTGTGGCCGTAGCACTGGACATCGAGTCGCTCGAGTTCCTTCACCTCGCCACGCTTGAAGTTCTTCTGACAGAGGTCGAAGGCGAAAGCATGGCCCCGCGTCCGCATCAGGATCCCGGCCCACCCAAGATAGATGAACGCGACCTCGCCCTCGCCGAGAGGCTCGGAGTAGAGTTCTCCAATCGGCGCTTTCGTCGCTTCACGGATCCAGTGACTTGTCATCTCTCCATCCTCCT
>JBARQW010000023.1:0-2903 GCA_049643905.1 Bipolaricaulia bacterium
ACGACTACTGCTCGTCGGTCTGCTGCATGTACGCGACCAAAGAAGCGATCATTGCCATGGAGCACCAGCCGGGCCTGCAGTGCACGATCTTCTTCATGGATCTTCGCGCGTTCGGCAAAGGGTTCGATGCCTACTACGAACGCGCCAAAGAACTGGGCGTGCGCTTCATCCGGTGTCGGCCGTCCTCCGTGGAACTCGTCGACGAGACCGGCGATCTCCGGGTCGGGTTCATCGATGAACAAGGACATCCCGCACACGAGGACTTCGATCTCGCGGTCCTCTCGGCCGGCCTTGAACCCAACGCCGACGCCCGCGCCTTCGGAGAGCGAGTCGGCATTGACATCAATCGACATGGATTCGCCTCGACGTGCACCTTCAGTCCCGTCGAATCCTCGCGCCCTGGTGTGTTCGTGTGCGGCGCGTTCTCGGAGCCGAAAGACATCCCCGAAAGCGTCACCGACGCTTCGGGGGCCGCGGCCCAGGCGATGTCCCTCTTGGCGGAAAGCCGGCACACGCTGGTCACGCAGAAGGAATACCCGCCGGAGAAGGACGTGAGCGGACAGCGCCCGCGAATCGGCGTCTTCGTCTGTCACTGCGGGAGGAACATCGGCGGTTATCTTGATGTGCCCGCAACCGTTGAGTTCGCCATGACGCTGCCCGGGGTCGAGTACGCAGAACACAACCTGTACACGTGCTCCAGCGATACGCAGGACAGGATCAAGGAGCTGGTCGAGGAGCACGGCCTCAATCGGGTCATCGTCGCATCGTGCACGCCGCGAACTCACGAGCCGCTGTTCCGAGACACGATCCGCGAGGCCGGCCTAAACCCGTACTTGTTCGAGATGGCGAACATCCGCGACCAGTGCTCGTGGGTGCACATGCACGAGCCGGAGGCGGCAACAGCCAAGGCGAAGGAACTGGTACGAATGGCCGTCGCCAAGGCCCGGCTGATCGAGCCGCTTCACATCACCCCGGTACCGGTCACCGACGGCGCTCTTGTCATCGGGGGAGGGATCGCAGGGATGACTGCCGCCCTCAACCTCGGCGACCAGGGATTCGCTGTCCATCTCGTCGAGCGCGAGGCCGAACTGGGAGGACACCTGCGCCACATCCGCTATCTCGTCGGAGGAGCGAGCGATCCTCAGGCGGAGCTGGCGAAGGTCATCTCCCGAGTCGAGGCGCATCCGAACATCAGGCTCTGGGCGTCCGCATCCATTCGCAATATCGACGGTTTCGTCGGGAACTTCGCAACGACGATCGCCCATGACGGGGAAGAGACGCTCGTCGAGCATGGCGCCGTCATCGTGGCCACCGGGGCCGCCGAGCATGCGCCGACGGAGTATCGCTACGGATCGGACGAGCGCGTCAACACGCAACATGATCTAGAAGACCGCCTTGCCGACGGCAAACTGAACGCCAAGCGAGTCGTGATGATCCAGTGCGTCGGCTCGCGGGAAGGCGATCGCATGTACTGCAGCCGCGTCTGCTGTACGCAAGCCGTCAAGAATGCCTTGAAGATCAAGACAGATCACCCGGGAACTGACGTCTACGTTCTCTATCGGGACCTCCGCACGTACGGATTCCGGGAGGAGTATTACACGCTCGCTCGGCGCAGTGGAGTGCGTTTCCTCCGCTATGAGGTGGACGCGAAGCCGAGCCTCTCCGATGTCGATGGGCGGCTCCGCGTAGAGGCATTCGATCCGGTGCTGAACGCACCTCTGGAGATCGATGCCGACCTTCTCGTCCTCGCTCCGCCGATCGTCCCGCGTGAAGGCGCCGAAGAGGTCGCACAGATGCTCAAGGTCCCGTTGACCAACGAGGGATTCTTCCTCGAAGCTCACATGAAGCTTCGCCCGATCGATTTCTCGGCCGACGGCATCTTCCTCGCGGGGATGGCCCATTCGCCCAAGGGAATCGACGAGACGATTGCCCAGGCGCAGGCGGCCGCGGCACGCGCCGCCACGATCCTATCGAAGGACGAGTACACGCCCGAGGCCATCATCGCAAGCGTCGATGAAGAAGTGTGCGCCGGGTGTGGCCTGTGCGTGTCGGTGTGTAGCTATGACGCACCGGAACTCATTACCGTGCGAGGCCGGCAGGTCTCACGAATCAACCAAGCGTTGTGCAAGGGCTGCGGCGCGTGCGCCAGTGCGTGTCCATCGGGGGCCATGCAGCAGCTCGGATTCCGTCCCCAGCAGATCGCCGAGATGGTCAGTGCGGCGTTGGAGTGCGAATGAAACTCGACACGAGCTTCGCGACGGCTGTGCAGGAGAGAAGCGGAGAGAATCTTCCACTCTGCTACCAGTGCTTGAAATGTACCGCCGGGTGCCCGCTCTCGTCGCACATGGACTTCAAGCCGAGCAACATCATCCGGATGATCCAATACGGCCAGCGTGAGCGCGTTCTCAAGAGCCACGCGATCTGGTTCTGTATCTCCTGTATGACATGCGGTGTCCGCTGTCCGAACGAGGTCGACATCAGTGCCCTCATGGACACGCTTCGCGAGATGGCGATCGAGGCCGGCTACGCATACGCAGCCGAGAAGAAGGTCGTCCAACTGCACGAAGAGTTTGTGCGATCGATCAAGCTGTGGGGGCGACTCCACGAAGTCACGTTCTACATCGGCTACATGGCGCGCAGCCTCGACATCTTGGCCAGCCTCCCCGCAGGGCTGACGCTGCTGGCGCGAGGGAAGCTCCCGTTTCTCCCGAAGGGGATCAAGGGCGCGAAGCAGATCAAGCGGCTCTACAAGAAGGCCTACAAGACTAAGGGACAACTGGCGGAGGAGGAGTGACGGTGGAATACGCGTTCTACCCAGGCTGCACGGCGCATTCGACGGGGCTTGAATACAGCCTCTCGCTTCACGCCGTGACCGACGCATTGGGTATCGAACTGAGAGAGAT
>JBARQW010000024.1:0-5715 GCA_049643905.1 Bipolaricaulia bacterium
TATCCAAGAAGGAGAAGGCGGAGCAGCTTCTATCGAAGCTCGAGAAACTGCAGGAGAGAGACGAAGTGGATGCTGAGCACTATGAAGCCTTGCAGGAGGAGTACACGGCCCTCCTCGACGAGGGCAAAGCGGAGTCCGAAAGGATCACGGAGGAGTTGAGTAGACGCTTGGACGTATCCAGAAGCCGTCTTGAAGCGTTCTCACAAGAGCTCGAGGATCTGCAGGTTCGCATCAAAGTCGGCGAACTCTCCGAGAGAAAGAACCGGGGGCGGCTCAAGAAACTCCGAAAACGGGTCAAAGGACTTGAGAAACAGGTTGACGAACTCGGAACACTCGTCAACGCAACCTCGTCGAAGGACCTCGGCGGCTTCATCGACATCCCGCTCAAGCGAACGAAGGCGGGGCGGAAGCGCTTGAAACAACGCTGATGTCACATGCACAGTGAATGCTCGTCCCACCAGCTGGAGCCATTCGACTCGCATGTCCAGTTGGGCGAGATGCAAGGGCTTGCGCCGTTGCATAGCAGGCGGCTTGAAACGTTGCAGCACCTCACGAGGGAGAACCGAAACGTAACCCCTCGCAGGAAGGCCAGGCTGTCGATTCGGCCACGGCTTCCGGTGAGTTTGGTTCTCTTCGCGCTCTTCATGTTGCTGGTCTCATGGGTGCCCTCCGTCGGTTGCAGTGAGAGCACCCTGGTCAGGGGCACAGTCACCACGCCGCCTGTTGTAGACTCACCGGCCGGATTCGACTACTTGTTCATTCGGATCGCCGAAGTGCAGCAGGCCGCGCCGGGCACAGTCAGCGTCGGACAACTCATTCAAGTTCGTTTTTCCGGGAATGCGCTCGAGACCCTGGCAGGGGTGTCGCAGGGTGATTACGTGGAGGTCTGTGCCAATTGGGACTCGTATCTCATCTGCGGTGAACTTGGCTACGTTCGGAAGGTGGTCCCCTGCTTCGACACGGATCTACTGGTCTCAGTGGACGACATCACGGTGTCGGGGAGCGAGTCCAGGGAAATCGCGGCGACAATTCACAACGTGGGGGAGAACGACGCGCGGGCGGTCATGGTACAGTTCGAACACGCAAGCTGCCCATGCGGCGATGGCATCATCGCAATTGCCTGTGGGCCAGGCATGGGGAGAAGGTCCGAGACAATCGTCAATTTCATTCCCAAAGGGGGGACGGCCGTCGCTCGGCCTGTCCGAACCCAGCCCGTCTCACCGGGATCAACGGGCAGCGTGTGGGAATGGGTGACCGTCGCGGTCGATCCGTACAACGTCATCCCGGAGCGCAATGAGGACAACAACGAGGCGCAAAAAACGATCTCGGTCTGCCCAGACGACCGGATCGACGCGAAGTTCGTACCCGATGGTTGGCCGGAGGAGTGCCAAGTGAGTTCCGGCTCTTACCTGCCAGGAGAAAAGGTAAGAGCTGACTGCCGAGTGAAGAACACGGGAAGCGCTCAGGCAAGCTTCGTGGTCGTCTTCACGATACGCTATCCCGATGGCCGCACCTACAGCGCCACGTCGAAGCCGGAGACCATCCTCCCTGGGAGACGTCACACCTATCTAGCGGATCAAGACAACCTTCTGCTGCAAATCCCGGCAGACGCCCCCGGCGGCCTCTACGATGTGCGACTCGAAGTGAAGGGCCATGAGACCGGAGTGACATACGATGTCTGGCCTGATGAGGGCTGGCGCAGGGATCAGTTCAGGGTTGAGGCAGATCTCGTTTCGTGCGCCGACACGATCGTCACCGGGGAGGTGGTCAGCAAGCCGGTCTATTCTCCATTCCGTCATTTCGATCTTCGCATCGATGATGTCATCAAGAATGGGAGGAATGCCCCCAACATCGCGTTTGGGGAACGTATCTTCGTCTTCTTCTCTTCGAATCTCGATCAAACCGCCGCTTCGATCGAGGTGGGAGACTGCGTAAGGGTGGCAGGCATGTGGGAGGAGAACGTCGCTCAGAGCTTTCCCGGCCTGCAATGCGATCCGAGCAGCTGCAGCGACAACGAACTCGGCAAGACTCCCTGTACGTCGTGCGACAGACTCGATTGGCCGATCGCACAAGCCGATGTCCCTTCCGGGCAGTACGTCATCAACCTGGCGTACGGCGACTACGAGAATAGGCTACACGATGGGATTGACATCCTCTGCGATCCGGACACGCCCGTGTACGCGGTCGAGTCAGGAACAGCGCTTCGCCGAGACGACGGTGCCTTCCAGGAACGGCTCGAGGTCACGGGCGAGTGCTACACGATCCAGTACACCCACATCGTTGTGGACGAGAAAGTCGTGGCAGCAGGCTACGTGAGCAAGGGGCAGACCATAGGAAGCGTGGTCGACTTCGCCGACTATGGAGAAGAAGAGCTGCTAAACCACTTGCACTTCTCTCTTCGTGACCGAAGTGACAAGGGGAAGCCGGCTGCCAACCCTCTTCTCATCCTCGATCCAGGTCCCTTGAGGAAGGACACTCGGGCTCCGACGATCGAGGAGGTGCTCTTCCGTGAGAACGAGCAAGAGGATTGGTGGGACCACAACAACTTCAGGAAGTACATGAGTCGCGATGAGTTCCTGGCATCAGCAGACCTCCATGGCGAAGTTGACATTGTGGTGCTGGCGTCCGACACCATTGGGGAAGCCGACCCAAAGCCCATGGAGAGAACCGGCGTCCACAAGATCGGATACACCATTGTAGACGCATTGGGGAACACCCTCGACGAGAGGACCCTGATCGAGTGGAACGAATCACTACGAACGGACGGATGCTCACTGAACACGGCAGTTGGCTGGGTCTACGAACAGCCATGGATGTGCTCGACAAACCCTCGGCTGGAACTTGAACACGAATGGACCACGTTCCGCGGACAACACCGGATGTGGTATATCGTTACGAACACGACCGACGACGATTCGGGGTCCATTGACGATGTGGATTACAGGGCGTGCTGGGACACTACGGAGCGAAACAGCGACGGTTCTCCGAAGTACCCCAATGGTGCTTACACCATCTGCATTACAGCGTCGGACGCAGCGGGCAATCCGGCAGAACCTTTCGAAATCGATGTCACCGTGAACAACTCACGCCGCGCGCTCATCATTGCCCCCTTCTATACTGCCGGGAAGATGAAGACTCCGGCGATAGGATACAGCAAAGCCCTGGCGAAGCGGCTCAATGAAGCAGGATGGGTCGTCCAACATCTCGGAGACAACGAAGAGGTGTATAAAGCAATGGTGCTTGAGGAGTTCAAGCGCCCGTACGACCTGATTCACATCACCACGCACGGCGGACCGCAATCGTTTGCCGTGGATCCATCTAGTGCCTCAGACAATTACGACAGCATTACCGCGCAGGACATCGAACCCTTTCCTGATGGGGCTCACCCGCTCGTGTACTTGGCGTACTGCTGGTCCAACGATCCGGAGGAGGATGGCCTGATGCCTTCGGCGCTTGTGAAGAAGGGCGCGTCGGCGTGCGTTGGCTTCACAAAGCGGATCTACTTCTGCGACCCAAACCCAGAAGCAGATTTGTGCCGGTTGTTTGGTGACCGGAGTGCATACGATGTTGCGAAGGACTTCTACGATTCTCTGGCCTCGGGCAAGTCGGTCGGGGAAGCCGTCGTCGGGAACTGCGCGTGTTCCCAGACCTGCCCCTGCAATGGGAACTACGATTCCTGTCTTGCGAACAACGGCCCAGATTCCGTCAGGCTGGATGTCGACTCAGCATCCGTGGAATCCGTCCCCGACCTGTCGTCCGACATCCCATCGTCTCCTTCCCTGGCTATCGACGAGTTCGTCGAACAAGCCCAAGTTGGGGACATCGTTCTAGTCGCTCATCCAGACGGAATCGGTCTCTCGTGTTCCGGCTTCGACCATGTCGCCCTCGTCACAGACCAGGACCAAGTTACCGAAGCGCAGAAGGACTGCGGGGTTTGCACCTACTCGCTGTCGACCTTCGTGCGAAAGTACCTGAACTACGATGCGTACGACTGGGTCGACATTCGGCTGTTCCGTGTCCGCACGACCGACGCGGTTCGAGCTGAGGCATGCCAGTTCGCGCTCGACAAGGCTTCCGATCCCGACGTTCGATTCGGCGACTACTTCAACTACCTTCGGCCTCCGGCAGTCGACACGGATGCTTACTACTGCTCGCACCTGGTTTGGGCCGCCTACAAACACGCCGACAGCGATCTCGAAATCGATGATGGCGGCATGTACTGGATCCGCCCCAGTGAGCTGGCCGACTCGCAGGACACCTACGAGGTTGCGCGCTTGGCAAGGGGAATGTGTACTGAGGAGCCATCTGGCATCCACTCCTCAACCGCGCTCGTAATCGATACGTCAGGGAGCATGGCGTGGGACGATCCAACGGGCGCATCGAAGATCGAAGCAGCACGGAAGGCTGCTATGACCTTCATCAGTATGTTGGAGACGGAGAACAGGGCTTTCGGAGCGGAGCACGAAGCAGCGCTGATCTCGTTCAATACTGCGGCGGTGATCTCGGCGTCAATGACGGGCGATCTGACTGTGATCAGAGACCGGATCTCCTCGCTCACAGCAGATGGCGGAACAAACTTATACCAGGCCCTTAGCTTGGCGAACTCGGAGCTGTCATCCACCGACGGTCAGCCAGTCATCATCTTGCTGAGCGATGGCGTACCTACCGTCGGACCATCCGAATCGGACGACTTCCGCGTGCACGAGAGAGATGTCTTGTCTGGCCCAATTCAAGAGGCCGCTAGCAGCGGACACTGCATCTTCGCCGTGGGCTTCGGGGTCCCCGGGGAGATCGTCAGCGGAGATCCGTCGATCGATCCCGAGTTCCTCAACCAAGCCGTTCGGGCAACAGGTTGCTCCTCCACGTACTACCCTGCTGCAGAGGCATTCGAGCTGATTGAGCGCTTCATCGACATGCGCCAGGCATCCATGGATCGAACAGAAGTGGGGCGAGCCACAAGCTCGATTCAGCAAGGGGAAACGCTCACCCTCGAGACAATCATGGTTCCGTTCGAGCAGAACGCACTTTATGTCACTTTGGCTTGGCCCGGGAGTGCGCTCGATTTGAACCTGAAGGATCCGGGGGGACGACTTGTCGACGATGCGTATCCCGGAGCGACCATCGACGTGTACGAAAACATGGTCTACGCGATCGTCGAGGATCCGGCACCTGGGACGTGGCAGGCGTCGGTCTACGGGCGGAACGTCCCGACTGGTACAACGCAGTTCGCGTTCCTGGCGAGCGTCGAGGCTGCCAAAGAGACGACGACGCCAGTGCCACCGACGCCCGACGAGCCCGAGCTCGGCATGCTCCGGTTCGCGGCGACTGGCCCGGTCGATCTCGTTCTTCGTGATCCCGAGGGTCGTATCGTCTCCAAGGAGTTCGCTGAGGTCGACGGGATTACGTACGTTGAGGAACCGGATGCCGACGGAATCACCGTCCCGAACCGAGTCGTCGGCGACTACGAGGTTCGCGTCATTCCCGAGGAGGGGGCCGACCGTCTCGGCCGGTACTCCCTCACGGCGACCGACGGGTTCGACATCGTCACCCTCGCCGATCGCAAGTTCATCATCCACGTGCCGGACGAGCCCTATGTTGTCCGCTCGACGCTCGATGGTTTCTTCGACGCCACCGGATCGTCAAGAGCCCCTACGCCGCCTCCACCGGAGCCTGAAGATGGACGAGGGACATCGTCGACGCTCACGATCATCCTGA
>JBARQW010000025.1:0-26130 GCA_049643905.1 Bipolaricaulia bacterium
CACTAAACGCGTTACGTTGGGACGCGGCTAGACCGCGTCCCAGCCGGCCCCTTAAGTAGCTCGACACTAGGCACAGGGCACCTCTTCTATGCTGTCACAGAAACGGTGCAGAAGCACGCCCACTAAACGCGTTACGTTGGGACGCGGCTAGACCGCGTCCCAACGGGGCTGCATCCGTGCTACGAAGGGGCATCCATTCGCCTGCCGATCCAGCAAACAGAAGCGGTACGCACATCTCAGACGCCTAGGCGAGTGGTTCGCGGCCTCACACACGGCGCGGTAGTCGCACACTCTGCGCATTCCGCGGTGGGTTGCGCTTTGGACGCTGGTTCGGATTCGCCTTGGATCCGGCTACTGGATGCGGGTGCCGACGCGATTGCCGGCAGCAAGCTCCGACAGCGCCCCTGGCCGGCTGAAGTTGAAGACCTCTATGGCCACCGAGTGTTCGCGACAGATCTCGACTGCGATCTGATCCATGACGCCATATCGGTGCTCGAGGTACTCGTCATACGAAACTTCATCGAGCCGAGCAAAGTCCTTCGCCTCTGTCGGATCGCCATCGTAGACTCCGTCGACGTTGGACGCCTTGGCCAGAAGATCGGCCCCGATCGAGACCGCGCGAAGCGCCGCGGCGGTGTCCGTCGTTACCAACGGACTGCCGGTCCCTCCTGCGAACAGGACGATCGTCTTCTCGGTGAGCGCGCTCTTCGCGGCTCGAACCGAGATCGGATCGGTCAGATCCGTGTGGATGGCGGACTGGACGACGACGGTTCGGCCTTCACGCTCGAGATATGAACGGAGTGCCAGCGCGTTGAGAATCGTCCCGAGCATCCCGAGGTTGTCCGCCTCGATGCGATCGAAGTCGGCCGTCCTCGCACCTCGGATCAGATTTCCTCCGCCGACGACGAGGGCGAGTTCGATATCCTCAATTCCCACGATCTCACTGGCGATCCGCGTCAGCGCAGTGGATGAGAAGGCCCCTTCAGGGCCCTTGAAGGCTTCGCCGCTGAGCTTCAGGAGGATGCGGCTTGGGGATCCGGGCATCCGGAAACCTCGATGGCGAAGCGAGCGAACTGCGCGACGGAAATGTTCTCACCGGTCTTGGTCCGCAGATCGGCGAGCATCTCCTCGATCGTGACCTCGGAGTTCTTGACGAACGGCTGTTTCGTCAGACAGGCGTCTTGGAAGAATCGCTTCTGCCGACCTTCGATCGCCTTGTCGATGATCTCGACCGGTTTGCCCTGTTCCTCGAGTTGCCCGCGGAACTCGGCGTTCTCCTGCTCGATCATTTCGGCGGGGACGTCCTCTGGCGTGACGTAGGTCGGGCCTTCGGCCGCGATGTGCATCGCAACGTCGTTTGCGAACTGAATGAACTCGGAGCTGTTGGCGGCGAAATCGGTGTTGCATGAGATCTTGACGAGGACGCCAACCTTTCCGGTGTGATGGACGTAGGAGACGACGCGTCCCTCATTGGCCTCGCGGCCGATCTGCTTCATCAGCTGGAGCCCTTGCTCGCGCAGGATCTCTTTGGCGCGCTCGATGTCGCCCTCGGCCTCCGTGAGAGCACGCTTGCAGTCCATCATGCCGATTCCCGTGTCGCCACGGAGCTTCTTGATGTCTTCAGCTCTTATCGTCGTCATCGTTCTCTTCGCTCTTATCGTCGGATTCCGCGGGCTCTTCGGCTGCCTCGTCGGTTTCATCATCAGCTTCGTCATCGCTCGCGTCGTCCGACGCTTCGTCCTTCTCATCAGCCTCTGTGGCATCGCTCGCGTCGTCCGATGTCTCATCGGACGCTTCATTCTCGGTCTCTGGGGCGGCTTCGACCGGCTCGATCTCATCAGACTCCGACGGCTTGGCCTCTGCCTCGCCGGTTTCCGAGGTCTCGGCCGCGGCCACTTCATCCTCCGTCTCGGCCACGACCTCTTCGGACGCGGCAGTATCGGAGCCGGTCTCTTCCGTTTCGGCCACTTCCTCAACCGCTTCGGCGTCTTCCTCTGACGGGGCCTGCGCGGTCGGTGAGGTCTCCGGTTCGTCCTGGTGACCTTCGCGACCCTCAATCACCGCGTCCGCGATTCGCGCCGTGATCAGCTTCGTTGCCTTGATCGCATCGTCATTGCCAGGAATGAGAAAGTCGATCGGATCCGGGTCGCAGTTCGTATCGACGATGGCAATGATCGGGACTCCGGCGAGGTTTGCCTCATGGACGGCGATCGTTTCGACGTCCGGATCGATGATGTACATCAGGTTGGGCTTTCGCTCCATGGCGCGCACGCCGCCGAGGTTGCGCTGCAGCTTGACCAGCTCACGTCGCAGCTTGCTCGCCTCCTTGTTCGGCATGTGCTCGATCGATCCGTCCTCGACCTGTCCCTCGAGCCTCTTCATCCGTTCGATCGACTTCCTGATCGTGGCGAAATTGGTCAACGTGCCGCCGAGCCAACGGCGATTGATGTAGTGTGCACCGCAACGCTCCGCCTCATCCGCGATCGTCGCTTGAACCTGCTTCTTCGTGCCGACAAACAGGATCTCTCCGCCTTCCGCAACGCAATCGCGAATGGTGTAGTAGGCCTTCCTGAACATCTCGACCGTCTGCTCGAGGTCGATGATGTGTATCCCTTTTCGTTCTGTGAAGATGTAGCGTCCCATTTTCGGGTTCCACTTTCGCGTTCGATGCCCGAAATGCACGCCGGTTTCGAGCAGCTCCTTCATCGTTAGAACTTCCACATCATCCTCCGAGTCACAGTCAAGTGTGGTTCCGCAGGAGTATAGCAAACGGCCAATACACCTTCAATCGGGCAACTGCGACAGACGAGGACCTCAGATCGCCCCGTTCGCTCGGCAGGTGCCTGAGACCGTATAATCCCGCGTGACAGGAGACCCATGATCGAGCCCAATCTCTCCCAGATGGACGCCTCGGACGTTCGGGAACTGCCCAAGAACATCGAGGCCGAGCAGGCGGTCCTCGGTGCGGGACTCCTTGATCCGGACCGGTGTATCCCAATTCTGATCGAGCGGCTGTCGCCCGAGCACTTCTACCTGCAACGACACCGGGTGATCTTCCGCACGATCCGCGAGCTCTTCTCCAATCAGAGCGGTGGCAAGATCAGCGCGGACATCGTCTCCGTTGCCAACCGCCTCGAGGAGCGGGGCGACATGGAGCGCGCCGGCGGACGCCTGTATCTGAACGAGCTTCTTGACCGGGTCACGACGACCGCGTCGCTCGAGTACTACACCGACATCGTGAGAAAGAAGGCGGTCCTGCGTGGGCTCATTCAGGCCGGCGGACAGATCACCGAGATCGGCTACGATGAGGTCAGCGAGGCCGACGAGGTCCTCGACAAGGCCGAATCGCTCATCTTCGACATCACGGCGAGCAACCTCGATCGCTCGTACTACCTTGTTGACGAGTTTCTCTACGAGCACATCGACTCGCTCGAGGAACTGCACCGAGACCCGAACCGCCAGACGATTCGAGGGCTTTCGACCGGGTTCCGCGACCTGGACGAGATGACGTCCGGAATGCAGGGCTCCGACCTGATCATCATCGCGGGCCGTCCTGGAACGGGGAAGACGAGTTTCGTACTCAGCCTCGCCAGGTACGCGGCGATTCACGAGAAGGCGTCGGTCGGCGTGTTCTCGCTTGAGATGACGAAGGAGCA
Organism: Bipolaricaulia bacterium; assembly: GCA_049643905.1. GTDB lineage: Bacteria > Bipolaricaulota > Bipolaricaulia > UBA7950 > UBA9294 > CAZMYM01. The sequence continues at coordinate 3,657 of JBARQW010000025.1, forward strand.
GCTCCTCGAGAGGCTTCTCTGCGGCGAAGCCAAGGTGAGCCTGCACCGCCTTCGCGGGGGATATGTTGCGGCGGCCAAGTGGCGAGACATCGCGGCGGCAGCCGGGAAACTCCAGAAGGCGACGGTCATCATCGATGACACCCCGGGTGCCTCGATCCTCGAGATTCGCGCCAAGGCGCGTCGGATGGCATCGCAATATGGACTCGACATGCTGATCGTCGACTACCTCCAACTCGTCGACGCCGGGGTTCGCACCGACATTCGGGAACAGGAGATCGCTTACATCTCCCGTTCGTTGAAGAAGCTGGCCAGGGAGCTGTCGGTTCCCGTGTTGGCCGTTTCGCAGCTGAGCCGTGCCGTCGAGCGCCGTGAGTCAAAGAGGCCGCTCCTGTCGGATCTGCGTGAAAGCGGCGCTCTTGAGCAGGACGCCGATGTCGTGATGTTCATTTACCGAGAGGACTACTACAACCGACCCGAGGAGAAGGCGCACGTCTCCGGACAGGGCGCGGGATCGGACGCGGAAGTGATCATCGCCAAGCAACGCCACGGGCCTCCAGGGACGGTCACGGTCTCGTTCAACAAGGCCTACGCCAGCTTCTACCCACGCACTTCGGAAGAAGCCCCATTTTGACGAATGGGGTGCGCCCTTCTAGCGAGGGTCGATGTGCGCTCGTCTTCCTGACGAAAGGCCGTACGCGAGCCGTTCTGGAGCTGACTCCTGGTTCGATAATCTTCGGCCTCGTATAATCGTGCGAAAAGTCCGTACTGATCAACGGGAGGGAGCATGTCCTATCCGGCCGAGTATCGCTACACTGAGGATCACGAGTGGGTGCACGTCGACGGGAACCGAGCGCGAATCGGCATCACGGATCACGCGCAGAGCGAGCTGGGCGACATCGTCTTTGTCGAGCTTCCGACTCTCGGAGCTGACGTCGCTCAGGGAGGCAACCTGGGCGCGGTGGAGTCGGTCAAAGCGGTCGGTGACATTCTCGCCCCGCTCACCGGCAAGGTCGTCGAAGTGAACGAAGCGCTGGAATCGGCTCCGGAGACGATCAACAGCGATCCACACGTTGAAGGATGGATCCTCGTTCTCGAACTGACCGATCCTGCGCAGGCCGACGCGCTTCTTGATGCCGCGTCGTACGAACGCTTCCTCGCCGAGGGATAGGACCGGGATGCGCTACGTCCCGAACACGGCCGCCGATCGGGACGAGATGCTTGTCGCGATCGGCAAGAGATCGCTGGAGGATCTCTTCTCCGACATCCCGGCGACCATTCGCGAGCGTTTCCGACCCTTGGGGCTCCCGTCCTTGAGCGAGATGGAGGTAGCTTCTTTCCTGGGGGAGCTCGCTGCGGAGAACTTCGGTTCGTCGCTCGTTCCGTTTCTCGGAGGCGGGATCTACGACCACTACGTCCCGAGCGTCGTCTCGCACCTCGCTTCGCGGTCCGAGTTCTTGACCGCCTATACACCGTACCAACCAGAGATCAGCCAAGGGACGCTCACGGCGATGTTCGAGTTCCAGACCATGATCAGCGAGTTAACCGGGATGGAGATCGCCAACGCGTCGCTCTACGACGGTGCAACCGCGCTGGCCGAGGCGGCGTTGATGGCCGAGCGGATCCGAGGGCGAGGGCAGATCGCCGTTGCGAGGACGCTCCTGCCGCACCTGCGCCGGGTCCTCGACACCTACACTTGGGCGGCGAACGTCGCGTTGGTTGAGGTTCCATACGATTCTTCCGGGCGGACTGATCTCACCGACCTTCCCGACGGGCTCTCCGCGCTGATCCTCCAGACGCCGAACGCGTTCGGCGTGATCGAATCACTCCAAGGCGTGAAGGAGCAGATCGGGGACGCTCTCCTGATCGTCTCGACCTATCCGCTCGCCCTGGGACTGCTCAAACCACCGGGAGATTTTGGAGCGGACGTCGTTGTTGGGGAGGGCCAGTCACTCGGACTTCCGATGGCCTACGGCGGCCCCCTGCTCGGCCTTTTCGCGACACGCAGTGCATACCTTCGCCAGCTGCCTGGGCGCGTCGCCGGCCAAACCGTCGACGCGGAAGGGAACGTCGGCTACGTCATGGCCTCACAGACTCGCGAGCAGCACATCCGTCGCGGTCGCGCGACGTCGAACATCTGCACAAACTCGGCCCTCTGTGCGCTGGCGGCGACTGTCTACCTGGCGAGCGTCGGCGGAGAGGGGCTCCGGGCCGTTGCACAACAGAATCTCGAGAAGGCTCACGATCTGGCGGATCGCCTCACGCAACTCGATCGATTCGAGCTTGCTTTCGACGCGCCGTTCTTCAATGAGTTCGTCGTTCGGACGGGGGAGGATCCGGAGGACCTGAGACTTCGGCTGGCCAGAGCCGGCTTCCTCGTTGACCTTCCAGGGGACCTGACATCGCTCGGCGTCGAGGGCGCGCTTCGGATTGCGGTCACCGAGAAGCGAACGGAGGACGAACTCGACCGGTTCGCCGCTGTCCTCGGAGGGGCGGAGTGAAGACGATCTTCGATCGGCCGAGGAGCGACGGCGCGAACGGTCTCTTTCCGGTGTCCGAAGGCGAGGGCTCGGCGCACAGTCGCGCCCTCGAACAGGACCTTCTCCGGTCAGCCCCGCCACGGATCCCGAACGTGAGTGAACCGATCGTCGTTCGTCACTATACGGCCCTGTCGAAAGCGAACTTCGGTGTCGACGACGGCTTTTATCCGCTGGGAAGCTGTACGATGAAGTACAACCCGAAGATCAACGAGGATCTCTCGGCTCTCGCAGGATTCACCGGTCTTCATCCGTCCTCGCCCCCTGAGCTCGCTCAAGGGACGCTTCGCATGCTGCATGATCTGACCGATCTCTTGAGCCGGATGGCCGGCCTTCCGGCGGCTTCTCTCCAGCCGGTCGCCGGTGCGCACGGAGAGCTGACCGGTCTCTTCCTCTTCAAGCGCTATTTCGAAGCGCGAGGCGAGCCGGGAAGGACGCGCATTCTCCTCCCGGACTCCGCGCACGGGACGAACCCTGCATCGGCCGCAGTCGCGGGCTTCTCGGTTGCCGAGATCCCGTCGAACGAGCGGGGGATGATCGACATCGACGCGCTCCGCACGATGCTCGATGAAACGGTGGCCGGGATCATGCTGACGGTTCCGAACACGCTCGGAATCTTCGAGGAGGGAGTCCTCGAGATCACGGAGGCGGTCCACGCGGCCGGAGGATTGTGCTACTTCGATGGAGCGAACTTGAATGCGTTCCTCGGCAAGGCCCGCGCCGGCGACATGGGCGCCGACGTCTTCCATTTCAACCTGCACAAGACGCTGTCGACGCCTCACGGAGGAGGCGGACCGGGCGCCGGGCCGATCGCCGTGTCAGGAGACCTTGTCGACTACTTGCCGGTTCCGCGGATCGTGCGTCGAGAGGATCTCTACGACCTCGATTGGGATCACCCCCAGTCAATCGGGACGGTCCACTCGTTCTACGGAAACGTTCTCGTTGCCGTGAAGGCGTACGCGTATCTGCTCCGACTCGGAGACGAGGGCCTGGCGGAGGTCGCGGACAACGCGGTGCTGAACGCGAACTACCTCCAGGAGCGGCTCAAGGTGGCGTACGACCTCCCGTATGACGGTCTGTGTAAACACGAATTCGTCCTGTCTGCGAAAGGTCTTCCGAATGAGATTAACGCCCTCGATGTCGCCAAGCGGCTGATCGACCTCGGGGTTCATCCGCCGACGGTCTACTTCCCGCTGATCGTGCGTGAGGCGCTGATGATTGAACCGACAGAGACCGAGGGGAAAGAATCGCTCGACGCCTTCGTCGAGGCGATGGTGCAGATCGCTTCCGAAGCCGCGACCGATCCGGATCTTCTTCGGGAGGCACCGCACGAGGCTCCCGTCCGCCGGCTCGACCAGACGCGGGCCGCTCGAAATCCTGTACTGACGCATTCGATCGAACTTCCCGCTGGGTGAGACGGGGGGGATCGCTAGAGGCTCAGCGAGATCGCTTCCTCGAGGCGCGACACGACCTCTTCGCACAGCCTCTCGTCGACGGCCTCGACAGTTAACCGAATCACAGGCTGCGTTCCTGAGGGTCGTACGATGACCCGCCCGCGCTCGCCGAGAGATCCTCGCGCATCGTCGATCGCCTTGCGGACCGGCGCTCGATCGAGTGCCTCGGCCGGCCTCTCGTGCTGGATGTTCCGGTGGATCTGAGGGAGAAGCGGAATCTCGTCAGCGAGCGTCCCGAGATCGGCCGCCGCTTCGTGCGAAACCTCCAAGAGCTTAACGGCGGTCAGGATTCCGTCGCCTGTTGGGGAGTGGTCGGCGAAGATGATGTGCCCGGACTGCTCGCCGCCGAGCTGAGCCTTGTGGGCAACCACCGCCTGGGAGACGTTTCGATCTCCGACCGGCGTACGCACGAGACCGATCCCTCGATCGGCCAGGCCCTTCTCGAGGCCGAGGTTGCTCATCACGGTGGCGACGACGATTGCCGGAGAGAGCGTGCCTTTGCGGAGCATGTGCAGGGCGACGATCCCCATCATCTGATCTCCGTCGATCGTCCGGCCGCTGCGCGTAACCAGAAGAACGCGGTCCCCGTCCCCGTCAAACGCGATGCCGAGATCCGCGCTATGGTCGGCCACCGCGGCGCGGACCGCCTCCAGATGCGTCGACCCACAGTCCACGTTGATCCGCGCTCCGTCCGGCTCGGTGTGCAGTTCGATTACCTTGGCGCCCAAGTGGCGGAGAACGTGCGGCGCGATCTTGCCGGTGGCGCCGAACGCGCAGTCAACGACGATCGTGTGCGACGAGAGATCGATCTCCTCGACGTCGATCGTCCCGGACAGAAACGCCGCGTAACTCGCGGCGGCCGCTTCGAGCCCCACGATTGTCCCCACGCGCTCTGCGGCCGGCAGGTCATCGGCGAGGGCGGCTTCGATCGAACGTTCCTCTTCGATCGTAAGTTTCATGCCGCGCGCGTCGAACAGCTTGATTCCATTGTCGCCAGGGGGATTGTGAGACGCAGACACGACGGCGCCGAGGTCGGCGCGTTCGTCCTTGATCAGAAACGAGATCGCCGGGGTCGGGATCACTCCGGCGAGGTACACGTCGATTCCTGCAGACGCAAGGCCGGATGCAAGGGAGGCTTCGATCATCGGTCCGCTCGTCCGGGTGTCGCGGCCGATGATGGCCCGCCCGCCCGGCCTGGCCAACCGATGCGCGGCCGCGCGGGCGAGGCGGACGGCAAGCTCAGGGGTGAGGAGAGCGTTCGCTCGGCCGCGAACGCCGTCGGTTCCGAACAGCGACATCACGGAAGCAGCCACCCCGCGGACGTAGAGAACATCGGGATCGGAAGGGCCAGCGGGTAGAGAAACTCCGCGGCGAAACTGAAGAGGATCGGCTCCAGTACGTGAAACTCATACGCCAGTCCCACCCCACCAAGGAGCTTCGGTGAGAAGGCAATGGGGTCGAAATAGAAGAGGCCCGTTGTCAGGCGAAGGTAGGTCACTGCACGGCTCTCCGTCTCTGTCAGACGGACGTCGGCGCCGATCGTGAAGAGAACTCTCCCGTCCGTCGTGAGAAAAAACGAGGCGAAGCCCAGACCGAACGCGAGTTCCGTGGTCGCCTCTGCGCCGATGAGGAACGGAAGTCCGGTCCATGGGAGGACGACGCGCAGACCGATCGACCTCACGAATCCCTGAGAGACGCCCGCCGACCCGATGAATGTCGCGAGAACGACAACAAGCAAGAGGGCTCGCACTGGGTGGCTGCGCATGAGGAGAGTCTATCGAAGCGGCGTCGCGACTGCGAACTGCTAGGGATCGATCGATCGGACGATGTCTTCCGCTACGGTTCGGCCCGGCGGATGATGTCGCCGATCGTCGGGATGAAGTCGCTCGCCTTAAGCGCATACGACACGCTGTCACGAACCTCGACGATGACGACTTCGCCGTGGGCTATCGGGTCCGCTGCGGAGAAGACGAGGAAGAAATCGCCCCTCGAGACTCCGGACGTCGCCCCGATGTTGATCGCAATCCGTCCGTCCGGAAGGACGGCGGCGATCCGACCCTCGATGGAGGGTACTGGAGCCTCCACCGCCTCGAATGCTGCGCCGGATGCGCGCGAGGTCGGGCTTGGGACGATCCCCTCAAGTGCCTGTACGAGAGACGAGACGAGCTGGTCAACGGCCCGATTCACTGCGCCTCCGACGATCGAATCCTCGAACGACTCGCTTCCGATCGTGATCTCGTCGACCAGGGGAAACAGGCTGACTCCCGGCTGGATCTGAAACGTCTTCGATGCGATGTAGGACGCGCCGTCCCAGAGTTTGGCAAGGTAGACATTCGGTGGTGCCTGTGCGCCGAACGAATCCCGCTGGTCCCAGTGCCACGTTCCACACCCTCCGGAAGCGATGTACTGCCACCCGAGCCATCGGATGAACGTTCCAGTTGATGTGTGGATCTCAACACTGAACCAGGCAGCCGACAGCGCATTCGCGTAGCCGATCAAGACCGACTCGCTGCCGTAGTACGCCTCGCGATCAGACGCCAATCCCCCGGCGCAGACATCCGTCGCACCAGGAAGCGAAAGGAGGGGGCCGAAGTCGAACGAAAGCTCATTCACCCCCTCGTAATGCCCGTCGGACGAGAGGCCGAAGAGCGTCTCGGCTGTTGGAACACTCACGACACTCGCATCGAGAGAGACGTCGGCAGAGCCTCCGCCGACGCTGAAGAAAACTAGGCTCAGAGAGGATTCTGCGCTGCTGATTTCGGCGACCGTTCCCTCCACAAGGAAATCGGCCCCAAGCAATCCCGCCGCAGTCACGGCATCGGAACGAAGATATGGATTGAGACCAAGCTGCTGCATCGCCTCCGCGAGCTCGTCGGTGTTGACGACACGGATCCCGACTTGCTCCAGGCGTTCGCTCAGCTTGTCCCCGACGCCGTCACCGACGTTGACGAAGCCGGATGCACTCCGGTCTTCGAACTGCCCGACGGCGACATGAACGCCACCCACACGCTCTGCGATGTCCAAGGGAAAGGGAACGTAGACGTCGAGACTCTCGGCGTTGTTCGATTCATCCGCCTCCAAGATCCGGTCGAATGGACGATCGGCCTCGGCCGTGATGGCGTGCTCGCCCTCTTCGGCGATCCACGAAGTCGTGAGGGTCTTGGTGCGGCCGGGACGAAGATCCGAGTGAACGGGGAGGCTCTCGAGAAGAAGCCCGTCGACCTCGAAGCGCACGAAGAACTGGGCCTCCGCATCGTCGTCTCCGATGTTCTCAATTGTCGCCGTCAGAGCGACGTTTGTCCCCGGAAGGGGGGCCGGCGGATCCAGCTCAAGATCGACGACGATGAGGTCGGGAGCGGCGATGGCCGTCCAAGCGGTGAGGACAAGAAACAGCAAAGCGCACGGACCGACCGCAGTCAGCCAGCGCATGGATCGTTTCTCGTTCACGACACTGGGACCTACACGGAGCCTCTCGGTTGGTGTCACAGGTTTGGCCTCGCCTCAACCTTCATCAAGTCACGGGGTGAGTCTATCACGAGGCTCGGCGTCCTGCTTTCCCCACGTTCCGCTCGGGAGTCAGATCTCGCTCCAGTTCTTGCCGACCGATGTTTTGACCTCCAGCGGAACTCTGAGGGAGAGGACGTCGACCATCGCCTCAACGATTTTCGGGACCGCTCGATCGCAATCGTCGGACGGAATCTCGAAGACGAGCTCGTCGTGGATCTGAAGAAGCATCTTGGCCGGAAGTTGCCCCGCCACAATCGCGTCGTCGATGCGGAGCATCGCGAGTTTGATCACATCGGCCGCGCTTCCTTGGATCGGCGCATTCACAGCATTTCGCCGATCGAAGTTGCGGCGGGCCACGTTTCGCGACGTCAGATCTCGCAAAGGTCTGCGGCGGCCGAGGATCGTCTCCGCATAGCCGTGCTCGGTCGCCTGAGCGACGAGCTTGTCGATCGTGGCTCTTGCTTGCGGATAGGCGTCGAAGAAGCGATCGATGAATCCCTTCGCCTCAGCTCGGGGTACGCCGAGGTCGCGCGCCAGACCGAAGGGACTGATCCCGTAGAGAATCCCGAAATTGATCCGCTTGGCCGCCGTTCGCTGCGTCTCCGTCACGTCGTTCTCGGGGACGCCGAAGACGTGGCCGGCGGTCAGTCGGTGGAGGTCGGCGCCGGTCTCGAACGCTTCGATCAGACGTTCATCCTCGGAAATGTGCGCGAAGAGTCGCAATTCGATCTGCGAGTAGTCGGCGGAGACCAGCATCGAACCTGCCGGGGGGATGAAGGCACGGCGGATCCGCCCGCCGACCTCGGTCCGCGTCGGGATGTTCTGCAGGTTCGGGTTGGACGACGAGAGGCGCCCTGTCGCGGTCGACGCCTGGTGGAAAGACGTGTGAATCCGCCCCGTCGAATCGTTCACCGCCTTGGGGAGCTGATCGATGTAGGTTGTGAGGAGCTTCTTCAGCTCTCGATGAACGATCAGCTTCCCCGGTAGAGGGTGGTGGACGGCGAGTTCACCCAGCACACGTGCACTCGTCGACGGCCCGGTCTTCGTTCGGTCGATCACGGGGAGGCCGAGCCGGTCGAACAGGATCTCGGCGACCTGCTTGGGCGAGCTGGGATTGAAGAGGCCTCCGGCCATCTCCATCAGATCGGCTTCGACGATTCCGAGCTCCTTTCGGAGCTCGTCTCCTTGCTCAGCGAGAACCCGCGTATCGACGAGGATTCCGTTTCGCTCCATGCGGGCGAGGACGGAGATCAACGGGATTTCGACCTCTTCGAAGAGGCGCGTGGCCTCGACATCCTCGAGCGTCCGCGCAAGCGGGCCGTGAAGGCGCTGAACGATCTCTGCGTCCTCGGCCGCGTACACGGTTGCCTCGTCCAACGGAACAGAAGCGAATGCACCGTCCTTGCCGGCGACTTCCTCGTAGGTCTTCACTCGGTAGTCGAGGTACGTCTCGGCGATCGACTCGAGGTTGTGTCGACGTTCGTCGGGGCGGGCCAAGTGAGACGCGATCATCGTGTCGAACTCGATTCCGGCCGGTCGGATCCCGTACCTCGCGAGAACGGAGATGTCGTACTTGAGGTTCTGCCCGCGAATCCCCGGGCGCTCCTCTTCGATCAGCGGACGGAGAGCGTCGAGGACGATGTCGAGCGTGAGCTGGACAGGTGTTCCGAGCGCGTCGTGGCCGACGGGTATGTAGTAACCGACGAACGGGCCTGGTGAGACAGCGATCCCGACGATCTCCGCCTTCATCGGGTCGAGGCTCGTCGTCTCCAGATCGAGCGCGAAGGCATCGACGTTGCCAAGAGCCTGTACTACGTCACGAAGCGACGACGCTTCGAGAACGGTGATGTACGCTGCCTCCTGTTCAGGTTCCTCTTGGGGACGTGGCTTCGGTTCCGCTTCAAGACCGAACTCCTCGATCGCACTCCGAAATCCGACGTCCGTGAAGAACGCGGCGAGGGCTTCCTGATCGATCTGCCCGAGGCGGCAAACTTCTCGGGCCTCCCCGAGTGGAAGATCCGACTTGAGCGTAATCAGGCGACGAGCGAGGAGGGCAGCGTCGGCGTGATCGACCAGGTTCTGCCGCACGCGCTCGCCCCGAACAGCGTCGACACCGGCCTGGATGTCGTCGAGTGAGCCGAATTCTCCGAGCAGCTTGGCCGCCGTCTTTGCTCCGACGCCGGGGACTCCGGGCACGTTGTCCGACGTGTCTCCAACCAGCGCGAGCCAATCGACGATCTGCTCCGGGGGCACGCCATACTTGGCGCAGACGCCCTCCGGGTCGAGAACCTGATAGCCGGCCGACGACTCGCGCCCGCTCGGGCGGAGGAGGGCGATACGATCGTCGACGAGTTGCGCCATGTCTTTGTCGCTCGTGACGATCAGGGATCGAAGCCCGGATGAGGAAGCACTCCGTGCGAGTGTTGCCAGAACATCGTCTGCCTCCACCCCGGCTTCGCTGAAGATGCGGATCCCAAGGGCCGCAAGGAGGCGCTCGATCAGAGGGAACTGCGCCGCCAGATCCTCAGGCATCGGATCTCGGGTCGCCTTGTACTCTGGGTAAAGCTCGTGCCGAAACGTGACGCCACCGACGTCGAACGCGACGGCCGCGAACGCGCTCGGGTAGTCGCGCAGTATTCGGAGTACCGCATGCCAGAACCCGAACACAGCGTTGATGGGCTCCCCGGAACGCGTTGTCAGATCGCGTATCGCGTAGTAGGAGCGGTAGGCGAGGGAGTGCCCGTCGAACAGGAGAACGCGCCCTTCGTCGGGCTTCTCAGGTAGGCGGAGAAGCTCCTCATAAGTAGACATCGTCCCCCTTGCTTGGGCCGCGCAGGTCGATGAGGAAGCAGAGGGCGAGCGCCAACCCGTCGGCCATGTCATCCGGCCTGGGCATCTCGGCGAGACAAAGAAGCCGCTTCACCATTGCCTGAACCTGTGCCTTGTTCGCTCTGCCGTACCCGGTGATCCGCTTCTTGACCTGAAGCGGCGTGTATCCGCGGACAGGAACGTCGCAGGCGGCCATCAGCAGTACGCCTCTGGCCTCCGTCGTCCGCATCGCCGTCTTGGCGTTGGTCGCCAGGAAGATCTCTTCGATGGCCACGCCCTGCGGTCGGTAGACGTCGATCAGAGCTCGCGCTTCGTCGTGGATCTCGCGCAGACGTTCCGCCCGCGGTGTCGTCTTGGCCGTCTCGATGACTCCGCCGGCCAACACTTCCCAGCTACCGGCGGTTCCTCGAACAACGCCGTACCCGGTCGTGGCGAGACCGGGGTCGAACCCGATCGTCACGAGTCGTTTTTCCATGAGACGAGGTCGCGCAGTCTTCTGGTTTCGTCCGGACTGTCCTGGCAGCTGTGGTTCGGCTCTCGGTTCAGATTTGCGCCGCAGACCGGGCACAGTCCGCGGCAGTCTTCCCGACAGACGACGTTCGGATCGTGCGCGGAGAGGACGAGTCTCAACACGTCCGGCCAGAGCTCGACCGAGTCGGTCCCGGGCGGGATGGGGACTTCGAACTCTTCCTCCAACTCGACCGTCGTCGTCACCGGCGTGAGGCAGCGACGGCACGGCTGCCTGATGCCGGCGGTAATCTGAACCGCCAGGTAGAGGGTTGACAGCTGGGCGAACCCTTCGCCGTCCAGAGAGATTCGCTCGACGACTCGGAGCTCGTCGTCGGCTTCTCCGCTTCCGGGCAGCGTCAACAGGATCTGGAAACGGTTTCCTGGATTGTCGACGAACTTCCGAACGCTAAGCGGCATTCTTGCGGAGACGAAAAGCCACATCGGCTGTCCGTCTCCCCTCCTTCACGTCGTGAACGCGGATGACGTCCGCGCCGTTTGCGATGGCGATCGCGTTGGCCGCGATGGTCCCTTCCAGGCGCTCGTCAGAAGGCAGGCCGAGGATTTTCCCCAGAAACGACTTCCGCGAGACACCAACGACCACGGGAGATCCGAGATCGACAAGTCGCCCGAGATCCTGCAGGAGGGCGAGATTGTGGCTGAGCCCCTTTCCGAATCCGATCCCAGGGTCGATCAAGATGCGATCGGGCTCGATCCCTGCGTCGACCGCTGTCCGGATTCGGTCTCGAAGGAAGGAGCGAACCTCCTCAACCGCGTCATCGTACGTCGGATTCTCTTGCATCGACCTCGGAGTCCCCTTCATGTGCATCAAGATTGCGAAGGCGTTCGCCTCGGCAATCGTCCCGGACATCTTCTCGTCGAAGCGGAGCGCGCTGACGTCGTTGACCACCGATGCCCCCGCGGCGAGGGCATCTCGCGCCACATCGGCCTTGGTTGTGTCAATCGAGAGATCGATGTCGCTCCGCCGCCGAACCGCCTCGATCACCGGAAGGACGCGGCGCATCTCCTCTTCGGCCGGGAGCGGATCCGCACCGGGGCGCGTAGATTCTCCCCCAACGTCGATGATATCGGCCCCGTCGGCCTCCATCTGCAACGCTCGGTCGACGGCCTTCTCGGTCGAGGCATACCGACCGCCATCGTGGAAGGAGTCCGGTGTCACGTTGAGGATCCCCATCACCAGGACGCTGTCGCGACGCCTCATCCACTCGGCGAGTCGGTTCATCGTGGGGGAGTATACCATGCCGGTTCGAACCATAGAATCGCAGATTGACGGGCCTCCCGGTCGGGCCTACAATTCGTCAATAGATAGGGGTGATGGTCATCGCCAAGGTACTCATGACAGAGACGCTGGAGAACGTGGGGCACGTCGGCGAAGTCGTCGACGTTGCAGATGGATTCGCGAGGAACTACCTCCTTCCAAGGGGGTTGGCCGTCCAGCCGACGGAGCACAACGTCGCGCGCTACGCCAAGGAGAGAGCGGCTCACGAGGCCGAACTCCTCGAGCGTGAGGGGAAGGCTCGACTCTTAAGGGGCAGGCTTGCCGATCAGACGTTGGTCTACGTTCGAAAGGCGCACGATGACGACCGGCTTTACGGATCGGTTCGAGTCGACGACATCACGGCGCAGATCGAGGAACTCCTCGGTGAGCACATCGAGTCGTCGAGGGTTCAGCTGGAGCGACCAATCGAAACGCTGGGTCCGCATTCGGTCACGATCAACCTGTACAAGGACATCTCAGTCGAGGTCCGGATCCGGGTTGATGAGGAGGGTGCGAAGGAGGGATAGCTCGCAATGAGGGGCGGGTGGATCGGGGCGTTCGTTGCTTCGTGTCTCCTCCTCTTCGCAGCGGTAGCGCGCGGAGAGGGGGAGTTGCTTTTCGTGGATGGCGAACGTATCACCCTCGCGGCTTCCCGCTCCTCCGACGAGGAGGGGCTCCTCGTCCCGCTTCGCGAGTTCGGCTACCTCGTCGGCGTTGAAGTGAGCGATGGCGCGGGAGGGACCGTCATCCTGCGGTGGCGGAGTGGACGGCGAACCCTCCAGGCTGCGCAGCTTCCCGTCTTCGAAGGGCGTCTCTTCGTCTCACTCGAGTGGCTTGTCGAGCTGTCAGGCGGGGTCCTTCGCCGCCTCGGCTCTGCGACATACGTGGAGACAGAGCCGGTCTCGATGAGCGAACTCGACGTTTCGGAAGACCGGACCGTCCTTCGATTCGACGGTTTCGTGCCGGTCGAGATTGTTGCGATCGACGGGGCCTCCTTCCTCCTTCGATTTCATCACTGCGTCGCTCCGTTTCCTCACCACTCCGTCGTTCTGGGGAGCGGTCCGATGACCCGTGTGGAGGTGCAATCGACCGCCGCGGATGCAATGGAGCTGTCTGTGACGCTGCGCGAGATCGGCGCTCTTCGGCTGAGGCGGTTCGAGGCCGAGGGGTTCTTCTCGGTCACGGTCGAAGTCGGTTCGGAGCCGCTCGACGAGTCGGTGATCGAGATCGGGAACGACATACGACTACACGAGGCGGAGGTCTCTCTCACGGCCGGCTCGACGCGGGTCGCCTACGTGCGCATCGAGGATTGGCGCACACGGTACCGCTTCCGTCCGGCGTTCGCTCCTTCCGGTCTCGGGGGCGTCGCTTCGCTCGACCTGATGGCGAGGGAATCTGCGGCGGCCGCAGGAATCGGCGTCGCCTGCGATCCGGAACTCCTCGTTCTCGATGGGGTCCCCTACTGCCTGGCAGCGGAAGACGTGAACGTCCTCGCGTTTGACGCGTTCGGTCGGCTGTCGGACCTTCGAACGAGCGGGACGGCCGTACTGAACGTGGAGGGATCCGAGATCCGGCTCGATGGCGTGAACCGCCCGATCCGATACGGCGAAGCGATCGCCTATCCGCCCGGCTACACCGGGGAGATCGCACAGGGCGTTCCAGGCGCGGTCGTGGTTCTGAAGCTGCGAAGCGGTCGAGTCGTCTCCGTCTACCAAGGAGCGTTCGTCGACCAGGATCCCACTGCGACGCTCATCGTTGCGAGCGGGGAAGCGTGTTCGCGCTTCTCCGGGATTACGCTTGGAGACGATGCCCTTCTCGAGTGTCACACGGCATCGGGGGGCGAAGGCCCGGCACCGGTCGACGAACCGCTGCTCGACGCGGTGACGATCGACTTTACACTCTTGCAGGACGGGCTCGATGTGGCTGCCGACGACGGAGAGACGTCCTCGGCACGCGCATGGAGCCTGATTGCGACCGACTGGCACGGAGGCCTCACTCTCCTCTCGATCTGCCGGGACGAGCGGAGTGCGGGCGCAACGATCGAGGAGGTCAGGGCCCTCCTACGCGGGTTCCCCGTACCGGTGCAAGACGCCTTCGTGTTGAACTCAGGAGGATCGAATTCACTCCTCGTGCGCGATCGGGGCTACCATGAGTTAGGGGGCGGCGACCGGGTTGCCGTAGGACTCCTCGTCGTATCGATCGCGGAATGAGGCGGCTGGCGCGCGACGTCCTACTGATGGCGCTTGCGACCGGCGTTTCACGGGTCTTCGGCCTGTTTCGCGATGTGGCGATTGCCGATCGGTTCGGGATGACGGCCGCGTACGATGCGTTCCTTATCGCGTTCTTCGTCCCTCACTTTCTGCGCCAGTTGCTTGCCGAGGGAGCGCTGTCGACGGCGTTCGTGCCCGTGTACACGGGACTGCGGATCGGGGGAGAGGGCTCGGATCGTTTCGCGAGCAATCTGCTGTCCTGGTTGGCCCTGCTCTTCCCGATCACCGTGGTGGCGGGGATCCTGATCGCACCAAGCTACGTTCCCTTTCTGGCCAGCGGCTTCTCAGGCGACAAGCTGGCGCTTGCGACGATGCTCACGCGCGTCGTCCTCCCATTTATCGCGCTGATCGGATTCGCCTCGGTGTTCATGGGCGTCCTGAATGCGCATCATCGTTTCTTCGCCGCCGCGCTTGCGCCGGTCTGGTTCAACGTCGGGATGATCCTCGGCGTTCTGCTGATTGCGCCTCGGTTCCCACAGCAGCCGGTGCTCGGCCTCGCAATCGGGACGCTGGTTGGCGGTGCGGGGCAGCTTCTCTCGCAGATTCCGGCCCTGGCGCGGGTCGGCTTCCGCTTTCGCTTCTCGCTCCTTCCGCTCCATCCAGGGATTCGCCGTCTGCTTCGGTTGATGGGCCCGGCCGTTCTCGCGTTGGCCGTGACGCAGGTGAACCTGCTTGTGGACAACAAGATGGCCTCTCACCTGAGTGACGGCGGCATCTCCTCGCTGCAGTATGGGATGCGCCTCTTCCAGCTTCCCCTCGGCGTGTTCGCAGTCAGCGTGGCAACGGCACTCCTCCCGCGCTTCTCCGCTGCGTGGGCGAACCGGGATGAGATCGGCTTCTCGTCATACCTTCGCGACGGCGTGGTCACGAGTGCTCTCGTTCTGCTGCCCGCGATGGCCGGACTGCTGATCATCGGGTCCGATGTCATTCGGTTGCTGTTCCAGCACGGATCCTTCACCGCGATTGACACCCTGCGCACGTCCCGCGTCCTCGGCTTCTACATGATCGGGCTCCTGCCCTACGGGTGGGTTTACGTGTTCACGCGCGCCTTCTACGCGCTGGGACGGACGCTCGTGCCGCTCATCGCATCGGTCGTTGCCGTCACGCTGAACGTGGTTCTCGACCTATGCCTCGTCTCGTCGATGCAGGAGGCGGGGCTCGCCCTGGCCACGGCGATCGCTGGTGTGGGAAGCGCGCTTCTGCTTGGGGCGTTCCTCTGGCCACGACTGCGCAAGGAGCCGCGTGCCTTGCGCGAACTCGGGCTGATTACGATTGGATGCCTGGCACTTTCCGCGGCGGCGTTCCTCGTGCGATGGGGCGTGGGGGACCGTTCGCCTGCGCTGGCGGTCTTCGCGCCGCTCGTCACAGGTGTGCTCGTCTATGCGGCCTACGTACGGTTCACACCGCTGTGGTCGCTCGTTGTTTCGCTGCGCACGGAGTGGCCTCGCGGGCGTGGCGACGATCCTAGAAACTCGTGAGCTCGCCTGCGATCGAG
Organism: Bipolaricaulia bacterium; assembly: GCA_049643905.1. Lineage (GTDB taxonomy): Bacteria > Bipolaricaulota > Bipolaricaulia > UBA7950 > UBA9294 > CAZMYM01. Next base: position 19,532 of record JBARQW010000025.1, read on the forward strand.
CGAGCCCATCGGTCGATCTCTAGGAGTCGTTTGAGAGAGACGGCACCGTCATCGCCTTTGTGCAGGCGTTCCCACTGATCGAGAACCTCCTGCAGACCGGCGGCGATGCCCGGAAACGCGATCTGCCCCCCCAAGAAACGTGAGACGAGGACCTCATCCGCCGCGTTGATCGCCGCGGGCGCCGTCCCGCCCTTCCGAGCGGCGGTCAACACAACATCGAATGCCGGGAATCGCCTGGTCTCCAGCGGTTCGAGCTCGAGTGAGATTGCTGCTGACAGATCGAGGCGCGTCAAGCCTGTCGGAGCACGCGCCGGATAGGTCAGCGCATACTGGATCGGGATCCTCATGTCCGGTGCGGCGAGCTCGGCGAGGACCGAGCCGTCACGATACTCAACCAGCGAGTGGATGGTCGACTGCGGATGAACGACGACGTCGATCCGCTCGTAGGGAAGATCGAACAGGTAATGGGCCTCGATGACCTCGAACGCCTTGTTGACCATCGTGGCAGAGTCGATCGTGATCCTCGAGCCCATTGCCCAATTCGGGTGGGCGAGGGCCTCGCTCGGCGTCACCGTTGCCAGTCGATCCGGGGGTGTCCGAAGGAACGGGCCACCTGATGCGGTCAGGATCAGCCGCTCGACCTCCTCTCGTGTTCCGGCCTCGAGGCACTGCAAGAGCGCGTTGTGCTCGCTGTCGATCGGCAGCATGCGGCCGCCGTGCTCGGCGATCGCCGTGCGGACGAGTTCGCCTCCGATGACGAGGCTTTCCTTGTTGGCCAATGCAACGAGCCTGCCGAGCCTGAGGGCGGCGAGCGTCGGCACCAAGCCGACGGCACCGACGAGCGCATTGACCACCACATCGCAGTTCGCAAGCTCGGCGAGGTGAACGAGCCCCTCGTTGCCGAAGACGACCTCGAGATCAGGGTAGCGCGTCCGTAGCGTTTCAGCGGCGCTCTCCGAGGCGATGCAGGCGGCCTGCGGGCTGTAGGCGTGGATCTGCTCGCAGAGAAGATCGAGGTTCGAACCGGCGGCGAGCGCAACGACATCGAACGGTTGCCCGGCTTCGCGGAGCCGATCCACGACCTCAAGGGTCTGGGTGCCGATCGAGCCGGTGGAGCCCAGCAGAACGAGCCGTCGCGCCTCGTGGGTCATCCGGCGGCCGGTGCGGGGACAAGGCGGTTCAAGAGCTCGCTCAGCTCATCGCCGGCGATCTCCTCACGCTGGAGGATCTCTTGGGCGAGCTGATCGAGTGCCTCACGATGCTCGGTAAGAAGCTCCTTCGCCTTGTCGTACGCAGCGGTCAGCAGGCGGCGAATCTCCCGGTCGGCGATCGTCGAGATCTCCTCGGAATGCACGTTGCTCTTGATGATATCCTCGCCGAGGAAAACGTTGGTGCGCTCGCGGCCGAGGTGGATCGGGCCGAGCTCGTCGCTCATTCCCCATTCGACGACCATCTTCGTTGCCAGGCGCGTCGCCTGCTTCAGGTCATCGGCCGAGCCGGCGGTGAATTCGTCAAACGTAACTTCCTCCGCGGCGCGGCCGCCGAGCAAGCCGACGAGGACAGCTCGAAACTCGGATTCGCTGGGCATCCAGCGCTCCTCGAGCTGCAGCGTCTGCGTCACGCCCATCGAGCCGTGGGACCGCGGAAGAATCGACACCTTGTGCACGATGGTGCTCTCCGAGTTGAGCAGATGACCGAGCAAGGTGTGCCCGCCTTCGTGATACGCTGTGACCTTTCGTTCTTTCTCCGTCGGGGTGACGCTCTTCTGGCGAAGGCCGAGGAACAGGCGGTCGGTCGCCTCCTCGAAGTCGGCCATTTCGACCTGCTCCTTGTTTTGACGTGCGGCGAGTAGTGCCGCCTCGTTGCACAGGTTTCGCAGATCGGCGCCGACGAATCCGGGCGTCTTGCGTGCAAGGATCTCCGGATCGACGTCTTCTGCGATCGTCCGGGTTCGCAGATGGACCTTGAGGATCTCGACGCGGTCCTTCTGTGCTGGATAGGGCACCTGGATGGTTCGGTCGAATCGTCCCGGCCGCAACAGGGCGGGATCGAGCACGTCCGGTCGATTTGTCGCCGCGAGGATGATGATTCCCTTGTTCGGCTGAAACCCGTCCATCTCGGCGAGCAGCTGGTTGAGGGTTTGCTCGCGCTCGTCGTGGCCGCCCCCGAGGCCGGCGCCGCGCTTCCTGCCGACGGCGTCGATCTCGTCGATGAAGATGATGCACGGCGCGCTTGCCTTGGCCTTCTCGAACATGTCGCGTACGCGAGCCGCGCCGACGCCGACGAACATCTCTACGAAGTCCGACCCGCTGATCGAGAAGAACGGCACCTTCGCCTCACCGGCGATCGCCTTGGCAAGGAGCGTCTTGCCGGTCCCCGGCGCGCCGACGAGCAAGACGCCCTTCGGGATCTCGGCGCCCAGCTTCACAAATCGCTTCTGATCCTTGAGATACTCGACGATCTCCTGCACTTCTTCCTTGACTTCGACGCTGCCTGCGACATCGTCAAAGGTGATCTCGGTCGTATCCGGCTGCACGAGCTTCGCCTTCGACTGGCCGAACGAGAGGGCTCCGCCTCCGGTCTGCGTCCGGCGCATGATGAAGATCCACACGCCGATCAGAAGGACGATCGGCAACAGCGAGATCAGAAGAGTCATCAGGAAGCCCCCGTTGGACGGCGGCTCGTAGGTGACTTCGGGAACGTGCTCGTCGAGTAGCGCGGCGTACAGGCTGCCGTCCTCCGGGAGACGCGCCGTCAGCGTGCTCTGATCGGCCATCACCGCCTCGGCGACGTTGTCCTTGATTGTCACCTGGGCGACCTGATCGCTCTCGACGAGGGTGCGGAAAAGGCTGTAGCTGATCTCGTTGCTTCCGCCGCTCCTGCCGAACCACGACTGGAGCAGGATCAACCCCAAGATCACGACGATCGTGATAAACGCGATGTTGCGCAAGTTGCGGTTTCTCAAGTCCCGCATTGGGTCTCGTTCCATTGTTTGCACCTCTTGGACAGGCCAACGATTGTAGCACCGGGTCGAATGCGGATCAAACGCAGTCCAGAACGGGATATTCCATCCACGATGCGGCTCAAGTTACCGCGATGGACGAAGGAAGCGCCGCCAGAGCTGGAGTTTCGGGAAGGCGGGTTCGGTGCCGCGGAAGAGTCGCACGATGTTGGCTCTGTGCGTGACCGTGATGAAGACGGCAAGGACGAACACCAGCACGATCAAAGCCGTAGGACGTTCCGCCTGAATCGCCGACGGAAGGAACAGGACGGAGACCGGGATCGTCCAAGCAGCGAGAATCGAACTGAGGGAGACAAGGCCGGACGAAGTCAGAAGCAGCGCGAACAGGCCAACTGCGATCCCGACAGGGACCGGCGCAACGACCGCGAGCATCCCGGCTGCAGTGGCGACGCCTTTTCCGCCACGAAATCGCGAATAGATCGGGAAGACGTGTCCGAGTACCGCCACCACGCCGCAAAGGACGCTGAGCGTTACAACGTCGACAGGAACGCGCCCGAGCGGAAGGAGCGGAATCAGGCCCGCCGCCAAAGCACCTTTCCCCAGGTCGATGAGGAGAACGGGGACTCCGGCCTTCCATCCGAGGACGCGCCACGCGTTCGTTGCGCCGGCGTTTCCGCTTCCGTGCTCTCTGATGTTGGTCTTCCAGATGAGGCGACTCAACACCACGGCGGTCGGGAAGGCGCCGAGTAGATACGCGACGATCAGATACGCGACCAGAATCATGGTGGCTGACGCTCCTTTCGGCAGGACGCAGCGTTTGTGCGCGCAACTGCGCATGGACTCGGCCGGATCATACGGAGAGGCGCTGAACCGCGCAATGCAAGAACCATTGGGGATTGGAAACAAGAACGGGCTCCGAGATTGAACTCGGAGCCCGCTTGGAGTGGTCTCTCTTCCGGTGCTACGGGAGGACCGTGATCGGCACGAGGACGGCTTCTCCTTCGCCGTACACGATCCAGATCAGATGATCTCCCGGTGCAAGGTCGATTGTGTCGATGGCGAGCCAGTACAGGTCGGCCGCGGTGCGGCTGGAGAAGGAATACTCGGACGGATCCGGCTCCGCCGAAGCACCGCCCCCGATCACGTTGGCCGCAATGGGCCGGGTCACGCGGATCCACGGCCATCCGCTCTCGCGACGCTCGCTGATGCTGAGGTCGAGGCCGACCTCGATGCGTCTGCCGGACAGTGTCCGGGACGGGTCGAGGGTGGCGAAGACGGCCCATTCCTCGAGCGACTGTGAGTTGAGAGCATCCCCGGTCGCCACGAGCGGTCGACCGTTCGCGTCGGTCCCGCGAGTCGCGATGCCGATGTTCGTGTGCCAGTTCCCGGCCTCGTCGGGCTCGAGCGGGTCTGTCCGCTCCATCGAGGCGTGGGTGGCGGCGTCTCCGGCCGGCCACCCGTCTTGAGGAGCGTCGAACGCGTTTGCCGTGTCGACGGGAACGCCGGCGGCGTTCAGCAACTGGATCTCGTCGCCCTCGTCCGACAGCTCCATCGCGTACGGCGCGACGAGGTCGTAGAGCTCATCCGCTTCGATGTTGGCGATCGTCCGGTCGCTCAGCCGCTCGAGGACGTAGTAGCTTCCGTAGTCGTCTTGCGGCTTGGAGACCACGAGCCACGACACGTCATCGCTCTCTCTCTTCTCGAAGTCGACGGTCGGCTCCGGATCCTGGAGGGCGATCTCGCAGGCCGAGATCCCGGCCCCCGCGAGAGTCCCTGAGAGAGACACGACCTTCCACTCGAACTCCTCTACGGTCACGGGGTTCTTCTTCCGCCACTGAAGCGTCCATCCGGTCAGATCGACCGGCGCGGAGCCGATGTTTCGTAGTTCGATCCACTCATGCATCGGGTCAGCGGCAGTTCCGGCCCACGCGACTTCGCTGATGATCACCTTGCCGATGCACTCGACGCCACCACCTTCACCGCCATCGAGCTCCGACGGCTCGATCGGCGCGGCATCGTCGTCGTCTTCCGGCTTTGTCGCGGCGTTCGCGGGCGTCGAGTCAACGTCTTCCTGATCGGCTTTGGAGACCTCTGCTTCGCTCTCGTAGTCTCCCGTGGCGAGGACGGTGGCCGTGATCTCCAAGGTTACGGTCACGCCTGGCGGCAGTACGCCGACGTTCCAGATACCCGTGGCGGCGCTGTAGATGCCGATCTCCGGATTGCTGCTGACAAAGTCGAAGCCATCTGGAAGCAGGTCCTTGACGCGGACTCCAGTGGCCGTGTCGAACCCGTTTGCGTTGGTCAGCGTCGTTGTGAAGACCACGTTCTCGCCGACAGACGGCGTGGGGTTGTCCACAACCTTCGTCAACGACAGATCGATGACCGGTTCCGTGATGATCGAGACCAGATGGCCGTCGCTTACCGGATCCGTCTCGTCTGAGTTCGCGGTTGCTGTGTTGGTGATCGGTCCGGGGAGATCCTCCTCCGTCACCGGCCCGAACGTTGGGGTAAAGGTGACGATCTCGCCTACGACCAGGGTGCCAAGGCTCTCGGAGAGCCCAAGCAGCGGATCATCCAACGTGACATTGTGCAAGTCGACTGTCCCCGTATTCTGAACCGTGATGGTGTAGAGAATCGTGTCCTCGAGTTGCACAGGACCGGGTCCGTCCTTCGTGATGGTGAGGCGAGGAGCCTCATCGTTGTCGAGGATGCTCCCGACGCCAAGCGGATCTCCGATGTTGGCGTTGGACGCGTTTGACAGATTGAGATCGAACGATTCGTCGTTCTCGACGAGTAGGTCGTCGATCGTGGGAACGGTGACCGGCTTCGAGGTCTCACCGGGGAGGAACGTAACCGTGCCCGAGGAGAGGGAGTAGTCGCCCGGCTGCGCGGCCGTTCCATCGCTGGTGCCGTAGTCGACGGTGACCGCAAACGCGCTCGGGCTGGACAGGCTGACGGTGAACGTGGCCGTGTCACCCTCGTCGACGGTGACATCGTCGACCGAGATGGTCGGTGCGGCGTCATCGTCGACGATTGTTCCCTCGCCCAGCAGGTCAGCGATCGTCGCGTTGGATGCATTCGACAGATTCACGGCGAACGTCTCGTCCGGCTCGTCGATCAGATCCTCGATCGTGGGGACGGTGACCGGCTTGGAGGTCTCACCTGGCAGGAATGTGACCGTGCCCGAGGAGAGGGTGTAGTCACCCGGCTGCGAGGCGGTTCCGTCGCTGGTGCCGTAGTCGACGGTGACCGTCGACGCACTCGGGTTGGACAGGGTGACGGTGAATGTCGCTGTGTCGCCTTCGGCGACAGACACATCGTCGATCGAGATCGACGGTGCGTCGTCGTCATCGAGAATCGTTCCCTCGCCTAGTGGGTCAGCGATCGTCGCGTTGGCTACATTCGAGAGGTTCAGACCGAACGTCTCCTGCGGCTCGTCGATCAGGTCCTCGATCGTGGGGACGGTGACCGGCTTGGAGGTCTCACCGGGGAGGAAGGTGGCCGTGCCCGAGGAGAGGGTGTAGTCACCCGGCTGCTCGGCTGTTCCGTTGCTGGTCACGTAGTCAACGGTGACCGTCGACGCGCTCGGGTTGGACAGCGTGACGGTGAACGTCGCCGTGTCGCCTTCGGTCACCGA
>JBARQW010000026.1:0-2262 GCA_049643905.1 Bipolaricaulia bacterium
GACGGAGGGGAACCTCAAGAGATCTTCGATGATGTTCTCGCGTTCCGATTGGATCCCACCCGCACCGAGATGGTGGCACTTCATCTGAACGACGAAGGCCCGGTGCCGATCGGCCGCGTCGCTCGCTGGCGACTGGAGGAGGACGATTCAGACACGTTGGCCGTCTTCGGCCTTGGAGAACAGATGCTCGAGACGTACTGCGTCTTCAGTGACGCGATTCTGTTCGACGTCGACATCACCGGGCGCTGGGTCGCGTTCGCCGTCTTTGACCAAGTGATGATCGATCCCCTGATCGAGGAGGAAACGCCGACGCTCTACCTGGTCGATACGGTCACTGAGAGCGCGCAACGGATCGCGGAGATCGGCTTCCTCCCCAGCTTCTCGCCCGACGGCCGCAAGCTCGCCTACATGACGTCCGACGACGGCGATACAGGCCATGCCGCCCTCTTCGACCTAGAGACCCAGGAGAGCGCACCCGTGCCCGCAAGCCTGGGCGCCTCGACCTGCTTCTGGCTGAGCAACAGCCTGCTCGGGCTCACCTATGAACTCGAGGACGACGCGTATTGGCTCGTCACCGTCGACATCAACACCGGCGAGTCCGCCGTGTTGGTCGAGTAGGAGGCCGAGTGGCCCTTCGGCTTCGCGGTGGACGCGGGCTTTCGTCTCGTCTTGAGTTCATCCTGTCGCTCCCCACAAGCCACAAGCTACGAGCCACAGGCTGCAGTCCCCTCCCAACGAACCCGGTTCTTCCTGCGCGCCACAAGCCACGGGCTACATGCTGCAGTCTGCACTCCTCCCACCCAACGAGCCCGGTTCTTCGTACGCACCCGGTTCTCGTCCCGGCCTACGACCGCGAGAGGTAGACATCGTAGACGATTCATGCTATTGTCGACCGGAGGTTGCGATGGCCACACGAACTGTGTCGACCAAGGTGCCGGAAGAGCTTCGCGAGAGGATTGACGAGATCGCCAAGCTTGAACAGCGAACACCCAGCAACGTCGTTCGCATGGCGATCGAGCAGTTCGTCGATCAGTACGAAGAGCTGCATCCGCAGTTCAAGGCCGACATCCTGGAAGCGCTCGAGCAGATGAAGGCTGGCGAAGTCGTGCCCTACGAGTACGGCTAGGCTTCATGGCGCACACCCCGGTATCTGTCCATAACTTCGATCGCATCAAGAAGAAGCTGCCCCCCACGCTACGGGCCGAGGTAGACAAACAGGTCAGGGCTATCTGCGACGATCCCACACTCGGCGAAAGGAAGCGAAGCGACCTACGGGGCGTGCTCGTTCACAAGTTCAGACTTGCCGGGCAACTCCACCTACTCGCGTACTGGGCCGACGCGCAAGCTGAGACCATCACGCTCCTTGCGCTCGGTGGACACGAGAATTTCTACCGAGACCTCAAGCAGTACCTCAAGACCTAGACCTTCGAACCGCCCTCCCCACCCGCCACGGGCCACCAACCACAGGCTGCTTTCCCCTACGAGCCCCATGAACCCAACGAACCCGGTTCTTCCTACCCGCCACGAGCCAGGTTGCGCCGTTCCCACCCAACGAACGCCTAACCTCACCGCGCCCTGATCCTCGCGACGCGGCTGAAGGAATCGAAGATCCTGACGGAGTAGGCGAAGGCTCACGACTCCGGTTGACGGGGGAATCTTCAAGAAGTTGGAATGCGTTTCTATCCGTTTGCCTCCGTAAGACATATGATGTAGGTTTGTCGGTCAAACACCGTAAAAAGGAGGTTGAGGGAGATGAAGAGGCGATGGGTTGGTTTGGGTGTTCTGATGGTCGTGGTGGCGCTGCTCGCGGGAGCTTGTGCGTGGCTGCAGCCGACGTCGCTCGATCCGTTGGCAGCGGATCCGGTGAGCACATACGAGGTCGTGGTGGACGAGCCGCTGAGCGACGCACTCCTGGCTGAGCTGGAGGGTTACGGAAACGTGACGGATTCGATCGATGCCATTCGCGGCGTGCTCATCCAGGCAAGCGAGTCGGCCGCCGCAGCCTTGGCCGGGCTGCCGTTCGTTCGGTCGATCGGCTCGACGGCGATGCGGTACGTGCACGACTACGCGGACGGACTCAGCACGTGGGATCTCGATCTGATCAACGTCACCGATTTCGGCGTGCCGCGAGTCGTACCGTACGACGGAACGGGAGTCTACGTGGCGGTTCTCGACACAGGCCTGGTCGAGAACTGGCGCGACTATCTGCCCGAGGATCGGATCGCGGTGGAGTACGCCAAGGCATACAACAGCGGGCAGAGC
>JBARQW010000027.1:0-1685 GCA_049643905.1 Bipolaricaulia bacterium
GGCGACGGCCTGTTCGGATGGCTGGTCGGCACCGGGCCGGGCGCCGGAATGGGTTTGATGATGGTCTTTGCCGGAGCGGTAGGCGTGATCCTGGGACTGTCCGGATTCATCATCCCCTCGATCCGTAACCTCGAGCGTCTGATCCCGGATTGCGAGAACGAACCGGAGACACCGCCGGCCGCCGCCGAGCCGACCGAAGCCGCAACGTAGGTGCCTGGCGGCAGCCCGCGTCATCTCCTGCCGAGCGAACGGAAGGGCTCCCATCACGCCAGAAGAGGCATGTGCCCCTCGATCTCCCCGCACGGAAACTGAGGCGCTCATCGAGCAAGCCCAGAGCTTCGTCGATTGGGTGAAGGTTGAAGTGGCGAACTAGAACGGACCGCGACTCCGCCAGAGTGGCGTATGTGTTCCCGATCCGGCCCGGATCCGTGCGAAATACAATGGTAGACCCCAGTTCTCTCGCCCAACTCCAGCAAATACCAGAAGCCGTCGTCTGAGCCAACAGCCATCTTGAGTTGGCGCGCGAAACGCGCGATCCAGTTTCCTACCTCTCGTAGTCTAGGATCCATACCTCCACGGACTCCGGCAGTGCGTCGGCGTCGAGCAGCGCCTTGAAGTCGCCGATGGTTCGGACCGTGTGCTGCAACTCGGCCACGTCGGTGAAGTCGGTCAGTGGAGCGAAGTCGCGCCACGGCGTGATTCCCTCCACGTAGTAGTGCATCGGGAAGACAACCTTCACTGACGGAAGCTGCGCCATCACCGTCAGCGCCTCCGCCGCGTCGATCGTGGCAACCCCGCCTACGGGTAGAAACAGGACGTCAACGTCACTCAACGCCTGCATCTGCGTCGCACTGAGAACCCGCCCGAGGTCGACCAAGTGGGCAAACTTGATGCCGCCGATCTCGAAAGAAAACATGCAGACCCACCCCGCGCCACCGCCGCTGAGCGTTTCGTGATTCCCCTCGATGGCGTGGGTCTTGAAGTCGTCTGTGATGACCCACGAGCTCGGGGGAAGCTTCTCCTTGCAGCGCCCGGTACTGGTGTCGATGAGGTAGAGCATGACCGGATCGCCCTCGATGCGGTCATGCTCTCCGTGGCACGCCGGACAATGGTCGATGTGCCCGTGGGTCCGCAAGACGATGTCCGCCGGCTGGGGAAGCGCCGGGTAGGGCACGTAGGATCCGTAAGGATCGATCATGACGATCGGGCCATCCTCGACCTGAATCGTGAAGCACGAGTGCCCTAAAGTAGGACACCGTCACCTCGCCCGCGAGCGCGGTGACACTGATCAGAAAAGCCAGAGCAAGAGCCATACTCTTACGCATCGCGACCACCTCCGGTCCATTAGATCGCAAACGCTGTCCGGCCAGCAAGTTCACGACCACCGAATCGAATGATCCCCTCGCTCGCGGGAAGATTCCGTGCAGCCTAGATCCGTTGCACTGCTTCGGCGCCCCAACTCCGCCAGAATGGGGTATGTGTTCCCGATCCCGCCCGGATCCGTGCGAAATGTGGCAATGCAAGATCAGACACCAGATCTTGACCCCAGATCTTCTCGCAAGCGAGTCGCGTGTCTTCGTAAGCCGCGGCGAAAGCGACAGAAATGAGGTGTGTCCACGGAATCCCGCGCCATCGATGGGCGTGCTGGAACCCCATGACGTGTGGCGAAGATGTTTCTCCGCGAT
>JBARQW010000028.1:0-2485 GCA_049643905.1 Bipolaricaulia bacterium
GGTCGCCCGAGCAGGAACCCAGCGATCAGTACGCCGCCGAACAGGTACGGCAAGATCAGTTTGGCATACGACCATGTGGAGCCGCCCCAGGCCTTCGCTTCATCCTTCGAGTACCAGCGGATCATCAAGCCGACCAGCACCAATAGGAACGCTCCCGCAATGAAGAATCGAGCGTTGTAGATTGACGTGTACGGTGATGGCGCGTATCGAACGGTCTCGATGTCACTCTGTGCGATGCTTGTGATCTCGTCAGAGCCGAGCGGCTTGACCAAGATCTCGTCCGCCGTTTCTCCGGCCCGGGTCGCGACGATCGTTTCTCCCGCTGTCGTCTCGACAGATAGGCTTCCTGGCTTGCCCCAGTTGGCGAACACAAGCACCAGAACCATCAAGGCGACGGGGATTGCCGTCTTCCAGATCGCCTTGCCGTCTTCAGGAACAGGAGCAGCCATCGCCTCCTCCTGTTTCTCCGCCTCTTCCTTCCGGAACAGGAACTGCATCGTCAGGCCGATGACGACGGCGAAGACGATTGCGCCGAGAGCTCTCGCCAGTCCGAACTCGACCCCGAGGATCCTTCCGGTCAGGATGATCGCCAGAATGTTGATCGCCGGCCCCGAGTAGAGGAATGCAATCGCCGGGCCAAGCCCCGCCCCGCGCTTGTAGATTCCGGCGAACAGCGGGAGCACGGTGCACGAACAAACAGCGAGGATCGCCCCGGAGACGGCTCCGACTCCGTAGGCCACGACCTTCTTCGCCTTGCCTCCCAGGTACTTGATGACGCTCGCCTGCGAGATGAAGACGGCAATCGCGCCAGCAATGAAGAATGCCGGCACAAGACAAAGCAGGACATGATCTCGAGCGTATTCCTGGAGCATGGAGAACGCTTCCATGATCGCGTTACGCACCGCGGCGCTCGAAAACGGGACGAGATACGCAAACAGGAATGCAGCGGCAATGGTCGCAAAGATTCGAAGCTCTCGTTTCGCCTTCAAGCCACCTTCTCCCCTGTCAGTACCGCAAGCTGTTCCAGCAAGTCAAGCAACTGCGGATCAGCCACTGACCACATGACACGAACCCCTTCCCTGCGGGATATCACAAGCCCAGCTCGTTCCAGTACGGCTAGGTACCGCGACACGATGGATGGATCAACGCCAAGTTCCGGGGCGAACTCGCATCCGCACCTCTCACCATCTGCAAGCAACCATAGCATCCGCTCCCGCAAGGGATGCGACAGCGCCTTCCCGATGAGCGTCAGCGGTGTGGTTTCTCTCATGATGACTCCCTTGGCATATTGCGCATTCTTGCAATAAGGATACCCAGATCGATACTGCTGTCAAGGCCGGATTGCGGTGTTGTCGATTCCGCAATTCTGAAAGAAGTTCACGGAATCCGTGCAGCGGAACCACGGGCGTGCGCCACCGCGAGACAGCCGACAAACACGTTGTCCCCAAGGCTCCAAAGCCCGGTCCCCAATGCGACCCTTGTTGCGGCCCCGCAGCCGTCTATTGAAGCTGTCTTGCGATGCCCTACAATGGAGCCAGTCCAAGGACCCGCCACTGCAGTGAGCCGAGAGGAATACGAGCACGATATGCTCATCGGGGGAGCCCCATGAATGTCCTGCTGATTTACCCGCAGTTCTCAGACACGTTCTGGAGCTTCAAGTACGCGCTTCGCTTCATCCGGAAACGGGCTTTCTCGCCGCCACTCGGGCTCCTGACGGTGGCAGCGATGCTGCCCCCGGAGTGGGGAAAACGCCTGGTCGATGTCAACGTCGAAACGCTGACCGACAAGGACCTAGCGTGGGCAGACTACGCCTTCATCAGCGGCATGACGATTCAGCAGGATTCGGCACGGGAGATCATTGCACGCTGCAAGGAGGTGGGACTCACTGTCGTCGCAGGCGGCCCGATGTTCACTACCGAACAGGACGGGTTCGATGAAGTCGATCACCTCGTCCTGAACGAGGCCGAGTTGACCCTCCCGTTGTTCCTGGCAGACCTCGTCGAGGGCCACGCGAAGCGGGTCTACTCGGCGACTGGGTTCGCCGATATCCGTCAGAGCCCCATGCCGCTGTGGGAATTGGCCGACATGCGCCGATACGCCTCGATGATCATTCAGTTCTCGCGCGGATGTCCCTTCAACTGCGAGTTCTGTAGCGTGACCGAGCTCTTCGGACACCGAACGCGACTCAAAGCTGCCGACCAAGTCATCGCCGAACTTGACGGGCTCTACAAGTTGGGGTGGCATGGCCCGATCTTCTCCGGAGATGACAATCTCATCGGCGACAAGCGATATCTGAAGAGCGAGCTGCTGCCCGCGCTGATCGAATGGCGGAAAGACAAGGAGGGTGTGCAGTTCGCAACCGAGGTCTCCATCAACCTGGCCGACGACGATGAGCTGATGCAGATGATGGTCGATGCGGGCTTCACCACGGTCTTCATTGGAATTGAAACGCCGGACGAGGCCAGCTTGGCCGAATGCGGCAAAA
>JBARQW010000029.1:0-4328 GCA_049643905.1 Bipolaricaulia bacterium
TAGCCGGACCCGGCCCCCTCGGCCCGGTCGAGCGCCACCAGATCCCAATCGTCAATCCCGAACAGGCGCCCCCAAACCACGTTGGCGCAATCCGTGGACGGCACGATGCCGCACTTCCCAGACCCGTCAACGCTGCGCTTCGTCCAGATCAGTCGGTGATCGTGGAGAACGGCCACGCCAAGGGCTCGGGACGACGGAACTCGCTCTCGCAGTCGAACAAGGAGCATGTTCGACCCATAGGCGAAGTAGATCATCGTTGCATCGGGCATCGTCGGTTCACTCCTCGTCCGTTCTTCCTCACCGCTCTAGAATAGGGGACCCTCTCCGGTTCGCCCAGGAGGCGCCGTGCAGGATCGACCCCTTCACCCATGGTCTCTGACTCCGAAAGAGGCGGCCCGCGTGCAAACGGAGCTCTCGGGGCGGCTCGTTCACTCCTGGGACGAACGGGACGTTGTCACCGTCGGAGGGATCGACGTGAGTGTGAAGGACGACCTTTCGCGGGCGGCCATCGTGATCCTGTCTTTCCCTCAACTGGAGCCTCTCACCGGCGTGACGGCCGAGGCGCCGACGCCCTTTCCCTACGTTCCTGGCCTGCTCACCTTTCGGGAGGGGCCGGTCGTCCTCGACGCTTGGGCACGGCTCGAGCGGAAGCCGGATCTCGTCTTGTTCGACGGTCAGGGGATCGCCCACCCTCGGTCGATGGGAATCGCAGCCCACATGGGCCTCTGGCTGGGGATTCCGACAATCGGTTGCGCGAAATCCCGTCTGTACGGGCGCTACGAAGAACCCGGGATCATGAAGGGTGACGCGTCCGCGCTCGTCGACGAGCGAGATCCCGAACGGGCTATCGGCTCGGTCCTGCGAACGCGAGCGCGTGTGAAGCCCCTGTTCGTTTCGCCCGGACACTTGATCGACCTGGATACCGCCGTCGCATTCACCCTGGAGTGTTGCGATCGATACCGCCTTCCCGAGCCAACCCGATGGGCTCACCGGGTCGCAGGCGGGGCTTGTCTCCTGGACGCATCGGAGAGCTAGACCTCTCACGCCTCGGTCCACAGACTTATCATCGGACCTTGCCATCAACTAACTTGGGCCGCGGAGCCGTTCGCGCTGCCGCGCTTCGCTTCTCCAGCCACTTGTCGGGAAACCGATGACGTGGTAGACGTGTAGATGGAAAAGCATCGGTACCGATTTCGCGGGCACGCGAGAAGAGGAGGCAGCCATGCGTTCGCCGATCGCGCGAGGATTTGTCGCGTTCGTTTGTCTATTGTCAGTTCTCATGGGTAGCTCAGCGGCCGTTCTCTCCGTCACGATTGAGGTCCCCGACCACTACAGGACTCTCGAAGAGGCCCTCAAGCGGGCAGGGCGAGGGGATACAATCATCATCACGAAGTCCATCGCGCTGAAAGAGAACATCGACGTGCGGAACGTTCGCGACGTCACCGTCACGATCGATCGACTCCGCAAGAACGCAGTCATCCAGGGGAGGAAGGACACGGAGCCGGTCATCAAACTCACCAACTGCCGGAACCTCGTCTTTGAGAAGATCACGGTGCAGAGTGGTTCCGTCGGGCTCCAAGTCATCGGCGGCAGAGACGTCGTCTTCCGCGAAGGCACGATCCAGAAGAACGTGGGGACGGGCGTTCTCGGAGACGGATTGACGCTCGAGGACACCATCGTCCAGGAGAACGGCGGATGGGGCGTCGAGGTGCTCGGTGATCCGTCGACGACAGACGGGATCTCTCTCGATGCGCTCATGTCCATCGGACTGACAGAGGACGACGCGCAGATGATTCTCATTGGAACGACGGTCAGCAACAACCGAGCCGGCGGCATGCGCATTCAGGCCTCGACGGCCTTGATCGAGGCGAGTACCTTCAGCTCCAACATCGGGTTCGGCCTCTTCGTCGATGGTGAGGCGATCATCGAGTTCGTCGACGTCGCCGAGGCGACCGAGATCACCGGAAACACGCTCGGAGGAGTTCTCGTCAAGGACGCAACGTTCACGCTGCGGGGAACGGCTCTCGTTCGAGAGAACCAGGGCGTCGGAGTCCAGGCGGAGGACGCGCTGCTGACCCTCGAAGGGGCAACGGTCACCGGCCACGACGAGGCCGCCGTTCTCTATCTCCGCTCACAGGGATCGGTAATCGGCAGCTTCATCCAGGATAACGCCGGTGTCGGGCTCCTCGTCGATGAGAAAAGCACAGTCACCGTCTCCGGATCAACGGTCAGCAGACAAGGGACGGACGGGATTCGAGTCGTCAACGGCTCGATCGTGACCGTCGTCGATGGATCGGTTCTCTCGGACAACGAAGTGAACGGGCTTCTCGCCGACGCGACGGTTGTCACGGTCGAGGAGTCGACCGTAACCGGAAACGGCGTCGCCGGGATCCGGCTGATCAACGGAGCCGACGCGACGGTCGAAGCGGCGACCATCGACGGCAATGACCTCGACGGGATCGTCGTCTCCGCGTCAACCCTGACAGTGATCGGAGGAACGGTCTCCGAGAACGGGCAGTACGGTGTATTCGTCGCCGACGAAGGCGCCGCGACCATCCAGAGCGAGGCCGTCATCGCCTCGAACGGCGTTGATGGAGTTCACGTTGACGCGGCCGCCGGAACGGTCCAGGGATCGGAAGTGATCGACAACGCGAGAAACGGCGTGACGGTCACGGGCGCGCCGAGCAAGGGAGACGAGCCGGTCTCGACGGCCACCATCAGCGGCAGCACCGTCGCCCGGAATGGGGCCGACGGTGTCCACGCCAAGCCAGGGACGGCCGTCACGGTCTCGGACGGCGCGGTTCTCTCCGACAACGTCGAAAGCGGTCTTCTGATCGACAATGCCTTCGGTATCGTCGACGCCAGCATCCTCAGGACGAATGGAATGCACGGCGCCTACGCGATCAATGACTCCGTTCTCACCATCCGGAACGGTGCAACGTTCGCCGACAACACGATGCACGGCGTCGCCGTCGAGGCGAGCTTCCTCGACATGGCCGACAGCACGGCAAACTCAAACGACCAGAGCGGCGTCTATCTCCTCGAGGCGGAGGCGAAGCTATCGGGCGTCACGCTCACGAATCAGGTGATCCACGGACTTCACATGGCCGACAGCTCGGCCGTCGCCACGGGAATGGAGATTGCGTCGAACGGCCAAGAGGGGATCTACGAAACTGGATCCCGCCTCAACCTCTCAGACAGCCGCATTCACGGCAACGTAAACAACGGCGTCCTGCTTGAGCACGCGCTGATCGACGTCTCCGGCAGCACGATCGACTTGAACGGGATCTACGGTCTTCATGCCACGAACAACTCGAGCGCCATTGCGACCGACACAACGATTTCGGATCACCCTGACGACGGCGTCGCCCTCGCCAACAGCTCGGGCGACTTCCTCGACTGCACGGTGACGAACAACACAAACCACGGGGTCGACACCGACGTGTCTGCCGTGGTGATGGTCGGCTCGTTCGTGACCGACAACGGCATCCATGGGATCAATCTGGTCAATTCAACCGCCGACCTGACGACGACGAGCATCGCCGGGAACGCCGAGCTTGGGCTCTCCGCGGTCGATTCGACCGCCTCGGTCGTTGACTGCTCATTCGCCGATCAGGGAAGCGACGGCGTCGTCCTCACGAATTCTGCCGCCGGACTGGAATCGACCGACATCGTGCGCAGCACGGGGGTCGGTCTCGTCGCCACGAACGCTGTCGCCGCCATCGAGGGCGGATCGATCAGCGAAAACGGATCCCACGGCATCAAGCTGACCAAGGCATCGATCAACGTCACGTCGTTGACGGTCGATGCCAACGCGGGAAGCGGTCTCTATGCGGAGGGATCCGGCGCCAACTTCCTCGACTCGACCTTCACGAACAACAAGGAACACGGGATGTGGCTCGACTTCACCCAGATCACGGCCGAACGAGGATCGATAGAGGACAACACGCTGACCGGAATCACCGGGAAAGAGCGCTCGCGCGTCACATTGATCAACAGTGAGGTCGCCGGTCACGACCAAGGGGGGATCCTCCTCGTCGACTCGTCGGCCGATGTGCGGGCCACTCCGATCACAGAGAACGGCGCCAACGGCGTCGCGGCGACAAGCTCGGTCCTTCGGGTCGTCGACGGCTCCCGGATCTCGGACAACGACGCCAGCGGGCTTCTCCTCGCGAACACGTTCGCCGAGGTCAAGGGAAGTACGATCTCTAAGAACGGCGAACACGGCGTCCTGGCGGCCACATCGACCATCCTCCTGTCGAGCTCGGAAGTGACGGATCACCCGAGCGACGGACTGAACCTGACGGACAGCAAGGCCGAACTCGAGA
>JBARQW010000030.1:0-4452 GCA_049643905.1 Bipolaricaulia bacterium
GCCCGGCGATGATTTGCGCGAACGGCATCATGATCTCGGCGTAGTAGCGCTTGGCCGCCTCGCAGACGCGGGCTCGGTCGACGGCGAACAGATCGTTCGTCGCCAAGTGCGATCCGAACAGGTCGCAGGTGAACAAGACGCGGTCCTCGCGCAGGTACGTGAGCATCGTCTCCGGCCAGTGGACCCACGGTGCGTGGATGAACTCGAAGGTCCGATCCCCGAGCGACAGCGTCTCTCGATCTTCGACGGCCGTGATTCGGTCCTCATCGACGCCCAGGTGGTCGGCGATCATCGGTCTTGCCTTGGGGCTGGAGACGATCTGAACGTTCGGATAGCGCTCGATGACGGCCGGGACGGACCCCGAGTGATCCTGCTCCACGTGCTGGACGACCAGGATGTCGAGCTGCGGAACGGCATCGAGCTGTCCAAACAGCGTCTGGCTCATCGCCGGGTCGGCGGTATCGATCAGGGCCGTCTTCTCGCTTCCCTGGACGAGGTACGCGTTGTAGCTCGTCCCATCGGGAAGGGGGATCAGCTCGTCGAACAGCCGGCGATCCCAATCGATCGCCCCCATCCAATCGATCCCAGGTCGTATCGATCGTGCAATCAAGTGAGCCTCCTTCCGGGCGCTCAATGAGCCGACACGTCGGCCGCGACCGGATCCTTCCCAGAGCTTCCATTCCCTTCCGGCGAGGGCGGTCTTGGCCGAAACGCTTCTAGCTCTCTATCTCGAACATGTCCTTACCGACGCCGCAGAGCGGGCAAATCCAGTCCTCGGGAAGATCTTCGAAGGCAGTTCCCGGCGCAATGTCGCTGGCCGAGTCTCCGATGCCTGGGTCATACACGTATCCGCAAACGGTGCACGTCCATTTCTCCATGTCCCTGATCTAGCCCCCTTTCCGTAGGCGTTTTCGGTACTCGTTGTAGGTCAACGGTTCTCCGCTTTCTCTCGTTCCCGCTCGATCGACTGAGGCGACGAAGAGCGAGTGCGTCCCAAGATCGGTCGTCAGATCGGGCAACACCGTGCACTCGTAGAGGGCGACAGCGTTCGGGAGGAACGGGATCCCTTGTTCGGTCAACTCGTAGGCGAGGCCGTCGAACTTGTCCGCGTCTCTGCCCGACTGGAAGCCGAACCGACGAATGAGGTCGCCGCACGCCGGATCCTCTCGATCGAGCACGCTGACCACGAATCGGCCGCTCGTTTCGATCATCTCGTGGGTCAGCGAAGCCTTCCCCACGCCGATCGTCATCCGAGGTGGCGCGTTGGTCACCTGCATCAACGCGTCGATGCACTGACCGTTGACTCGCTCCTCAACGCGCGCGGTCAGAATGTAGAGCCCGTGCGTAACGCGGAACAGTGCGTCATTCACTCCGAGGTTGTCTGTGACGAGCTTGAACTCCACGTCTGGCTCCTCTATCCGGCGCCGGCCTGGGCGCTCGCGGGCGTGAAGACCCGCAGTCCGAGTTCGCGATCCGTCATCAAGAGACCGTGACCGGAGTCGCCGATCAGCTTCAGCATGTCGACGACCTTTGAGGCTGTGGCCTCCTCCTCGACCTGCTCCGTGACGAACCATTGGAGCATGATCCACGCTGCGTTGTCGTTCTCTTCCCGGGCGAGTTTGACGAGGTCATTGATCTTGCCGGTGATGAACTGCTCGTGCCCGTAGGCAGCCTCGTAGGCCGCGAGCGGCGAGTCCCACTCCTTTTGCGGCTGCTCGATCGCCAGGAGTTCGACCCTGCCGTCGCGCTCGTTGAGGTGATCGAAGAAGCGCATCGCGTGTCCGACCTCTTCCTGGGCCTGGACCTTCATCCACTGGGCCATCCCGTCGAGACTCTTCGCGTGGAAGTCTGCGGCCATCGCCAGATACAGATAGGCAGACCCCATCTCGTGTTTGATCTGCTCGTTGATCGCGTCCTGCATTCGTTTGTCGATCATCGTCCATCACCTCTTTCGTGAGGTTCCTCGCTTGTCATCGCTTCCACGCGACAATCCTGCCTCCGAATCTTACTCATCAGCCAGGAGAAGCCTCCCCTGGAGGGTTCTCCGAGGTGCCCGGAGGGCACCCCGTCTACCAGTTCTCGGCCAGCAGTTCGAAGTGTGCCTGCGGATGGACGCACGCCGGGCACATCCCGGGCGCCTCGGCTCCGGTGTGGAGGTAGCCGCAATTGAGGCAGCGCCAGGTCACGGACTCGCTCTTCTTGAACACTGTGTTTCCCTCGACGTTCTTCAGCAGGCCCAAGTACCGATTCTCGTGTTGTTTCTCGGCGACGGAGATTGCCTCGAACGCGGCGGCGACATCCGCAAATCCTTCCTCACGCGCCGTCTTCGCGAACCCCGGGTAGAGCGTCTCCCACTCGTGGTGCTCGCCGCCTGCGGCCGCGCTCAAGTTCTCGGCGGTCGTCCCGACGATGCCGGCCGGAAAGGCTGCCGTGATCTCGACGTCTCCGCCCTGCAGAAACTTGAAGAAACGCTTGGCGTGTTCTTTCTCTTGGTTCGCGGTCTCTTCGAAGATTGCCTGAATCTGGGCGAAGCCGTCTTTCTTGGCCTTGGACGCGAAGTAGGTGTAGCGGTTCCTCGCCTGCGATTCCCCGGCGAACGCGCCGAGCAGGTTCTTCTCCGTCTGTGTTCCCTTCAGTTCCATTCTCTTCCTCCTTCGATGGTGCGCTTCCTTGTCTTCAGTGCTGACAACTGGGGCAATAGCACGTCGAGCGGCCCTGTTGGACCGTACGCTCGATGGTCGTTCCGCATCGCGAGCAGTCCTCTCCCTCGCGGCCATAGACGAACAGCTTGTTCTGGAATGAGCCTGTCTCTTCCGATGACGGACGGTAGTCCGAGACGCTCGAGCCGAGCGTCGTGCCGAGTTGATCGATCGCCTCGCTCAACACGGTAATCAAGCTTCCGTGAAGCGCCGCGAATTCGCTCTCGCCCAACGAGTTCGCCAACCGCCGCGGGTCGATACCTGCCTGCCACAGGGACTCCGCGGCGTAGATGTTGCCGATGCCGGCGATTCTTCGTTGATCCATCAGGACGTGCTTGATCGGTGCGCGGGAGGCCGACGCTAGCTTCGCGAGTGCATCCTGCGTGAACGCCGAACTCATCGGCTCGACCCCGAGGGCGTCGCCGAATCTGTCTCGGCACAGGATCGCCGTTCCCAGCCGGCGCGGGTTGACGAAGTAGATCGACGCTCCGGAATCAAGGCGAAGGATCAGTCGCGTGTAGGGGACTTCGTCGTCGCTTCGTTCTAGACGGAGCCGACCGGACATTCGCAGGTGAATGACCAAGTGACCAGTCGTTCCCAGATCGAAGACGATGTTCTTCCCTCGCCGTTCGATCGAGGAGATCTCAGCGCCGGCGAGTTCGTCGGCATCCAGCCGAAGCTTCGCGTCGAGCACCTCAGCAGCCGTGATCGTCGCCCCGGAAGCGGTCTGAAGGCGTCGCACGAAGGTCTCGACTTCAGGGAGTTCAGGCATTGTGCGCCTCCTCTTGGTTTGGTCCGGGAGGCGTGGAAGAAGCCTGTGGCTTCTTCTGCTGTTTGTCCTCCGACAGGGAATTGTCCTTGAGGCAGGCCGCACAGACGCCGAAGGCGTAGGTCAGGACCGATTCGACGAGGTGGCCGTTCGTTTCCTTGCCGAGTGGGCGCATCTCGCCGACGGGGATGTCATAGACCTTGTTGCAGACACGGCAACGGAAGTGCGCGTGGGGGTCAAGATCGGCGTCGTATCTTGCCACCGTCGGATCCACACTCAGCTTCAGGATCATGCCAGCCTTGGTCAACGCGTCGAGTGTGTTGTACACCGTCGCCCGCGAGATCGTCGGGTACGCCTTTTGAATCTCGCTGTAGACCTCATCAGCGGTCGGATGAGACCTTGTTCTCTCGAGGAACTCCAGGATGGCCATACGCTGAACTGTCGGACCAATTCCTACATCCCTCAGTCTCTCCATCCGTCTCTTGGGCACCATAACAGACGTATTATCGATCAAGAATCAATCTAAATCAAGATCGATTGTTCGTCTCTCTCGACGACCCGGAGTGCATGATCGTAGGCCAACCTGGCAAGACCATCTCGTCTCACCGAAGAGGCGATTCTTGGCTCACCCAAGTGGAGTGTTTCAGCAGAATCGTGGTGGTTCGGGAGCTGTCCTATCTAGTACGCCTAACGTCACCGTACCTAGAACTTTCGTCCGCGAGTTCTTGGTACGGCTCTAGCTGGTACCCCTCAGGGGACGACTTTGGAACTTCTTGCTGGCCTCCGGCCGAGGAGATTGAGCGGCTGCTCGTCTCAGTGAGGTAGAGCTATCCGACTCCCAGCGCTACTTCTGGATCGGCGTCTATCGGGCTAACTCAGCAGAACAGGAAGCGCTGTGAGGCCCTCGAGACCATCAAGGGCAGACGCACTCACAGTCTGACCAGAGCCTGACGCCTTTCCTGAGCGTCGTGTATCGGAGTAAGT
>JBARQW010000031.1:0-1738 GCA_049643905.1 Bipolaricaulia bacterium
GCCTACGGGTACGGCAAACCGCAAGAGCTTCACGATGCCGATTATGTGATCGAACGATTCGCCGACCTCCTCGATGTGGTTGGATCGGAGATGAACTCCTACTAGGCGTTGCGCATCTGGAACGCTACTCTGAGGATCGCGCATGGAGAGACACAAGATCGTAGGACGCGGACGGACGGCAGAAATTCTGGCGTGGGGCGATGGGCGAGTGCTCAAGCTCTATCGCGAGGGGAGCTCGCGACGGTGGGTTCAGCGTGAAGCCGACGTGTCCCGGTTCGTTCACCGAGCTGGGCTGTCGGCGCCGGCGGTCTACGACTCCGACGCTGAGGACGGGCTGTACGAAGTTGACGGACGGTTCGGCATCTTGTACGAGTGGATCGACGGCCCGACGATGCTTCGCGACCTGGGAAGGCGGCCGTGGATGGTCGTCACCGACTCGAAAGCGTTGGCGGCGCTTCATGCTCAGGTCCATTCCGTCTCGGGCGACGGACTCCCGAATCTTCGCGAACGAATCGAGTGGGGGATCGACGACGCGGCGGAGTGGCTGAGCGACGATCTGCGCGCCGCGGCGCGATCGTCGCTGGCGAGACTCCCGGAGGGATCACACGTCTGCCACGGCGACTTCCATCCGGACAACGTCCTTCTCCAGGAAGGCGGACCGGTGATCGTCGACTGGGGACCCGCGTCCTGCGGGCATCCGGCGGCGGACGTCGCGTGGACGGTCCTCCTCTACCGGTTCGGATCTCCGGTGGGGGCGCCGCTCGCGGTCCGTCTCTTCTTGAGCGCATTCCGGAAGATCTCGCTTCGGATCTACCTGCGAACGTACTCCCGACTGACGGGAACGCCGTGGTCAGAGATCAGGCGATGGCTCGGCGTTATCGCTGTGCTGCGCTTGACGGACCGGATTCCCGAGGAGCGCGATGCGCTCATCCGGTTGATTCGGGCGGAGCTGGAGCCGCGTGAGGAATGAGCCGCGCCACGTTCCGGTTCTATGAAGAGCTGAACGACTTCCTCCCCGAGGCTTCCAGGAAAGTGCCCGTCGCTTTCGAGTTCGTCGTCGCACCGTCGGTCAAGGACGCGATCGAGGCGCTCGGGGTTCCGCACGTCGAGGTCGACTTGATTGTGGTCGGCGATCGCTCGGTCGGCTTCGACCACAGGGTCTCTGAGGGAGACCGTATCGCGGTCTACCCGGTCTTCGAGTCGCTCGACATCTCGCCGATCGTCCGGCTTCGGCCCGAGCCGCTCCGGCGGACAGCGTTCATTGCCGACGTTCATCTGCGGAAGCTGTCGAGACTTCTGAGGCTTCTCGGTCTCGATACGCTCCACTCGAACGACTTCGATGACGCGCAGATCGTGGCGATCGCCGCGCAGGAGAGCCGCATCATCCTGACGCGGGATCGGCAGCTCTTGAAGCACGGCGCCGTAACGCACGGCTACTGGGTGCGAAGCACCGACCCGATCGAGCAGGCGAGGGAGATCCTCCGGCGCTTCGATCTGGGAAGTCAAGCTCAACCCTTCTCCCGCTGCTTGTCGTGCAACGGCCTCCTGTCGCCGGTCGAGAAGGAAGACGTCCTCGAACGGATCCCGCCGAAGACGGCCGCCTGGCTCGACGAGTTCCACGAGTGTGGCTCCTGTCGAAAGCTCTACTGGCGGGGGACGCACGCGAAGAAGCTGGAGGCACTGGTCGACCGTGTCTGCTCGGGAACTCAGAAGAACGACGAATCCCCGCCAGAAGAGG
>JBARQW010000032.1:0-2682 GCA_049643905.1 Bipolaricaulia bacterium
GTCTCGAGTCCGCTCGGTCCTCTCAGAGCGGGGCTTCCCCGTGGCGTCTCCGATGTCGGCACTACGCCTGCCGCCCGTCGACCTCTTCGAAGAACGCTCGAAGGATCGGCACAACGAGGTCGCTTCGCGCGAGCACATCACCATGATCCATCCCGGGGAGCGCCTCAAATCGGCCCTGTGGGATGGCGTTGCATGCTCTCTCGGCGCTGGCGAAGATGCTGTCCTCCGCGCCCGCCAGCACCAGACAGGGGCATTCGATCGTCGGTAGAACGGCCTCCAGACTTGAGCGGTCCCCCGCCGCGGCCCGTTGAGCGACAAAGTCCGCCTCCAGCCACTGCGCCTCATGCCTTCGAGCGAAGTCCCCGAACATCCCTTTGAGCAGATCGATGAACGCGCGAGCCCCCTGGTCGACTCCAACTGTCAGTAGATCCCGCAGTCCGCTCATTTCCTGCTCGTAGGGGTGCGCTCCGCCGATGGCCAAGGACCCAAATCGGTGTGGCGCGTATTGCGCGATGCCGAACCCGATCCACCCACCCATCGAGTAGCCGTAGTAGTGCGCACACTCGATGCTCAGATCGTCGAGCACGGCAACGATGTCACCAACGCGGTTGTCGAGAGCGTAGGGGGCTGGATCATGTGGCGAATCACTCGCGCCGTGCCCGCGCACGTCGAGCGCGACCACCAAGTAGCTGTCCTTCAGCGCGTTGATGTACCCGTACTCGTGCCAACCATCCAGTGAACCGAGCGACCAGTGCTGCAAGACGAGCGGAGGGCCTGAGCCCTCCGTCTCGTAGTGAATGCACGTTCCTTGGTTGTCAGCGTACGGCAAGTACGGATCCTCCCTCAGTCGGTTAGATTTCGCTCAGACCCAGTTCGCCGATCGGCCTTCAAGGCTGATGAGGCCATCTGGCCCTGGTCGCCGCACACCGGCACACTTGTTGGCATCGCAGATCGCTCAGTACTGCCCGGCCTTGTCGGCCTTCTTCGCTTTCTTGTTGGCGCGTTTCTCTTTGAGCGACTTCTGCGCTTTCTTCTTCTCGCTTGTTCTCTTCTTGTCCTGCGATTTGGCCATGAGAAGCCTCCCTTTCGTGGATTGTTCCGTGCCCCCCTCCGGGACAGATCCTACAACATTCGACGACC
This sequence comes from Bipolaricaulia bacterium, assembly GCA_049643905.1. Taxonomy (GTDB): domain Bacteria; phylum Bipolaricaulota; class Bipolaricaulia; order UBA7950; family UBA9294; genus CAZMYM01. Next base: position 1,141 of record JBARQW010000032.1, read on the forward strand.
AGAAGGCACATTCCTCCTGTACGCTAGCCTTTCCCGGCGACAGCGGAGCACTCTCCAGGCAACTCGCTCCCAGGTCGCCACACCGGGAATGCTGTCACAGCCAAGCATTCCCCATGCCAGTCGCTCCTAGGAGCGACTGGCCCTCCACCACGGCGTCTGGTTCCTGCGGATCTTAAACCCCATCGACAGGTAGAAGGCCTGATCCGATCCGACGTAGGCGACCGTCGCCCCTTCCAGGGAGCAGCGACGGATGGCCTCCATCACTACGGCCGTGCCCAGACCCTTTCTTCGGTAGTCCGGATCGGTTGCCACCGGCTCGACGTAGCAGGCGGTGCTTCCCGGTACCGGCCACATTCCGCTGAAGGAGACGTAGTTCCCGTCCGGCGCGACAGCGACGATCGTCAGGTCACGCCGTAGGCTCGGCGATGAGAGCTTCCGCCGCCTGGACTCCAGATCCTCAGCCGGTGGCTCTCCTTCATGGTCGAATCCGCGATGCATGACGCGATGAACCTTCTCAATGTCGAAGTCATCGGCGAGGCTCTGCAGAAGGAACCCCTTGGGAACCGTGATTGCGGGAAACGCTTCCGGAACGGGAAACTGCGCCGTCGGCTCTGCAAACTCGTTCTTCGGTTCGAATCCAAGCTCCGCAGCAATTTCGCCAAACTCGCAATCCGCAGCGTCGAGGTAGACGTAGACGCCCCTTCCCGCTTTGAGGTCTCCTGCCAGATGGTCGATCGCATGCTCCAGCATCGGACCCTTCAGCTCAGGATGTCGAGCGTCCAGCTGGACGTAGACAACGCCGAGCTTGTCCTCGCAGTGAGCGAAGCCGACGATCTCGCCGGATACCTCCCACACAGCGAACTCGCCGAAGTGTGGCGCCAGCTCTTCGATCATTGGATGGGAATGCATGTACTCCCACCGCGGCTGGACCCAATTGCGGTGCCCGCCGCCCTGTCCGAACGTTCGAACGAGGAACGCGCCGACGGCTTGGTAGTCTTCTGGATGACGATAGGAGCGCTGATGCGTAGGCATGCCCGTCCTCTCTGTGGGCGCGATCTTACCGCTTGACCGGGTGCCTTGCAGCTCGCCGATCACGCCTGGAGAATCGCAGCACCATGGCACACTTTGCCTCCGTCGATCCGACCAAGCTGCAGGGTGCGTTTCTCGAAGCGTTCGCCGACTACGCGATGGACGCGAGCGGGACGACCGAAGAGAGACTTCTCCTGCGCATGCGGAAGAACAGCGTTGACTATGCTCTTTCCCCCGGTCTCTACGATGAGGACCGCCTCGTCGGGTTCACGCTGATTGGAATCGACGCGTGGGGAGGCCGCCTCACGGCCTACGACGCCGGGACCGGCATCGTTCCGGAGTTTCGCAAGCAAGGATGGGCGAAGAAGATGCTCGACCACGCCCTGCCGGCCCTCCGCGAGAAGGGCGTCGAGCGGTTCGCACTCGAGGTCCTCCAGCAGAACGAACCGGCGATCAAGGCCTATCGCAAGAGCGGATTCGAGATCGTGCGGGAGCTCAGGTGCTACAGCGCGC
>JBARQW010000033.1:0-3839 GCA_049643905.1 Bipolaricaulia bacterium
GACTGAGGGGCTTCTTGCCCCCCAGTCTTCTACTTAGGGCGGGAGGATTCGTAACCTCGGCCGTCGTTTCGACGGCTTGTCGAGTTCGCTCCGCTCACCGACGGAGCTTCTCACCCCACCTGGCAGAAGTCCTGGGAGCAGGAAGCGCCCAGGACTTCTACTTAGGGCGGGAGGATTCGAACCTCCGATCACGGCGCCAAAGGCCGCTGCCTTGCCGCTTGGCTACGCCCTAGAACGTGACGTCTTCGGTCGGGATGCACGCCGCCGGCCGTTCTCCGTCCCCTCCGGCGACTTCCCAGTACTTCTCGAGGATGATGCTCTCCAAAGCCAGCCGGAAATCATTGTCGATCGGATGCGCGGTGTCGCGAAACTCGCCGCCTCGCATTTCCCGGCTCGGCATTGCGACGAAGAGGTTCTCCTTTCCCTGGATGACCTTCACGCTGTGAACGATGAAGACGTCATCAAAGACAACGGAGCAGAACGCTTTGAGATTCCCTTCGTCCCGCATCGGCCGAATCTCTACCTTCGTGATTTCCACCACGGGCCCTCTCTCAGTCAGTCGTGCCCCGGCTGATGGTAGCGAATGGGCGAAACCCTTTCAATCGCGGTTTCCGTCATCAGAGAGCTCAAGGACAGTGACCCCATCCCCCCCAAGATTCGGCGGCGCGAACCCATACGAGCCGACGAACGAGCAGGACCCGAGGTAGGCGTGAATTGCGCTTCGCAACGCTCCGGTTCCTTTCCCGTGGAGGATACTCGCGCTTCGGATGTCGGCGAGAAGAAGCTGGTCGAGGTACTCCTCCACGTCACGCAGAGCCTCAGCAACCGTCTTCCCACGCACGCTGATCTGAAGCGGGACCTGTCCCGACCGCGGGCGGCGCACCCTTGTCCGTGGCTTCTCGCGCGAGTCCTCGCGCCTCGGCCGACGCTCAGGCGCTCCGAGGTCCCCAATGTCCGTTGTCACACGAATCCCATCGAGGTCGACCGACACCTTGCCACCACCGTCGACGTGCACGATGCGCCCGTCGGCCTCCAGGCTTCGAACGTGAACCAGCTGCCCCGATTCGAGCGAGTCGACGTCGAGCAGCGGCTCGTCGTTCCTACGTTCGAGATCGCTCCGTCGCTGGCTCGTTTCGCGCCTCAAGGAGGAGATCGCGTGAAGCCCTTCGCGAACCGGCTCCGCCCCCTTGGCCGCGTTCGCTTTCGCCAGAATCTGTTCAAGACGCTGCTCGCCTTCCCGAAGTGACTTCTCCAGGGTTTGCAGGCGTTCGGAAAGCGCCGACTCCGCGTCTTGCTCAAACGCGGAGAGTTTCCTCTCATACTCGTCCTTGAGCCTTCCCATGTCCCGTCTCTCGCGATCCGCTTGGTCACGATGCTTGGCCAATGCTTGCCGTTCGCGGTGAAGCTCCTCAATGATGTCCTCCGCACGGATCTCTCCGTGCGAGAGGAACGTCCGAGCGCGTTCGACGAGATCCCCATCCAGTCCGAGGCGCCGCGCGATGACGAACGCGTTGCTCTTCCCCGGTAATCCCTCGATCACTCGGAACGTGGGCGAGAGCGTCTCGAGATCGAATTCCATCGATGCGGTCCGGATCCCGGGGTGCTTGATCGCGAAGAACTTCAGCGGCGTGAGATGCGTCGACGTTGCGACGAGCGCGTCACTCTCGAGCAGCGCCTCAAGGATCGCCAGTCCGAGGGACGCACCCTCTTCGGGATCGGTCCCCGCTCCGAGCTCATCGAGGAGCACGAGCGACTCGGCGTCGGCCTCGCCAAGAACCGAGACAAGGTTTTTCATGTGCGCGGAGAACGTCGAAAGACTCTGCTCGATCGATTGCTCATCGCCGATGTCGGTGCGGACCCTGGAGACTACGACGATCTCCGAGTCCGGAGAGGCCGGGATCGGGATCGCGGCTTGGACCATCAGCGTCAGCAAGCCGAGCGTCTTGAGGGTCACCGTCTTTCCTCCAGTGTTCGGGCCGGTGATCACGGTCATCCGCTGACTGCCTCCCAACGCGAGCGTGATCGGTACGACCGTATCTCGAGGAAGCAGCGGATGTCGCGCGTCCCGGAGAGAGAGGCCCTTTCCAAGTCGCGGGAAGGCGCAGCGGTACGCCCCCGCGAAGGAAGCGCGGGCGAAGAGCGAGTCGAAGTGAGCGAGGACGGCACGATCTCTCAGGAACGCCGACTCCGCAGCGACGAACGACTCCGTCAGCTCTCGGAGGATGCGCCGAATCTCGTCTCGGATCTGTCCGGAGAGCTCCGCGAGAAGGTTGTTCTCGGATACGAGTGCCGTCGGCTCCGCGTACAAGGTCTGGCCGCTCGACGAGCGATCGTGTACGACGAACTCCATCGCGCCGGTCGCTCCGCTCCGGATCGGAACGACGAGACGCCCTCGCCTCCTCGTGATCACAGATTCACTGATCAGCTCCGGATTGCGATCGATCAGCGTTCGGAGGCTCTTCTCGACGCGAGCCTCGACCGTTCGAGATTTTCGCATCAGCTGCTTCAGCTCATCCGACGCGTTGTCTCGGACGTTTCCCTTCTCGTCGAGGACCCGGACCAGCTGCATCCGGAACGCGTCGCCCCCTCCGGTGAGGCGCGCGGCGTATCCCTGCAGCGTCGGGTACGCGCCCTCGCCGGCGAATCGGTCCCGAATCTGGCGCGTCCCGTCGATCGTTCGCAGGACAACGAGGAACTCCTCTCCATCGAGGAATGCGCTGTCGTGCGCTCGACGAAGAAGCGGAGCGAGATCCCGAACGCCGCCAAGCGAGAAGCGGTCGTGGCTCTCGAGGAAGCCGATCGCCTCGCCGACCTCGGCGATGCCCACCTCAATAGCAGCCTGGTCGGCGGTCGGCTCGAGCGCGTCGATCGCGCCTTCGCCGAGGGACGAGGACGCGAAGGACCGGACGATCCCTCGCATCTTCTCGAATTCTAGATCCCGCAGGGCTTTCTCGCTCGCAACACGCATCGACTCAATCACTCCATCCCTTTTCGACCAGCACTGGCAGGATGATATCAGAACGTGAGGGGCACCCGTCGCCACCGCCCCTCCGAACATCCGGTTGATCGGCCGATGCCCCGACCGCACAATCGGCGAGCCGACACAGCTGAGAAGGAACGGAGGGATGCGCTAGGTGGACCTGCGAACGTCGATCCGAGTGTACGGCGCGCTTCTCTCTGCGATGCTCGTCTGGGGATTCTCGTTCCTCGCCGTTAAGCATGCCGTCGCCACCATCCCGATCTTCTCCTTAGTTTTCGTCCGGTTCGCCATTTCGGCCGTCCTCCTGGGGCTGCTCGCCCTTGCCCGCGGCCAGCTCGCCGTCCCGAAGCGCCATCTCCTGACGCTCGCGGGGCTCGCTCTCCTCAGCCCGGTCGGCTACTTCCTGTTCGAGACCTACGGTGTCTCCCTGACACAGGCGAGCCACGCGTCGATTCTGATTGCGGCGATCCCGATCGCTGTCTACCTGATCGCGTTCGCCCGGAGGCAGGAGCCCCCGACGTGGAGAAAGACAGCCGGAATCCTCCTCGCCTTCGCAGGCGTGCTCACCATCGTCGTCTCTGCACCCGGAGAGCGCGGAGCAAGCCTCGTCGGCGATCTCCTCATCCTCGCCGCCGTTCTTTGCGCCGCGGTGCGGACAACGTTGATCAAGGACGTCCTGCGACGGGTCACTCCACTGCAACTGACGTTCTATCAATCCTTGTTCTCGCTGGTGGTCTTCGGACCGCTTGCGGCGACGAGCGGCGTTTCGTGGGTCGCCCAGATGACGCCCCTTTTGTGGGGTGAAGTGGCGTTCCTCGGCGTCATCTGCTCCGCCGCAGCATTCCTGGCCATGCACTAC
>JBARQW010000034.1:0-1989 GCA_049643905.1 Bipolaricaulia bacterium
TCCGTCTCGCATTCATGGGCGCACTGCCGCGGGATGTCTCCCTTTTCAACGAGTTCCACGCGCTGATCGTTCGTCACGGGAAAGTTCACTGCCGACCGACCGCGAAGTGCGATGGGTGTCCGCTGCACTCGCTCTGTCCGTACCCGGCGGGAGGAGGCGAATCCCCGCGATGACGGTACGTTTCGATCGAGCGAGACTACGGTCCGGGCATGGTCGCAGCCAGATGCTCTCGCTGCTCGAGGACGGCTTCCTTGCGGACGATCCGGATCGACGCGTACCCGCTTCTGGCCGCCACCGGAGATCTTCTTAAGACCGGGCCGACGCGGACGAACGTTGCCGACGTCGTCCTGGCCCTTGTGGATTCGTCTAGACAATGATCCGCTTCCAATCTCCGCGCGCGAACTTCCAGATCATGATCGCGGCAAGCGCCGTCCAGTAGATGAACTCGCCTGTCCAAGCGCCGATCAGCCCGAGTTTGGTTCTCAATCCGAGAATGTAGACGACGGGGAGATAGAGCGTGCTGCAGGTTGCCAGCTCGGCGAGCATGACGAAGCGCGTGTTGCCCGCGCCCTGGAGTGCCTGGGAGAGGACGAGAGCGATCCCGGCGAAGGCTTGGATGAAACCGAGGAAGAAGAGCGGCGTTCGCCCGGCATCGATGACGCTCGGGTCGTTCGTGTAGATCTGAAGGATCAAGCGAGGGACGAGGAGGAAGAGGAGGCCGGCGACACTCATCGAGATGGCGGCGAGCTTCGCTGCCTCCCATCCGAAACGCTCGGCCCGTTCAGGCTGCTTTGCCCCGAGCCTCTGCCCGACCAGGGCTGCTGCAGCCGTACCGAGGCCGACGCCGATCATGATGGTGAGGTGGTAAACAGATCGTATGACGTTGGTCGCGGCAAGCTCGATTGTCCCTATCCTTGCCACGACGGTGAAGAAGGCCAGCCAGCTTCCGTTGGATAACACACGTTGCGCCATGACCGGGAGCCCGAGATGGAGGATCGGTGCCGCCCAACGTCGAACCGAGAGAGGCCGTTGTAGGATGGCAAATCGCGCACGATGGCCGGGAGAGACTGCGACGAGAACCAAGTAGAGGGTCCCGATTGCGACGGCAAGGCTTGACGCCACCGCCGCTCCCTGGACTCCCATTCGAGGGAATCCGGCATGCCCGAAGATGAGAAGGTAGTCGAGGATGATGTTCACGCCGGTTGTCACGATCGAGGCAACCATCTGGTGACGCGTCTCACCGATCCCGGCGAAGAAGCCCCGCAAGACCCAGTTAGCGAGCATGAACAGGGATCCGAAGAATCGGTAGTGAAGATAGACGCTACTGAGCGAGACGACCTCTGGGTCATTGGAAAGAATGGATGCCAAGGGCCGGGCGAGCCACGGCGCGGCAATCGAAAGCGGGATCCCGAACAGGAGCGCGAGTGAAACGCCTGAGTCAACGACCGGGCCACAGCTCCTGAAGCTTCCTTCTCCAAATCGCCGCGCGGTCAGCGTCTGGACGCCGATGCCGATGCCGGCGAGTGAGAAGACGATACCGAAATAGAGCACGCTGGCGATCCCGCTTGCTGCTAGCGAGGGCGCACCGAGCCGGCCCAGCATTGCCGTATCGACAACGCTGAGAAGTGTGAACGAGGTCATGCCGAGGACGACCGGATACGCGAGGCGGATGACTTGGCGCGAATCGTCCGGGTGGAGAGTGAGGCGCCTCAAAGCTGTTCTTACGCCCATCTCAGCCGGTTCGTTCCGATACGCGGTGAGGGTCGAGGGAGGCCGGTCGAAGCTGCGTAAGAACGACGCCAAGGATCGTGAGCAGCCCGCCGAGGATCTTGATCGGAGTCAGAAGAACGCCCAGGAGAACTGCCTCCGCGAGGAGCGTGACCACCGGCACCACGTTGGCCGAAACGGCGACACGCGTTGCCGAGATGTGCGAGAGTGCGTAGTGCATGGCCAGGAATGCTGCGGCGGAGCAGATGACGCCGAGGAACG
>JBARQW010000035.1:0-11029 GCA_049643905.1 Bipolaricaulia bacterium
TTGCGCCGCCTTCGGCGGCGTTCCCGCGGTACGCGAATCTCCTCCTCGTGAATCAGCAGAACATCCACGGAGAGATTCGGGTCGCCGAGAAGCTCGCGTAGGCTGACCAGTTCGTCGAAGACTTCGATCCAGCCCCCGCGTTTTCGCGAACGCCGCGGGCCCGTCTCGCGTCCGAGCGAATCGAGCTGAATGATCGTCTTTCGCGCCGCGATCGGCAGGGCCAGACGAACGGGATGTCTGGTGAGGAGGGCCGAGAGCTTCCTTCGGAGAGATGACGTGGATCCGGTCTGGATCTCGATGATCAGGTCTCCGCGGACGATGTCTGCGACGAAGCCTTCCACGGGAACCTCGAATCGATCTCCCTCCTCCGCATACCACAACTTGAGATCTGCGTGGAGCGACTTCTCGTTCAGCGTGCCAATGTGAGGGGGCTTCTGCTTCGTCGGAGTCGTCGGATGCGTCTCCTTGGTCACCGCAGGATCAGCCACGTACCGGCGAGCAGGACGGCAATTCCGGCGCCTCGCCACAGATCGAGCGAGCGCTGGGCGGCGCCCAGGATTCCGAAGTGATCGAGAACCGCCCCCAGGATTAGCTGGACGACGATCGCCAGCGTGATCGATGCCGCGAGTCCAAGTCTCGGTACCGCGTAGCTGTAGCCCCCGACGATCAAGACGCCGAGGAAGCCGGCGGAGTAGACGTACCAGGGAACGGCGCGCCATGCGCCCAGGTTCCCGCCACGCATTCCGACCAACAAGATCAAGCCGGCGAGGAGGACGCCGCCGAGGTGAATGATGAACGCGCTCTCCATCACGCCGACTCGATTTCCGATCGTCCCGGAGAACAGGGACTGGAAGGTGATCGCGCATCCGACGAAGAGCATCAGAAGAACGGGCCCGAAGGCGTTCACAGAGACTCCTTTCTCAAGACCGAAGCTCAACGGAGCCGACGGCTACGCCCTCGAGCCAAGCGATCGCATGGTACGCGAATCGGCACTGATCCAGGAACAGGAGGAAGTACGCGAGGGTCAGGTCCCGATCGATACACGGCACTCGTGGCGAGCCATCCTCGGAGCGTGCCAGCCGAATCACTGTCTGAAGGCCGGAGAGGTGCGACTCGGTGACGGAGGCGATCTCGTGAGGCGGACGACGCCCGAGGAGCGCACCGCGGAGGGTCGAGGCCTGTCTGCCCGGGACTTGTCGGCTCGCCTCGAGTCGCATTGTCCCCCGACCGGTTCGCTTCCCGCTTCGAATCAGTGCCTTGGCGAGGTCGTCGAGTACGCACTCGCAGGCGTGTGCCAAGAGAACGACGGCTGCCGCGTACCGTCCATCGAGGAACGAAAGGAGTCCCTCTCTCGCGCTCTCGATGACGATTGGGCTCGTTTTCCCGCCAATCTGCTCCGCGAGCCGGTCGATGTAGCGGTCTGGATCGTGCGCGATCATCTCGCCGCTATCGAGGCAGCGAGCGCCGTACTCGGTGACGTGAACGAACGGAAGATCCGGATTGAGCGAGTTCTTCCCAGGCGCGAGGACACCCTGCAACAGCAGTTCCCACAGGACCTCGTTCAGGGCGAGTACGTCGCGCCGCTCGTAGTCATCGAGCTTCAGCCGAACGTCGTTCTCGACTGCGCGGAAGTGCGTCTGAGGCGTCTTCCGCAGGATGTCGAAGACCACGGGTCGTAGGCTCTTCTTGTTCATCGCTCACGTCAGCCTCTCATCGCCGCAGCGCGGGATCAAGGATGAACCCGTGCCGCGGCGTTCGTCTCAGAGCTCGATCGCGAACTCCCCGTTCTCATAGAACAGCTCGTCGTCGACCCAGATTCGACCACCATCCGAGAGGTCGCTGACCATGTCCCAGTGAATGGCCGATTCGTTGAGGCTCCCCGTCTCAGGCATTCCTGCGCCGAGCGCCATGTGGAAGCTTCCGATGATCTTCTCGTCGAACAGGGTGTTCCCGGTGGCTCGCGTGATCCCTTCGTTGGTTCCGATGGCGAATTCTCCGACGTACCGGGCCCCGTCGTCCGTTTCTAGGGTATCGAGGAGGAAGTCCTCGCCCTTCTCCGCGGTCGCCTTGACGACCTTCCCTTTCTCGAACCACAGGTGAACGTTCTCGAGCTTCCTGCCGCTGTAGACGGTCGGATACGAGAAGCGGACGTGTCCCTCGACGCTCTCCTCGACCGGACCCGTGAAGATCTCACCGTCGGGCATGTTCTTCTTCCCGTCGCAATTCTCGAAGCTTCGACCCGCGATGCTCATGCGAAGATCGATGTCGGAGCCCTCGACGCGGACCGACTCCTTCCCTTTGAGCCAATCGACGAGTTTCTGCTGACGCTTCGAGAACCGCTTCCAGTAGCCGATGGGGTCATCGAATTCCGGAAGGCACGCACGAAAAACGAAGTCCCCATACTCGGCGAGACCCATCTCGGCGTCCTGCGCGAAGGCGTTGGTCGGATAGAGGCAGCCCACCCAGCGCAGCTCGCCGGCGGCCGATCGCTCGATGAACGTCTTGAACAGCTCCTTCTGAGCCAGACTGGAGATCCGCATCTTCTCCGGCGGCACACCGGTCAGTGCCTTGGTGTTCGTCGACGAGCCGACCGAGATCAGGACGTCGTACGTCTCGTAGACGAGTTTGACCGGCTCCGGGATGTGCTGCAGCTGTTCGTCGGACGCGTGGCGATAGACCAGTTCTTGCACGCCTTCCAATGAGACGCGCGTATAGGGGTTTCCTCCCGCCTTGAGAACCTCGACGAGGAGCGCCTCGATCATCGGCGCAGCGACCGCACCGGCCTGGATCATGACGTTGTCACCCTGGCGTACGCCGACCGAGTAGTTTACGAGCACTTCTGCGAGCTTCTGAACTCGTGGATCGAGCATGTGTCGACCTTCCTTTCCGCGGAGTCTAGGCACCGTCTGTCGTACGTCTCCGTCCCAGCGTACCCGTTCCCTCGGAGCGTGGCAATCGAGCCTCAGTCGATCGATTCGATCTCGAGATCCCGTGCCGAGCCCACCTTTCGGCCCGGGCGAAAGACGGCAACCTGTCGGGTCCCACGGCCGTACGCGCTCGACGAGAAGATCGTCAGACACCGACCGTCGAACAGGTAGTCCGGGGCGAACGGCTGGTGTGAACGCACAAGGACCCGAACGCCGAGTCTCCCCGCCCGGGATTCAAACTGCGATCGCCCGAAGGTCGGACGCTCCCACATCTCCGATGTGGCGCTTCCGCCGACGCTTTCGTCCCAATCTCCCCACGTGATCGCCCTCCAGGCGTCCGACCCGAGTTCGAGCGACTCGAACGCATCGAGGGTGGGGAGATCCGGTAGGGCTCCGTGGAGGCCGAGTATGCCTGACGGGTGCCATGCGGCGTACGGAAGATGGGAGAGAGCGTTCGCGATGGTTCGTTCCGCTCTCGGGTCCAAGCCGTCCCAGAAGTCGGCCGGCGAGAAGGGTGCGGTCGACCACGCTTCGTGATTCCCCATCAACAGGTAGATCGACTTGGGATGCTCGGTCTTCGTTCTGAGGATGAACTCGAGGTTCCCGGCGGAATCAGGCCCACGATCGACCGCGTCACCGAGGAAGACGAGTGTGCGGTCGGAGACGAGGTGCCGAGAGATGATCCGTTCGGTCGCGTCGATGTCGCCGTGTGTGTCGCCGACGAAGACGATCGTTCGCTCTCGGGGAAGTCGGATCAATCGGCCCTGATCGATCAGGTTGGGAACGATCGCTTTCGCGACGTCACGGAGGCTCATGCGTCGACGATAGCCGTCACCGCCCCAGCCCACAACCCGAAGCCTGGGAAGCGTGATCGGTCACCATCGAGAATCCTGAGGTCTCTCTATCGCTACGAGATCGCCACTTCCGACGTGCAGAAGGCGCACCGGCTGGCGGCGATTGGAATGCTCGATCTGCAGTACGGGCATTCCTTGGTCGTGGGAGGCCCCTCTTCCGCAGGTTTCTGCATGCGTGCGAACGCCCGCACAATGAAGAACATCACGAGCGCGATGATCAAGAACGCGATGACGGTGTTGATGAACGAACCGTAGTAGATGGCAGGAGCCCCGGCCTCACGTGCCGCAGCGGCCGACGCATACGTCTCCCCTGACAGGACGACGTACAGGTTCGCGAAATCGACGTTTCCAACGAGCTTGCCGATCATAGGCATGATCAGATCGTTGACGAACGATCTGACCATCGTCGCGAAAGCCACACCCATGACAAACGCGACAGCCAGCTGGAGCAGGTTCCCCTTGGCGATGAAATCCCTGAATCCCTTGCCCATTTCCTTCACCCCCAGTTGAGTTAACAGATTCTAGACCGAAGTCGACCGGCGAGTAAACTGTCGCTCGGCTTTCTCGGGGCGCGCAGCGTCCACCCGGTGAAGGTTTTCCGCATTACATGGCGAGGGCAAGCTTTGACGTATAATGTGGCCATGGCCACGCTGGACGACGTCGCACAGTTCCTTGGTCTGTCGAAACGCGCGGTTCGCTTAAGAGTGAACGCTCTTGGCGACATGCTCGAAGGGCATCTAGCGCGCGGTGACCGCAACCGTCTGATTTTCAGAGGGGAAGCCGTCGCGATCCTACATCGTCTCGAGGAACTCAGGCAGCGCGAGGGGTTGGCGATTCGCCAGGCCGTCTCCCGCTTGCGAGGGGAACTCGTCGGTGACGACACATCCTCCGGCATTTACATCCTGATCAAGCCTGAGATTGAGCTTCTGCAAGATGCCCTCGTCGAGGCATACCGCGAGCGCGATCGGTGGCGTGAGTACGCATTCGCTCTCCAATCTGTCCTACCACCGGAACTCACGTGGCTGAACGCGGTTGCTCCGCCGGACTGTGAGGATCGACGGCTGAACTGAGCGCCTAGAGCGGAGGAGCTTCCGACGGCTCCTCGTCTGGTGATCCCTCCTGGGATTCTATTCTGTTCTCTTTTCCGCGGCTTCGTCTCGTCTATGCGCTTGACTGGAAGATTGGGTCGCGAGAAGGGAAGCGCGGAAGGATCGTCCCGTGCGCCGGAACCACCATCCGATCACCCGCGCGAAGATCCATCGTGTTCTTGGGTGATGCCCCCTCACGGGTAGGATTGAGGAGGAATATGCGGGATCCTGGGTCGACGTCGCGTCGATCGCAGAGTGCGAGGCCGACCTGCGTCTCGCCGACGCTGACACAGCTGGTCACTCGGCCGAGGAAACTCCCGTTTCGATCGAGAACGGCGGCACCGCGGCGAACCGGACGCGCGCCCGGTTCGACGCCGAAGCGCACGGCTTCGCGCTCTCGCTCCGTGTAGTAGGAGACGCACTGCGCCCGCCCGATGAAGAAGGGCTTGTGGAGCTTGACGTAGGCTCCGAAGCCCGCCTCGAACGGATCGATTTCGTGCGGACCGGCGAGCTCGAATCCGTACAAGGGGAGTCCCGCCTCGGTCCTCGTCGAATCGCGTGCCGCAAGACCACAGGGAGTGAGGCCGTCGACCTTTCCGACGGCAAGGAGCGTCTCCCACAACCACTTCGCGTCCTCGCCGCCTGCATAGATCTCGTAGCCGAGTGGCTCTCCGGTGTAGCCGGTGCGCGCGATCAGGATCTGATGTCCCTCCGCGACAACCTCGCGGAATTGCGTCCTTTCGAGCGCCGCGATCGCTCGGCGCTCGGCCGGCGCAAGCAGACGCTCGAGGATGCGGCGACTCCTCGGGCCTTGCAGCGCGATGTCGACTACGCCTCGTTCTCTCTTGAGATCACGGAGTGTCACGCTCCTGCTTGGCCGCCTCGAAGGCGCGTCGTTGTCGATCACGATGCGGCCTTCGTTGATACCGTTCAACCAGGTCCAGTCCTTCTGCTCGTTGACGGCGTTGACGACAACGAGGTAACGGTTGCGCGTTCGGCGGTAGACGAAGACGTCGTCGAGGATCTTCCCTTCGGTGTCCAGAAGGTAGGCGTATTGGGAAGTTCCGTCCTCCAGCCACGCGGCGTAGTTGGAGGTGACGACGTTGAGAAACTCGGCGGCGCCTTCACCATCAACCTGGAAGACGCCCATGTGTCCAAGGTCGAACAGCCCGGCGCGTTCTCGCACGGCGTGGTGCTCCTCGAGGCTCGATGAGTACCAGACCGGCATCTCCCATCCGGCGAACGGGACGAGCCGCGCGCCGAGTCCGACGTGTGTTTCGTGGAGCGGGGTTCTTCGAAGCGTTTCGGCCGGCGCCTCCGACGACTCGGACCACACGAACGGCGTCCGCTTCGGATCCATCCCGGACAGGTCGAGACGGGATTGCCCGACGAAGTACGGCTTCCAGATCGCGAAACGCTCAGGGTGGCGTGCGTAGGCCTCCTCGATCGTCTCGCACGGCGGACCGGGGTGTTCGTTGAGCCACTCGCGAGCGACCGGAGGAAGGCCTTCCGCCGTCGCTTCCTCGACGACGGCGGGCCCTTGAACCTTGCGAAAGACGTCTTCCGAGTCGAACAGCGTGTACCCCTCGGCGAGACCGATCAGCCACGCTTGTGTCGTCGTCGAGCTTTCGCGAGGCACAAGGACGAGATACTCCTCGTCGGCAAGTCTGCCGACGACCGCCTCAGTGATTGTCTGGCCGTTCTCATCGAACAGGTGCGTCCGGCAGGAATCCGCACCGTCTACCCCGAACATGTCCGATGGGGTCGCCTCGTTCAGGAGCGCGCGGACTCGTCCGCCTCGCAGGCGTAGCGCCGTCCACGGGGAATCCTCCGTGGACATCGCTCGCTCGGCTTCGCGTGATCCGGTCCCAGGACTGAAGCGCGAGATCAACCCCCGACTCTCGCGTTCCGCCTTCTCGAGGGTGGATAGCGGCAGCTTGCCGCGGGACAGTGCACCGGTCAGACCGAGGTAGGAGAACGGACGGATCGCATGAAGCACGTCGGCGATGATCGACGCGATTTCCTTCATTTCACCTGATCCCATTCCGCGCTGCGTCACCCACGGTGTCCCCAGTCGGATCCCGTGTGCGTCGGCCGCACTCGTGTCTCCGGGGAGCGTGTTCTTGTTGCAGACGATTCCGGCGATGTCGAGGATGCGGCTGGCAACCTCGCCCATCAGCGTGAAGCCCGTCTCGCTCGCAAGCTCACGGAGGTCTACGAGAAGAAGGTGGGTATCAGTCCCGCCGTATGCGAGTGACAGGCCGTTCTCCTGAAGGGCATCAGCGAGGTGCGAGGCGTTTTCGACGATTCGACGTTGGAGGTCGGCAAACTCCGGGGTCAGCGCGAGCTTCAGCGCAACGGCTATGCCTGCGAACTTGTTCACGTGCGGTCCGCCCTGCTGGCCCGGAAAGATTGCGGAGTCGATCATCTCGGCAATCTCAGGTTCGGTCGAAAGGATGACGGCGCCGCGTGGGCCGCACAGGGTCTTGTGGGTCGTGAGGGTGGCGACATGCGCGTGGCCGATCGGGCTCGGATAGACGCCCCCGACGATCATCCCTGCCGTGTGCGCCACGTCGGCGAGGAGGATCGCGCCGACGTTGTCCGCAATTGCGCGGAATCTGCCCCAATCCGGTTTCCACGGATACGACGTGAATCCGGCGATGATCATCCGCGGCCGATGCTCATTTGCCAGGCGTTCGATGGCGTCGTAGTCGAGTCGCCCGGTCTTCGGGTCGGTGGCGTAGGAGACGATCCGGTAGCGCTTTCCGGTCACGCTGAACGGAGATCCGTGCGTGAGATGGCCTCCCTCGGTGAGCGCCATCCCCATCACGGTCTCTCCTGGTTGCACGAAGGTGTCGTAAACGGCGAGATTCGCAGCGGCGCCGGAGAGGGCCTGTACGTTGGCGCGAATCTGTTCGGCCGGAATCTCCGGTGTTTCGAAGCAGGCAGCGGCCCTTCTTGCCGCAAGCGACTCGACCAGATCGGCAATCTCGGCCCCCTTGTAGAATCGCCGATCGGCGTATCGCCGGTAGCTTGCGAGTTGCTCATCGAGGTCGGCCAATCGCTCCGGCGGCAGGTCCATCATCGCCCTTCGCGGATACCCCTCGGCGTAGATGCTCGTCAGAACGGATCCCAACGCTTCCCGCACGGCCGATGGTGTCAGGCTTTCCGATGGTATGAGGATGATTTTCTCTCGTTGGCGTCGCTCTTCGGCAGCGATCAGTGCCGCTGTCTGGGGATCGGCATTGAGAAGAGAGGAAGAGGGAAACGAGTGACTCATGATCGCTCCTTGTCCGGATCGAACGGCTCGGGATGAAGTCTACGGTCAAGGTCTCGGCCTTTCCAGCACGCTTCGGAGAGCAAGTAGAGGCCTCCGCTCACGGCGGAGTGCCCGCCGAGGAGAGCGGGAATCGGCGCGGCGAGGGCTGCCTCTGTAAACGACCGCCATAGCGGATCGCCGATCTGGTTCGGTCGGAAGAGATCGCTCGAGAAGCGATCGGCCGGCGGCGGCAACGGCCCCGTCCCAGCAAGAAGAGGGCGCGTGTCGATCACTGCGCCGTCGCACGCCCGCGACAGGCGATCGAAGAAGGCCTGGGTCCCGTCTTCTCGAAGCATCTGATGGAGGACTGGAAGGCGGGTGTTCGCCGCCGCGCGCATTCCGCGGCCTTCGAGGAGGCCGCTCGTTCGACAGGCGACCTCGCTCTCGATGTCGGCCCACGTTCTCGGACTGACGCGTCCTATCAGACAGACGTGGGCCGATCGATCGCTCAAGAGAGCCAGAATCTGCGGAAGGGAGGGGTGGGTAAGATCGAGACGATCGAGAAGCGATCGAATCGTCGGTCCGCCTCGGGCGGTCGCCGCGAGGACGTGAAGGTCGGTCGGAGTGTCGATGTCAAACTGCGTCTCGGCGCCTCGTTCGAGCGTCGAACAAGGGACTCGGGCGTCTGCCAGCACGAAACCGAGAGGGTTGTCGATCTCAGGAAGATCGATGTCGAGAAGCCGCTTCACATCGGAAACGGCAGCGAAATCGCTGGAGTAGAAGTTGTTGAAGAGGGCTCCAGGCTCGTCGCGCGCGGCGAACAGACGGAGCCGGTCGATCCACTCGGGCCTGAGAAGGAGTCCGCTTCCACTGCCGAAGTAGAGAAGCCCATCGGGCCGACGAGCGCGGATGACGTCCTTCAGCGTCTCTCCGAAGTGGAACGGGACTCGGCCTGATGCTTCGAAGATCTCGAGGTCCCAATCCCGGACAGGGTCCTCTTCGGTCGGCGAGACGACGAGAATCGGCTCCAGGCCGACCTCTCGGAGATTCGAGACAAGGTCGCCAATCGCCGCGCGGCGGCCGGCGGCGACAAGACGCTCGCCTTCGGTTGCTCCGTGGGGAGGGTGAAAGACAACGGCGGCGACGTCCTTCATCTAGGCTGTCCTCTCGCGGCGAGACAGGCCGTCCGCCGGACTCGCGCGAACGTGGTGTCCCGTACGTGATCCCGAAGAGCCTTCCCGCAAGCGGGATGGTTTTCATGCGAGAGACGAAACGCACCGCCTCCGACGACTCACCTTCCGCGTACTTTGATCGCTTCGCGCTCCCCAACGTAGGGGAGGAGAGCCAGCTTGCGCGCTCGGTTGATCTCAAGAGACAGGCGGCGCTGGTGTTTGGCGCAGAGGTGCGTGGCGCGCTTGGGAAGAATCTTCCCCAAGCGATTCATGTACTGCTTCAGCTCCTCTGGCTTCTTGTAGTCGAGCGTAAGATTTCGCTCGCAAACGCGGCATTTTCTTCTTCGCTTGGTGAACATCGTCTAGAACGGGACCTCCTCGTCCGTGCCTTGCGCTTTCGTTTCAGGTTCAGGGGACGGAGACGACACGGAGCCGGGCTGCTTCTGGTCTTGCGACCGAGCTGGGCCGCCGAGGAACTGCACGGCCGAGGCGACGACTTCGACGACCTTCCGGCGCTCCCCTTCCGCATTCTCGAACGAGTCGATGCGCAGGCGTCCGTCGACTGCGACCGATCTGCCCTTCGAGAGGTAGTTGGCGCAGTTCTCCGCTTGCGAGCCCCACACGACGATCGGGACAAACGTGACTTCCTCTTTCATTTGCCCCGAGGAGTCCTTGTACTGGCGGTTGATCGCGATCGAGAACCGGGTTCGGGCCGTTCCGCTCGGGGTGTATCGCATTTCGGGATCGGCGGTCAGGTTTCCGATGAGGATAACTCTGTTCAGGCTAGCGGCCATCTTCCCTCTTGTCGGTCCTAGCTCCGCGAGACGATCTGATAGCGGAGGATCTCCTCGTCGATGTTCAACCGATCCTCGATCGTCTTGACCCCGTCCGGCGGTAGGTGAAACTCGGCCATGCCGAAGAACCCATCGGCGCAGTGCCTAATCTCGTAGGCGAGAACGCGCTTTCCCCACTCTTCCATTTTGCCGATTTCTCCGCCGTTCTCTGTTATCAACGTGTGGATTCGCTCAACCTTGGCTGCGCGATCCTCGTCCGAGAGATCGGTGCGAATGACGTATACGATTTCGTAGTCTCTCACGCAAACACCTCTGCCTGGAATCTGCGGAAGACTTTACCGTTGGGCGTTCGGGAAGTCAAACGCGCGGGCACAAGCCGTTCATCCAGGTGAATTCCATGTTTCCTCCATCTCTGTGGTGGTTCGTCGGATCGTGAAACCTCTATTCTCTTTGGCCTTACGTTCTCTCCCCATCCGCACCGGATGGATTCAGATATATACTATGCTTGACCCGGGGTGCCGAGCCCTCCGATACTGACACACACAAAACGGCCATTCTTTGGGGCGATCGAGCCGAAGCGAGCGTGGGTCGGCTCGCACTTGAAGAACGGAAGAAAGGTGGCGTGAATGAAGATGGGCTGGGGCGAACCCGACCGAGAAGGAGAAGAGACGATGAAGAAGCTATTCAGCGCGAAGGGATTCACGTACTTGCTGACGATCGCGACGCTCGGGCTGCTGCTCGGTGCGAGCATGAAGTGGCACGGCTAGACCGGACGGACAGGAGGAGGCGGACATGAAGTGGGGCGGATACACGCGGAAGGGAGAAGAGACGATGAAGAAGCTATTCAGCGCGAAGGGATTCACGTACCTGCTGACGATTGCGGCGATCGGGTTGTTGCTCGGCGCGAACATGAAGTGGCACGGCTAGGAAGAAGG
>JBARQW010000036.1:0-2021 GCA_049643905.1 Bipolaricaulia bacterium
CCAGAGCCTGACGCCTTTCCTGAGCGTCGTGTATCGGAGTAAGTTTCGGACAATAGCCTGGTCAGTGAATCTCGGGTTCAGATGGCCATCCCGGGCGTCTTCGTGCTGTATCACGCCGATAAACGCCTCTGGATCGGTCTCAGGAGGCCAGGTCAAGGATCCGGGAGCTAGCAGCTATGGCAAGTGACGACCCTGTTCTGCTGGAGATGTTCACCGAGAGACTTGACAAAGAGCTGGGACAGTGGTGTGAAGCGGATTCGCGCGATGCGCACTAGGGAAATTCTCCACTGGCCTCGCCCTTGGACGCGCAGGAACACGATCCAGGACAGTCGCTGTGAGTACTGATGACAGAGCTACCAAGTCTTGGTAGCCTCAGCCACGCAGTAAAAGGCGTCCGCGCCCTGGATACGGTACTCGCTTTGGGGATTGACGACGATCACTCGACTAGTGGCTGTCTTGGTTGCGTGCACAACGTCTGAGCTCAGCTTCTCTCGTAGCTCGGCAGAGTCATCCGTCTCCACACCGATCAGAGCAGCATGCCGTTCCGCAAGGCGCTGCGCCGCTTCTGTGTAGGTGTACCCTGCCAGCTCTTGCACGACCTTGCCGGCCACACGGTAGAATTCACTCCCGGAGTTGAACGTCAGAAGCTCCGAGACGACATGAGACAGCCCAGGATTGAGAGCGGATGCGACGGCGAGATTGCCTCCGATCTGGTCGAGACAGATGATCTCATCGACGTCGGCTCGTTCGAAGTGGCGGCGATTCGTGTGGTTGAGAACCTGCACACAAGTGCGGGTGTGCGGGTTCAGTGTCTCAACTGCCAAGGCGATCAACAACGCTCTCCCGTCCGCTTCATTTGGGTTGCTTGAGAAGTCAGTCAGGATGATGACACTTTGGGCTTGTTCTACGCCTGCTCTTCTGAGGTCTTGATCCTGAGTGGGGTCGCCACATACGAAGTCGACATCTTCATTTGGCACAGGTCGCTGGCTCAACTCCGCCAAGATCACCAATCCCGGGCAGGGATCGGCCTTCTCGAGCTCCTCGACAATCCGTTCCCCTTGCTTGTTCCACCCGCATATCACGACATGATCCGACTCGCGTGTTCGCCTGGTCACCTTACCACCTCGCAAGCAAAGCTGAATGAACCGATTCACAATGAGCGCCGTCACCACTGCAAGCAAGCCGATACTAGCGAGCAGTCCGATGAACGAGACCACCACTGTGCCCAGAGGAAGCGCTGGGTCCCCGGGTCCTTCGCCCAAGAAGGGGGGAAGAACCAGCGATAGAGCTTCGCGAACAGTCCTGGCCTCGTGAGTCAGAAATAGGACGAGAATGCACACAGCGAAGAGCAACAAGAGGGCAACTAGAAAGCTGGCAAGCGGATGCCTGGCAGTAACCCTCGTGAGACGCTTGCGCCACTTCCGGGACCTGTTCATCTCGGCCGCTTCATGAGAATAGGGGGCATCTGCTCCATTGTGCAGCGATGCGCCCTCGCAGTCAAACAGGACATCCCATCAAGTACACCTAGCGGGACTCGAACCTTGCTTCCGTCTCCGACTCCGCGAACGCTTGGATCTCGACGCGGTAGCCGCCGGGGTCCTTGAGGAAGAAGCTGTAGACGGTGATGCCAGGAACCATGCACGGTCCGTTCAGGATCTCGATGTTCAGCGGGGCCTGTCCGTGGCAAGTACTGGCTCTGGCATTGGGCCGGATTCCGGGGCCAGGTCAGCCCCCGCAAGAGACACCGCGGTCGTACCTACCGGAGAGTCAGCCCGAGGTAGTACGGCCAGATGACCAGGCCGAGGATGGCCTGCCACCACAGAAGCTTTGCGAACGCAAGTGTGAACAGCCATCCGCCGAACCAGAAAAAGGTAGCCAGGCTTCCCTCATAGATCTTGTTCTTTCCCACGATCGTTCCTCCTTTCTGGATGCCCAAGATTGTACATCCCTTCGAATGCCAAACGCAAAAGCAGTCACGCGTCTTGCCGAGTGGGCGAGGAAGGGCAACCGTATGGCAGGAG
>JBARQW010000037.1:0-1824 GCA_049643905.1 Bipolaricaulia bacterium
GCACGAGCAACGGCTCGCCGACGATCGCTCCGGCCGTCATCCGCGGATTCAGGGAAGAAAACGGATCCTGGAAGATGATTTGCATGTCTCGGCGAAGCGCCTTCATCAGCTTCGGCGGAGCCTTCGCGACGTCGATTTCCCGGGGTTCTTCGCCCTCGCGAGCGAGCCTCCGGCTTCGGAAGAGGATCTCTCCCGCCGTCGGTTCGAGAAGACGCAGCATGGAGCGGCCTGCCGTCGTCTTCCCGCAGCCGCTCTCCCCAACCAGACCGAGCGTCTCCCTCTCTCGAATGAACAGGTCGACCCCGTCGACCGCCTTGACGTATCCGGTCGCGCGACGCAGGACGCCCCTCCGCACAGCGAAGTGCTTCTTCAGTCCGGTCACTTCGAGCAGCGCTTGGTCCAGCGCCATCATCTCTCCTCGTAGAGCCAGCACGCCGCCTGATGCCCGGCGGAGACCTCTCTCAGTTCGGGAGCCGTTGACCTGCAGACGTCCATGGCGTGCGGACACCTCGGCTCGAACCCGCAGCCTACAGGCACGTCGAACGGGTCGGGAACGACGCCCTTGATCGCTTCCAACCGCGCCTTTCGCATCGTCAACGAGGGGATCGAGTGCATCAGACCTTGAGTGTAGGGATGCTTCGGCGCGTGAAAGACCTCGCTGACGCACGCTCCTTCGACGATCTTGCCGAGGTACATGACGACGACGTCGTCGGCCATGCCGGCGATCACGCCGAGGTCGTGCGTGATGAACTGAATCGCCGCGTGAAACTCGTCACGCAGGTCATTCATCAGCTCGAGAACCTGGGCCTGTATCGTCACGTCGAGAGCCGTCGTCGGCTCATCGGCGATCAACAATGACGGATTGCACGACAGCGCCATGGCGATCATCGCCCGCTGCCGCATGCCCCCCGAGAGCTGATGTGGATACTCGTCCACACGCTGCTCGGGAAGTGGTATCCCCACCGCTCGAAGCATTCGAATCGCTCCGACGCGCGCCCGCTTCTTGTTGAGCTTCTGATGGAGGACAATCGCTTCCATGATCTGCTTCCCGATCGTGTAAACCGGGTTCAGCGACGTCATTGGCTCCTGGAAGATCATCGCGATCTCGTTGCCGCGGATTGAGCGGATCTCGCGTCCCTTCGGCCGAAGCTTTGCCAAGTCGACAGGCTGTCCGTCCCGGTAGTAGAGAATCGCGCCGCTCTCGATCCGTCCCGGAGGGGTTTGGACGAGTCCCATGATCGCGAGCCCCGTCACCGTCTTACCGCAGCCGCTCTCCCCAACGACACCGAGTGTCTGCTCCTTCTCGATCGAGTAGCTAATGCCGTCCACCGCGCGGACGACCTGACCCTCGATGTGGAAGTAGACGCTCAGATCCTGAACGTCGAGAATCGATGTCGGCACGTTGGTCATCGGCTGCGACTCCCCGCCTTGGGACAACAGAACGACGCGGAAACGCCTTAACTCGTGCCTGAAAGAACGCCTATCGAAAGCTGTTCCCGTGGCCACGAGAGTGTCCCGCGACGATGCTCGGGCTGTCGCACACTTCCCGACGTGCCCTCGTCGCCCTTGCTCTTCGATCGACCCGCCGGCAAGCATACCACTCCGCCGGATGAGTCCCGTCAAACGATCATATGCATTGACCTCCTCCGTTTCCAGCCTTCGCGGGAGTGCCTGCATCTTCCGGGAGCCGACACGGCGCCGTTCGGAACAGCTGCCGGCACGCCTCGGCTGGATCGGAGGTGCGAGGGGGAGCTTGCTCTCCTTGCGATCCGTGCGACTCCGGATAGACTTGTGGTTCTTCAACGGTCGCGAGCGCCCTCGGGC
>JBARQW010000038.1:0-2106 GCA_049643905.1 Bipolaricaulia bacterium
GGCCTCGGCATCGTCGGCACGGCACTCGCCCGAGGGCTCGCGGATGCAGGCTTCGAAGTGGCCGCCGTGTCCAGCCGGAATCAAGAGCATGTAGCCCGAGCGATCGCGAGCGTCCCGGGTGCTCGAAGCGCCAAGGAGCCCCAGGGAGTTGTCGACACGGCCGACACGATATTCCTCACCGTCTCAGACGACGCGGTCGGCGACGTCGCCGACTCGCTCCGTTGGGGGGCCGGGAAGTGCGCCGTTCACTGCTCCGGCACGTCGTCGATCAACCTCCTCGACGGCCCCAGAGAGCAGGGCGCCGCGGTCGGTGCCTTCCATCCGCTGCAGACGCTCGCCAGCCTCGAACAGGCCAAGAAGAACCTGCCCGGCTCGGCGGTCGTCATCGAGGCATCCGACAAGGACCTGGAAGCATCCCTCTGTTCGATGGCGCGGGCGCTCGGTGGGCGGCCGTTCGTCCTTCACGGCGACAAAGCGCTCTATCACGCGAGCGCAGTCATCGCCTGCAATTACCTGGTCACGCTGCTCGACGCCGCGGCCAGCCTGTGGGATCACTTGGGTCTCACGAAGGAAGATGGACTGAAGGCCCTCCTCCCGCTCGTCCGAGGAACGATCGAGAATCTGGAAGCCGTCGGCCTGCCGAAGGCGCTGACCGGCCCCGTCGCGCGAGGTGATGTTGGCACCGTCAAACGGAATCTCAAGGCGCTCGCAGAGTTCTCGCCGGCACACGTCGACTTGTATACGGAACTCGCACGAAGGACGATCCCGATCGCTCGGGCAAAGGGAACACTCAGTGAAACTGACGCCAAAAAGCTTCTCGAGTACCTGGAGGGAAGGTGAATGTGATGCGCGTCACAACTGCGGACATCCGGAAGAAGAAGGAGAAAGGCGAGCGGTTTGCAGCAATCACCGCCTACGACGTCGTCACCGCCCGGCTCGTTGACGAAGCGGGGATTCCGCTCATTCTCGTCGGCGACAGCCTCGGAATGGTCGTCCTCGGGTACGACAGCACGATTCCGGTGACGCTCGATGACATCATCTATCACACCCGCGCAGTGGTGCGTGGCAGCCGGCGCGCCCTCATCGTCGCCGACCTTCCGTTCATGACCTACCACAAGTCGCCCGAGCAGGCACTCGAAAGCGCCGGCCGCTGCCTTCAAGAAGGCGGCGCCCAGGCGGTCAAGCTCGAGGGCGGCCGCGCGGTCGCCGAGACGGTCGCCCGGCTGACGGGGGCCGGGATTCCCGTGATGGGTCACCTCGGCCTGACGCCGCAGTCGATTCACCAGCTCGGCGGTTTCCGCGCCCAAGGAAAGGACGTCCATCGGGCACGCGAGCTCCTCGACGATGCGCTCGCGCTGCAGAAGGCGGGCGCCTTCGCCATCGTGCTCGAGTGTGTTCCGACCGAACTCTCGAAGCTCATCACCGAACGCCTGACCATTCCGACCGTTGGAATCGGAGCAGGCCCGCATTGCGACGCCGAGATCCAGGTGATTGCCGATACGCTGGGATGGTTCTCCGACTTTGTCCCGAAGCACGCACGCCAGTTCGCAAAACTTGCCGAGACTGCCGCATCGGCGTTGAAGGACTACGCAAATGCCGTCAACGCCGGCAGCTTCCCGACGGAGAAGGAGTCGGTCTCGGTCTCCGAGGACGTGATCCGGGCCGTCGAGGAGAGCATCGCGGAGGGACACGAGAGCTGACGATGAAGACCGCGACGACGATCGAGGCGTTTCGAACCCTCAGAGCGGAGCTCGAAGAGCCGGTCGGCTTCGTTCCCACGATGGGCTATCTCCACGAGGGACACCTGTCGCTCGTGCGGCACGCGAAGACCTCGTGCAACTCGCTCGTCGCCAGCATCTTCGTCAACCCGTCGCAGTTCGCGCCCTCGGAGGATCTGGCGGCGTATCCACGCGACCTCGAGCGTGACCTGCATCTGCTCGAAGCCGAAGGCGTCGACCTCGTCTTCGTCCCGGCGGCAGAGGAGATGTACCCGAGCGGTTTCGATTCTTGGGTCGACGTCGAGGATCTGACGAAGCGACTCGAGGGGGCGTCGCGGCCGACCCACTTCCGGGGCGTGGCGACGGTCGTCAGCAAGCTGTTCAACAT
>JBARQW010000039.1:0-2594 GCA_049643905.1 Bipolaricaulia bacterium
TGCTCGGCGCGAAGCCGGCTCCGATCCCCTGGATCTTGTGCGGTCCCGCACGCCCCTCGGTCAGGAAGGGCGAGTTTGTCGGCTCGATGCCGATGACTCTCGCGCTCGGCTTCAGCCGCTTCAAGAACCGCGCGATTCCCGTCGCCGATCCTCCTGTCCCGATCCCAGCCACAACGATGTCTACCTCCCCGTCGGTATCGTTCCAGATTTCGCGAGCCGTGGTCTCCTCGTGAACTCGCGGATTGGCCGGGTTGTCGAACTGACCGAGGATGACGGCGCCCGGGGTCTGCTCTGCGAGTCGATCGGCCTCGTCGATTGCGCCGCGCATGCCGTCCGCCCCCGGCGTCAACACGAGCTCGGCGCCCAGCGCGATCAGAAGTCGCCTGCGCTCAATGCTCATCGTGTCCGGCATCGTCAAGATCACGCGATAGCCCTTGACTGCACCGACCATCGCCAACGCGATGCCGGTGTTGCCCGACGTCGGCTCGATGATCGTGCCGCCGGGCTGCAGGGTTCCGCTTGCTTCCGCGTCTTCCACCATCGACAGGGCAATCCGTTCCTTGACGCTCCCGATCGGATTGAACCGCTCCAGCTTCATGTAGATGGCCTTCGCTCTACCGGGCCCCGCCGCACCAAGCTGCACGAGGGGCGTCTGCCCCACCAAGTCAAGAATCGTCTCTGCAATCTTCATTCTGCCTCCCTCTGAAACGCGAGATGACTCGAAAGAAACGAGGCTCGGATTCGGGCAACGCGTTCGCCCGAACGAGCCGAAGCCTGAGATGAACCTAAGGGGTTGTGGCCAAGCCGATGTCTACTTGGCGGTCGACGAGGTGAGCGGCGGACAAACGCAACCACCTCGGTGTTGGAGTCGATTGGTCATTCGCTCACCTCCTATGAGCAGTGATTGGGGCAGAGTACGACGAAACGGGCGATGCGTCAAGAGGGTGGTGCTCGTCGGCGTCCGAGGTTCCGTTCTCCTCCAGCAGACGGCCGCTCTGCTCGCTCTTCTCGTTCTCGACACACCCTGTGGTCGAGACCTGCCCACAGGAAACACACATGCGAGGGCGAAACTTTAGCGCATCGAGTATCCTCTGCGCTCGAAAACAATGAGCCAGTTTCGATAGATTCCTGAAGGCTCCGGACCCGGGGCCTTCAAGCTTGGGCGGTGGATGAGCTGAACAGGACGATCTCGAGAGCGGCGGCTGGAACGGCCGTTCTGTCTAGATTCTCCCTCAATCCAGTTGAGCGCTTCGCACGATGGATCGGCGCAGTCCTGAGTAGCGGATGGCGGCTCGCCAGAGTGCACGATCTGAATCCGTGGGTGTTCATTGGGATGTCGGCCGTCGGCTGGGCCGTCCAGGGGATGGTCTACATGCCGTGGTTTCAGGGGTCGGGCTGGCGACTAGCGCTGTTGATTCTCCTGCGACTGATTGCGCTCGTCGTCCCCGCCTACATCCTCTTGAACGGAAAGAAGATCGCGCTCGCGTTCAACGCTTCAATCGTGGTCATGTTTGCCGCGAACACGACCTGGCACGTCTGCTACTACGTCTTCCTGTAGCTCGCATCTCAAACCCGGAAGCGTTCCTCGCGCCACGGGTCTCCGCGATCGTGGAAACCACGCTCCTCCCAGTACCCTCGGCGAAGGTGCGCCAGGAACTCGATTTCCTCGACATACTTGGCGCTCTTCCACGCGTACAGGGCCGGGATCACCAGTCGCAGTGGGTGCCCGTGCTCCACGCGAAGTGGCGCGTCGCCCATCCGATAGGCGAGCAGACTATCCGGACGGCCGAAGTCCTCGATCGGAAGATTCGTCGTGTATCCGTCTCTGCCGCGGACGAAGACCCACTTCGCTTCCGGGTCTGGGATCACGCGATCGACGATCTCCTTGGTACGAACGCCTTCCCACGCGACGTCCTGAACACTCCACGCGGTCACGCAGTGCAGGTCGCGCACGAGTCTTGAGCACGGCAGGGCAAGGATGTCATCCCACGAGAGGCTCAATGGCTCTTGTACGGCGCCAGAGACCGTGAGGCGGAACGTATCAAGATCGACTGACGGAACCGGCCCGATGTCATAGACGATCGGCTTCTCCACCCAGCGTTGTCCGACAGGCAGTCGCTCGGCCGTCATGCGGGCATCCTCCTGTGATCGCCGCCAGTCTACCCTATTCGGCGCACCGCGAGCCGGAACATCGATTTCGGAACTGCTGAGAACCAGGAGTCTGGACTTGTCCTCCGCAAACGGCCAGACCTCAGCCCGGCCCCGCCTCCCACATTCGACGGATCCGTTCCCCCACGTCGACGTCAATATCGACGGGAGCGTCGCTGTCGGTCTCGTCAGGATGCAGCAGCTCTTCGTCGTCGATCGTCTCGAGGACGTAGGGCGTGAAGAACCTGCAGAGTTGCGCGTAGCTGTGCGATTGGGAGAGCGCATACCACTTGTGGTAGTAGCGGAAAGGCCACGTGACGTAGAGGAAGTTCTTGGCGCGTGTCAGAGCGACGTAGGCGAGTCGGAGCTCCTCCTCGATCTCTTCCTGCGAGCCGGTCGACATGTCCGATGGAAGAAACCCGTCCGCTGCGTGGATGAGGTAAACC
>JBARQW010000040.1:0-5584 GCA_049643905.1 Bipolaricaulia bacterium
TCGACACGATACTCGCCGGGCTGCCCGAAGCGGAACGCCTCGGTTGACGGCGGCGCGAAGACGCCGAACGCGTTCGCGCGCCCGTTGATGGTGTGGATGACGGCACGATCCGGATCCGAGTCCGGCATGTGGGTCAGCCGGATCTCGATGTCCGCAGGAACCGCCGGGAAGACGTGGAGTCCCGGCGCGAAGAAATCCCCCACCACGTAGGGCGTTGTTGGAAGCTGCGCCGGATCGAGATCGAGCACGCGCGCAACCACGAAGTCGAACGTGCTCTCGACCGGATACACGTTTCCATAGATATCCTCGAGTGATCCGGTGAATGCCAGCGAGTAGTCTCCCCACTGGTCGAACGTGTACAGGAACCGCTCGTCCATTGTCGAGATGTGATACAGATCGGCCACCTGCCCTGTACCGGCATCAATAGGTTCGCCACCCCACGTGGTCGGCGTGGTGGACAGGGCCTGGCGAATCGGAGCCGGGCCGAGCGTCTCCGACGTCCCGTTCGGCCTGTCGATCGTCACCGTGAGCTCTCCGGATGGGAACGCGAACGGGATGTGCGGCGGACACGGCGTCCGACGCTCGCTGGCCGAGATCCAGTGCGAGCCGAGATCGAGTCGATAGGGGATCGGCTCCCCCGTCACTTCATCGCTTGGTGGGATGACCGGGAGATGCGTGGGGGTCACGACGCGGTTCGGCATCACGAAGTCGCCGATGTCCTCCCGCGCTGTGATCCCTCGGTCTCCGTTGACCGGCACGTCGCCGAACAAGGTCCACGGGATGTGAGGTTCGTCGGGATCGCCCACCGTGATCTGGGGCAGGAACGCAAGGGAGTCCCAGTGATACCACGTGGTGATGCATGCCTCCCCGCTCCCCACGGGCACGTTCCCTCCCTCAAGATGGACCATCGTCTCGTACCGGCCGGGGTCGACCCAGACGGGAATCGAGATGCTGGCGGAGAAATCGGCCTCCACGCAGCGATCGGAGACCCGCCTGAACTCGGAGACCCCCACGTGGCCGATGTGATAGCTGCCGACATGGCTCTCGACTTCGATGGGTAGGCCGGTTGGGGTGAACAGGTAGCTGTTGAACCACATCCACCACGCCGCCGGCGTTCCGTCGGCATTGAACAGCTTGCGCAGGTTGAAGTAGAGGTTGGTGTCGATATCGCCAAGGTTGGCGGTGTCCATTGCCGAAGACACGATTCGTAGCGTACCGTGAATCCGCCCTGTGTCCCCCGGGCTGGCGGCCGGCTCGGAGCCGAGACCGAACGAGTAGACCTCCATTGTTCCGTCGATCCACCAGCCGGCCCAGAGTGTGCACTCTCTGATCGAACCTACCGCCGAAAACGGCGTACCAAAGGCCGTCTGTTTCGGCGGTTGCTCGATAGGGATGATGGTGCCCCATAAGGGGTTTATCTCCGATCCGACATCGGGGCACCCGGCCCGGATCGTGTCGTACAGCCTTCGCGTCTCCTCGCCCGTTGGATCGACCTTCACGAGGACCGAGGATCCGGGCGGCGCGAAGAGCTCCGCCCGAAACGCTCCCTTCGCGTCGGAATCGGCCAGTACGACGTTCCTTGCGTTCAAGTTCTCGACCCAGACCGTCGCGTAGGGGAGAACGGATCCCGCAGCGCCTTCGACTGTCGCGTAGCCGTCTTGATCCGGAGAAGAAATCGTGATCAGCTCGGCGACCGGCGGCATGATCTCGGCGACCGGCGGCGGGGCCGGTCTTTCGCAGTCGCTTGCGGTGCAGCAGCCGTCCTCGCGCAGCGAGAACGAGAACTCGTTCGTGAGCCCGGCCCCTGGGATGTCGAACTGCAGCGTACCTTCGCACGAGAAGCCCACGTCGTCGAGGCCCGTGAGCCAGGGAACCGTCCCGATAAACACGCCGGTAGCGCTGTGCGTGGGGCCGTTTGGACGGACGTTTACCTTGCCCGCCGGGGCTTCCATCGGCACCGCTTCTCCGTTGACGATCATGCGCCAACCATCCCAAGTCGGAAACGAATCGAACGTCACCTCGATCATGTTGTCGCCTCGATGCCAGTGGACGTCGACGATCCTTGTCGCAGCGCAGGCCATACTGACCGCAAGGATGGCACACACGACGATCGTGAGGGGCACCCCATTGGCCGGGGGCGCCAACCTCATCCGCGGGGTCTTGCTGTTCCAGCCTACGCTGTGCATGCCACCCCTCCTCTACTCATCGGGTGTGGTAAGGCAAGGCCAGCAGGAACGCGACCAGCTCCTGCAACTCGGCGTCCGACAAGATTCCGCTCATGTCGTGCTCGCCCTCCGGCGACGGGAACGTGAGTGCGTCCTCCAGCGTCGCCATGCTGCCATCGTGGAAGTACGGCGCACTGTCGTAGAGGAAACGTAGCGTCGGGGTATCGATCTCCGGACCGAACCATTCTCCTGGTCCGTTGGCCGTGCCTACGTCCTGTTGCTTCAGATCGGTGTACAGGGGCGCCGGGTGGCAGACAGCACATCCTGTCCGTTCCGACTCGAACAGGGCTCTGCCTCTCTCCTCGGTCGGCGTGAGCACGTGCGCACGTTCCGGCAGGCGTAGACCGTCAATGAAGGCAGCGAGGCAGTCGAGTTCGTAGGCTCGTCCTTGATTCGGCGTTCCCAAGGTCGCGTGCATCTCGCCTTCAATGAGACCGGTTCCGAACTGCTCGAGACGAATCGAGAACTCGCTGTCCGCCGACTCGTCCCATTCTCCGGACCAGCGGAGTGGATACGTCTCGATCATCCCCAGCAAGCTTGTCGTGTTCCTACGCAACACCGGATCGGCTCCAGCAGGCACGTCTCCGGGGAACTGCAGGAGCCACGTTCGTCCGTCTTGCTCTCCCTCGACGTGGCACGTGTTGCAGCTGATCCATGCTGCTTTCGACACATCGCTACGAGCACTGGTGTGGAAGAGGCGTTTGCCGGTCAAGAGAACGGGAGGGAGCGGGATCTTCGTCACGAGAATCTCGTCGATGACCTCGTACAAGGCCGTATCGATGATGGTTACCGATCCGGCCAGAGCATTCGACACATAGGCGAGGCCCCGGCTATCGTCGATCACGATTCCTCTTGGGTTGTCGGCCACGGACACGTGTGCAACCCGGCGCGGTCTTGCCGGGTCCTTGATCGAAAGAATGGACACATCGTTGCTGGCGGCGTTGACGACCCACAGCTCAGTGTCATCCTTGGCCAGGCACGCATCCCAGGGAAGGCCCACCGGCTGGTCTTTCTCCGGGAGCGAGACGTGCTCTGCCGTCGCGTGCCTGTTCTCCACGAGATCGACGACCGAGACCTTGGCGAAGACGGTGTTGTCGAATTGTGTATTCTGACCGAGACCGTGAGCCATGGTCTGGGGGAGATAGGCTCGGGAGCCATCGGCACTAATGGTTATCCCCGGAGCCGGAGCGACGTTTGCCCAGGTCGCTACCGTACTCGTTGTGTAATCGTTCATCTGGATCAGCGTGATGGTCCCGCTGAGCAGGTGTGTGACCAGGAGCGTCTCCCCCTGGGGAGTGAACGCAACCGCGTACGGCCGGTCGGTCACGGGAACACTCGACACGGTTTCAAGCGTCTCAAGGTCGAGCACGCGGACGGTGTCGGCTCCGTACTCGGCAACTGCAAGAAAATCTCCTTGTCCTCGAACGGCGATACCGACCGGTCGGTCACTCACAGCGAACGTCGCGGCGAGGCTGCGAGTCTCGAGGTCGACGACGGACACGGTGTCCGATTCGTGATTCGTCACGTAGGCAAGCGCTTCGTGGGGGTGAAGTGCGATCGCCTTTGGTTGGACGCCGACGCTAATCTCCGCAACCACATCCCGCGCGTCCAGCGAGACAAGGCTGACGGAGTTCGAATCGGGATTGACGACTAGAAGGATCTCGCCTCCGTCCGTCAGGGCAAGAACCCGGCTCTCGCGCGAGGGTTGCGCCTGCTGAAGGGGGGCGCCAGAACCAACTGGAAGGCTGCTCAGCAGAACGATGACCACCAGCCAGATACCGAACGAGAACAACTGCCTTCGTACCATCCGCCACCGCCTTGTCCGCGGCAGTATAGCACAGCCAACAGAATGCGATGAAAGCAGATAGAGGCGGGAGAAGCTGACTTACATTCGACCCCGGCTCAGGTGGTTGATCTGGCCCTTCGAACGTGCAGGGAGTGCATTGAGCCAGACGAATCCTCGGGATTGATCTCCCAGCGGGTTGTTGTGAGCGCGCCGAGGAACAGCAAGTCGTGGCTGACGAGAAGAAGGCCTCCGGGAAACTCCGAAAGCGCGGCCTCCAAGCATTCGATTGAGGGCAGATCCATGTGGTTCGTCGGCTCATCCATGATGATCAGGTGCGGTTCGAGCGCGAGATGTCTCGCCAGGATCAGCTTGCGAACTTCGCCAGGGCTGGGCAGCTCGCTCGCTAGAAGGCGCTCCGGATCGGACCCGAGACGCTTGACCCAACGCATCATGCGTCCGAGTGTCTCACCGCGCAGGCCTCGCACAGTGGCCAGGATCTCGGTTGATCGGTCGGCGGGAATCTCCTGGGGCACGTAGACGACGCGTTCCTCGGGGAGGGTCAGACGAGAGGCGATCTGTCGAACCAGTGTGCTCTTCCCCGACCCGTTCGGCCCGACGATTGCGATGCGATCGGTAGGCTGCATGAGGAGATCGGGAAACTCCAGGGCCCGGTCCATGCCAAGTGGGAGTCGGCCCGCCTCGAGACGAATGAGAGCGCTGCGCGGCGAGGCGACCCCTGGGAAACCGATTCCCAGGTCCTCTGGCCTGGAGACGCGGATCGATGCTTCACGCTCCGCCGCTTGCTCAAGCCTCCCCTCGATCTGGCGAAGGCGCTTGCCGGAGCGACTGTCGGTGCTCCGTGCCGCGTAGGCCTTGGCCCGCGCGTCGCTGTCGCGCGGATCGGTCCCGCGGAGTGATTTCGCTTTCTCTGCCTTCTGCTGGTGTACCCGACGCTGAACATATTCCCGTTCGAGGCGGCGACGATCCCGTCTGGCCTTCGTCCGCAACTCGCGCGCTCGGCCCGCGTCCTCTTCGAGAGCCTTTCGAGCCGTCGTGTAGCCTCCCGATCGGAGGGCGACTCAAGGCGGATCGACGAACAAGCAGTGTCGGCACAGATGATCGAGGAGCTCGCGATCATGGCTGACGAGGAGGCCGATTCCGCGATAGGCGCGGAGGGCGTCGACGACCATTTGCCGCGCCTCGCGGTCGAGGTGGTTCGTCGGTTCGTCGACGGCGAGGAGATCAGGCTTCAGCCAGAGGCTTGTTCCTATCTGCGCCCGCTTCCGCTCGCTGTGACTGAGCGTCTCCCAGCGATCGAGCCAGTCTTCCTCGATGCCGAGCCTTCCCCGGATGCGGCAGGCCTCACCGCCGGTCGAGGTAAGGAACGCACCAAACTTGGGCATCGGCTCGTCCGTCCGCTGTGGGCAGTAGAGCGATGAGTTCGGCCTGTCGAGTCTTCCCTCCTTCGGTTCGAGCTCTCCGCAGGCGCGGCGTAGAACGGTTGTCTTCCCGGTGCCGTTCGCGCCGATCACGCCGGTCCAACCCGCGGAGACGCCAAAGGAGACGCTGGCGA
>JBARQW010000041.1:0-1856 GCA_049643905.1 Bipolaricaulia bacterium
GGGCCGAGGGAGGCGCTGTCCGTTCGCCTCGACTACGGGGAGATTCTAGAGGCTGCGAAGAACGGGAAGAAGGTCACGGTCTTCTGCGACCTGCAGGGCGGCATCAACAAGTGGCCGGGTGGGGGAGCCCTGATCTATGCAGGCTCGCCAACACACAAGTTCAACCTGTGGGTCCCGGATCGAGATTCGGCTGCGTCTCAGGAGATCCTTCGACTCATCGGGACGCGATACGTCGGGCACGGCAGAGGGTATGTCTACGTCTCAGGAGAAGCGTTCATGTACCCGGAACATGGCGAGAAGCAGACGCCCGAGATCGTGTTGAGGAGCTGCGACCAGCTGAGCGACTTCCGATAGACGATGATCCGCTCGGCGGAGCCTTCCGGCTCGAGGAGAAAGGACGAAGGAGGTGCCGATGCCAACGGATCGGAACCAGGCTCGTGATGGGCAGTACCCCGACTACGTCTATGCAAATAAGTCGCTGGTCGACGTCTACCGGAACGAGCAAGATGGCGCGAAGGCGGCGAAGGTCATCCTTGGGGAATGGATGAAGATCGATAGCCACGACGGCACGATCCCCTCGAATGAGGACGCCCGGTTCCCCGTGCGCTATCGCGGTGGCAGGGGCTTCGTGGCGGTCCAGGACGTCACGAGGGATCGGCAGCTCGAGGTCTACTTCATCGACGTCGATCAAGGCGACTCGATCCTCATCCAGACACCGGACGACCGACGTGTGCTCATCGATGGGGGGCAATCGGGCGATGCCCTCGAGTTCATCGTGAACAAGTACCGTCTCGACAAGAAGGACAACTACATCGACTTCGATGCGGTGGTTGCTACGCACAGCGACCTGGACCACGTGGGAGGCCTGATCGGCGTCCTGAAGCATCCTCAGGTTGCCGTGAAGCGCGTGTTTCACAACGGCCTCTTCCGCCGAACGGAGAGCGCCGTGGATCCGGGACCGCGGTCGGCGGCGAAGCGCGTCTCCGGGTTGGTAGATCGCCCCAGCGTGATGGATCAGCCGGAGCTGACGCCCACGATGAAGCGGTTGCTCGAGGCGATCACCGTTGCGGATGCCAACATGGGGGCAGTTATCGGGAAGATTGAGGCGAACGGGGGACGCGTCGACCGGCCCCCAGGGGACAAGCTCGTCTGTCGGAGGCTGGACCGAGCAGACGAGTATCTCCCGCCCTTCGACAGAGGCAATCGGCACCTCCAGATCGAGGTCCTGTGGCCGCAGGCTGAGGATTCGGACGGCAGTCCGTCGTATCGGTGGTACGGGAGCGCTGGAGAGACGGTCAACGGAAACTCGATCGTCCTGCGCGTGGTGCACGGCAAGAACCGAGTGCTCCTGACCGGTGACCTGAACGAGGAGTCTATGGACGACCTCCTGAACGTCCTCTCGGCGACGGCCGAAGACCCGAAGCAACTCGCATCCGACGTCTACAAGGCGGCGCATCACGGCAGCCAGCACTTCTCCCTCGAGTTCCTGAAGGTCGCGGCAGCGAACGTGGCCGTGATCTCCTCAGGGGATGCCAAGTACGACATCCACGGGCATCCCCGTGCCGTGCTCATGGGAACGATCACGCGGTACTCGAAGCACTCGAGTCCCGGCGTCTTCTGTACGGAACTCGCAGCCTGCTACCGGAAGCTCTCGCTCTTGGAGATGCGAAAATTCCGCAAAGGCACGGGCAAGAAGCAGCTGTACGAGCGTGCGCTGAAGGGGATCGTGCACCTGCGCAGTGACGGCCGGAAGCTCTGCCTGGCGACGGTTCATGGGAGGAAGCCGCCAGGATCGATGTTCAGTCAGACCACGTGGAAGTGGGACGTCTGGGAGCAACCCTAGGATCGATGTCGCG
>JBARQW010000042.1:0-1687 GCA_049643905.1 Bipolaricaulia bacterium
TCTCGACCGGTTCGTAGAGCCGCGTCTCCTCGGGCGCGATCCGCTGCTCGAGATCGAGTTTCGTCCTCCAATCCGAGCGCTTGAGACGCGAGATGGCGTATCCGGCCGGAAGCGGAGGGACGGACGGGAGCACGGGATCGGTCAGCGTGTAGTCGACGATCCCGTCATACACTTCGAACCCCAAGCTCTGGTAGAGGCCCTCTGCGGGGGTGTTCCCGTTGATGACGCCGAGCCACGTCTTCGTGGCTCCGTGCTGTCTCATCAGATCTAGCGACTTCTCAAGGCCCCTGCGCGCAAGGCCGCGCCGGCGGTACTCCGGGAGTACTCCGACTGTTCCCACGACCCAGACCTTCGTCGTTCCACGCCGCTGGACGATCGTCACGCCGACGATCTTCCCGTCCTCCTCGGCGACGTAGCCGCGGAAGAGATCGCGCAAGGGCGGGGAGACGATCTGCATGACGCGAAAGAGCGGCCAGAGTTGCCTCATGCTGCGGACCGCGTGAGCGATCTGCTCCTTCTCATCGGTCTGAACGCTCCACTCCGGGTTCTCAGGGTACTGGAACGTGCCGCAAAGCATGTCTGTCAGTCCCGCGAAGTCGCGCGGGAGTGTCATGAGTCTCAGTGCCATGGGTGAACCTCCTAGGTTGCCACGTGCCCGAAGTCTCGCCGCGGCATTGGCATCGATCAAGCGTAAGTCGACGCGCGTCGTCGATCGGTTCAACCGGGCCCTGTGCCGTCGACCCTCCAGTAGACGCTGTCCTTCCGATCCATCAACCCGTAGACGATGAACTCACGGCGGATCGTGGCGACGTCCGGATGATGTCGGGCGAGGATTCGGTTCAGCTCAGCCTGCGGGTACCGGCAATCGGCTTCTAGCTTCTCGACGAGCCACCGGAGGACGACCATCCGCTTCTTCCAACGCGCTGGCAAGCGCCTGATCCGCTCGCCGTCGAGGAAGTTGTCGAGGATTCTCTTCTCCCAATCCGCCTACTCACGTGTCATGGGTCACCGCAACTCGGTATGTGTCGAGAATGCTCTGGGAGAAGAGCGCGAAGACGACGCGCTCTATCGGGTCATGTTCGGAGAGGAAGTCGCTGACCTCATGTACCGCGATCTGGCATGCGAGGTCGATCGGATAGCCGTAGACGCCGCAGCTGATCGCGGGGAAGGCAATCGAGCGGATCCCGTTCTTGGCAGCCAATTGGAGCGACGACCGGTAGCAGGCACGAAGGAGCTCCGGCTCTCGGTGGCTGCCTCCGTGCCAGACCGGGCCGGAGGTGTGGATCACGAATCGGGCTCTGAGGTTGTGACCGCCCGTGATCCGAGCCTCACCGGTTGGGCAGCGAACGCCGGGGCGAACCTCGGGGACACGGCGGCAATCTTCAAGAAGACCCGGCCCCGCGGCTCGATGGATTGCGCCGTCGACACCGCCACCTCCGAGCATCCGCTCGTTGGCCGCGTTGACGATCGCATCGACTTCGAGCGTCGTGATGTCGGCGCGGACGGTCTCGATCCGGCTGGCACGGCTTTCTCCCCTGCTTTGCATGACGCTCCATCGTGCAGATCGACGATGCCGATGGCAACCCGTGAAGAGTCAAGGATGCCGCGATGGCTCGTCCAGCTGACGTGACGCGCCAAGCGCGCCCCCGCAACGGCCTTGGTCTGGTGCCGGGCAGCGGGCATGATG
>JBARQW010000043.1:0-1555 GCA_049643905.1 Bipolaricaulia bacterium
GGAAAGGCGTCGAACTCCTTCTGCTGATCCTGCCAGGCACCGCCGTAGTTCCCGGCCAGGTGCGCGAATCGCTTCAATTCAGGGTACCCGTGCGCCGGGAGCATCTCCCCGTGCGTGTAGACGTTGATCCCCACCCCTTCGGTCTGCACGAGCAGTGCGTGGAGGTCCTTCAGGTCGTGACCGGAGACGAGGATCGCCTTTCCGGCGATCGGTTCGACGCGGACGCTCGTCGGCACGGGGTTCCCGTACGCACTAGTGTTCGCCTCATCGAGGATCTCCATCACGCGGTAGTTGACCTCTCCGCAGCGAAGGCACATGGCGGTCAGTCCCTCGATGTCCGAAGAATTCCCGGCGAGGAAGTCGAGGGCCTCGTGGAAGAAGGCCCACACGACTTCGTCTTCGACGCCCAGGATCAGCGCGTGATCGGCATACGAGGCAGCGCCCTTCAAGCCATACGTGAGGAGCTCTTGCAGCCCCACGGCGTCGTCTCCGGTCGCCGCACGCCGCGCCTCGATCCCGAGTTCCGCCTGCTGGCTCAGAAGTCCGTCGAGGTCGGCCGCAGGAAT
The DNA here is from genome assembly GCA_049643905.1 of Bipolaricaulia bacterium. GTDB lineage: Bacteria > Bipolaricaulota > Bipolaricaulia > UBA7950 > UBA9294 > CAZMYM01. The sequence goes on from JBARQW010000043.1 coordinate 567, forward strand.
CCAAGCCGCCGGTCCGTCAAGCTCCGCCGGCTCCTCTCCACGCGCTCGTGCCGCCGTTTCGTACAGCCCCTTCGCCTTCTCACGGACGGCGACCCCTTCTCGTACGATCTTCTCAAGACGCTCCGGATCGAAGTTGACGTTCGTCACGGTGGAGAAGAGCGCCTCGATCACGAATCGATCGGCCTCAGGGTCCTTCGCGCCCAGCTTCCGAGCTCGATGTGCATAGGCCGAGACCCCTTTCGTGATGTGCAGGATCAGATCTTGAAGCGCCGCAGACGTCGGATCCTTCCCGCAGACCCCGAACGTCGTACAGCCCGTTCCATCCTTCGTTTGCTCGCATTGATAGCAGAACACCGCTACCTCCTTCGTTTCTCCGACGCCTCTTCCAGCGTCGTCGTTCGCATGTACTCCGAGATCTCCGCCCTCACTCGCTCGACCAGGCCGCCGAGGATGCATTCCGCTCGATCACAGACCGGCTCCGAGAACAGGCACCCATCCGGCCGGATCGGCCCCTCCAGAGCCTCGTAGACATCGAGGAGCGTGACCTCTCCGGCGGGTCTTGTCAGCACGTACCCGCCGTTCGGGCCTCGTTTGGACACGAGGAGCCCCGATCGCACCAGCACCTGGAGCACCTTCGAAAGGTGCGCCTCCGACGCCGACAACGCGGCAGCCATCGCTGACGTCGTCATGGACCCCAATTCGGAAGCTGCAAGAACTGCAGCATGAAGGCCTAGGGCCGTCCCTTCTGACATTCTCAGGAAGTCCGCCATCGCCGGGTCTCCTCATTCTCCTAATCTGGTGCCAGTATACCACTATGCAAGGACCCTGCAACCCAAACGGCCGCGGACCAAGTTCGCCCCGGGATCCGGTCGCCCGGTCAGCTTCGCTTGAAGCGTCTCGCCCGAAGCTCGGCTCGAATCATCAAGACCAGAAGAAGGCCGGTCGAGACGATCGCCCGCACGGCATAGACCGTCGCGAGGGTCCCTTTG
>JBARQW010000044.1:0-4066 GCA_049643905.1 Bipolaricaulia bacterium
GGGCCCCCGCCAACGATGGCGAACGAGAGGAGCTGTTGGCGTGTCCTCTCGTCGGGCTCCCGGTCAGCAAGCTCGAAGCAATAGAGAATGTGGTTTCGAAGAGCGATCCCTTGATCGACGGTCTTCAATGGAAAAGCGAACTCCTCTGCTCCGGGAACGCGGAAATAGTTCGTGACGCTACCCAATGCCAATACGAAGTACTCATAGGAGACGCTGCCCCGTGACGTGACGACTGCGTTCTCCTCCAGGTCGACCGCCATCAATTCGGCCATGGAGAACGAAACGTGCGGATCCCGCCGGAAGACGTGCCGTAGCGGGAATGCGATCGCCTCAGGCTCGAGCACGGCGGCAGCGACTTGGTACAGCAGCGGAAGGAACGTGTGGTAGTTGTCGCGGTCGATGAGGCGGACCTCGAAGCCGGCCTTTGCCAAACCGCGAGAGACCCAGAGCCCGGCGAACCCCCCGCCCGCAACGACGACCTGGCACGACTCACTCGTCATCCGACCTCCTTGCCTCGGGTGTTCAACATCCTATCAGGTCGCCAGTCGAGCCGACGAATCCGCTCTTGCCACGGTGAGTCCGTAGCGCAGGCAAAGGCGCCTCTACGAAGGCCGTCCGCTCACGCGTCCGTCGCCGCAACCTGTTCGAGGGGCCGGGCCACGCATGCCGTGAAACGCCTGACCGTCTCGCTACACTGGGCACGATGCCTCAACAGAAGACGTCGAAGCGGAGCCTCAAGATCCTGGCCGCTCTCATCTGGTATGCGGGAGGCATCGTCCTCGCACTCAAGTGCGGAAGTCTCCTCCTCGAGGCCGACGCGTTGAGGCCGCAGCAAGAGTGGCATTGGTTCTCTGTGCTCGCAGGCCTCATCCTCGGCGCAGCGCGAGCACGACTCCTCTTCAGCAGAAGCATAAAGAAGAACCTCCGCCGCATCGATGCTCTGGATCGGCCGCGAGTCTTTCTCTGCTTCAGGCCGACGTTCTTCTTCTTTCTGACAGCCATGATCGCAACCGGAACAACGCTGTCGCGCCTCGCTCACGGCGACTACGTCTTCCTCATCTGCGTAGCCACCCTCGACCTCAGCATCGCGACGGCGCTACTAACAAGCGGCCCCGTTTTTTGGAGAGAGAGGGCATTCACCAAACAGTGATCGGCGACTTGCTTCGTTGGTCCGTTGCGTCGCCGGGCTTGGTCTACTCAATCCCGCCTATACTCTGTGCACAACCTGGGAGGCTACTGATGAACAAGGTTCTGCTTGTCGCCGTTGGCTTGATTCTTCTCTGTGCGCTCGGTGTTGTGGGGAGCGTGCCCGCCGTATCGTTCGAGGGGAACGTCAAGGTCTGCTGGAACTGGTTCTCCGATGATTGCGCGGTCGACTTGTCCCTTCCCGGTGTCGGCGCGGCCGTCTGGATCGACGACTGGAACGAAGATGGCAGGAAGGACTTGATCGCCTGCAACTACTCCCTGTTTCCCCATTCGGTCTATCGCGGGTCGCACGTCTACTACTTCGAGAACACGGCGACCGACGCGAGTCCCGGCTTCTCGTACGCATACCCTGTCGAAGCCGATGGCAGAGCCTTGTCAGCGGAGACCGGAAGCTACTTGACCCGCGTCGACTTCAATGGCGACGGCCGACCGGATTTTCTCTACTCGTATGGCTCCTTCGGGTTCACGTCAGCGTACGGCTCGCACCTCGAGCTCTATCTCGCAGCCCCCGAAGGCGCAGGGGACTTCGCGTCTCCTCAACCCCTCGCGGACGTCGATGGATCGCCAATCCCCGGGGGAAGCCACCACACGGCTGATTGGAACGGTGACGGGCTGTTCGATCTCCTCCTCGGGCTCGTTGGCGCGAGCGACGAGTCTTTCGTCCTCCTCTACTTGAACACGGGAACCCTCGAGGAGCCCTCCTTTGCGCCCGCCGAGCGTCTGATGGCCGGCGGGACGGTGATCCGCGAAGGCTACGGAAACAACCCGTTCGCTGCAGACTGGGATCGCGACGGCAAACAGGACCTCATTCTGCGGCGTGGCGATCAGTTCCTCTTCCTCCGCAACATCGGGACGGAGAGCGCGCCTGCGTTGGATGTGCCGGCCGACATCCTCACGCATAGCGGGGAGACGCTCCTCGTGTCCGCCGGGGCATCGGGCGATCCCTTCGCCGTGGTCGACTGGAACAACGATGGATGGCTTGACATCGTCGCCGGGAACTACGAGGGGAAGATCGAGATTCACTTGGGTTCGGCCCCTTAGGTTGACCGAAGACAGGTACATTCGCAGCGAAATCCTGTCTGGCGTGAGACGGTCGATTCCAAGGGCCCGGTTGCCCAAGCACGATCTTCTATCGCGGTGCCGTCTTTGCCGGCTGCTCGTAGGCCGAGAGAAGTTCATCCTGCCATTGGAGGGACTTGGACACCGCTCGCTGGTGGAGTTCCCTCACGCTGAGAGTGAGATCTTCCCGCGGGTCTCCTCGAGCCCGGTCCGCTCTTCCCACACGAGGCTTCGAGCATGAAGATGCTTGCCAATGGGCGACTTGGGGATGACGTCCACTTCTTCCCACGTGACTTCACAGCTCCCACCCATCACGCGACGGACGTTCCTCGCCAACGCGTTGGTCACCACCTCGCTGACGACGCGATCGGGGACCTTCGTGTACATGATCCTGATCCTGTCTGCATCCTCCTGCAGGACGTGGAGTCCCGTGATCCAGTCATGTTCATAGAACATGGCGATGAAGTTTCCCCCGAAGACGAGGCGGCCGTCGGGCCTCACGAAGTGGTCGATGACGCGGCCCCGCACCTCGCTGAGCACCGGAAGCGGGCTGCCACATGAACAAGATCCCTCTGAAACGCGTGCGAGATCACCGATCTCATATCGGATGAGCGGCATGGCTCGATTGTGGAGAGACGTGATGACCACGCGTCCTACGTCTCCTGGGGTCGTAGGACTCCCGTCGGCATCGAGAACTTCCACCCGATTCACGAACGAGAAGACGTGAAACGTGCCTTCGGTGCACTCCGCCGCAATGCGACCGACTTCCGCCGCACCGTACATATCGTGGACGGGGCAACCGCAGACCTCACTGATCGCCTCTCGCATCGGAGCAAAGAGCATCTCGACCGACGCGATGATCAGGCGCGGGCTGTGCACTCTGATCCCCATTCGCCTCGCATGCCTCGCAAGCTCGAACACCGTTCCCGCGAACGCCAAGATGAGAAGCGGACGATGCCGATTGATGCGTCGCAAGTACTCGGTCAGTAGCTCTTCCGACAGGATTGCGTAGGGCTCGATGTAGAGCACTTGGCCGAGCAGTCTCACTGCAAGGTTCTTCACGAGGCCGACTCCCGCTCGTTGCCGCCTCCGATGCCAGATCGCAACGCGTCGGCTGCGAAGATACTCGCAGTATCGAATTCCGTAGAAGGCGTTGATGTAGTACATGTCGGTCGCGTAGTCCCATTGGAGGAAGTCTCGATCCTGAATGACCCAGACAGGCTCGCCCGTCGAACCTCCGGTGGAGGCCCGGCGCCAACGTCGACTCTCGATGTCGTCCCTCTTCAGCTGATCGAACTGCGTCCGAAGCATCTGCCGAGTAAGAAGAGGGAACGCATCAAGTCGTGGTTCCGCCAGGTTGAGATTCCGATAGAATGGGACGTTCGTCACGGCGTGCTCCAGGAGGCCCGGAAGCGATTTCCGCCCGATCTCCCCCGGCGCTGCGGAATCGATCTCCCGAAGGCGTGACCGCCATCCGGCCCCGACCAAACAGGCCGCTGCACGATACAGCTCCCCCCGCAGATTCACCATACCCCCGATCCATCACACACCAGCCGACCGAGTGAACATCGCTTCGCACCCGACGACACGGATCGGCGTCACAGTCTGACATTATGGAGGACGCGTAGAACAACGCCAAGAAGGTGACTCCAACTGAGGGCCATTACCGGAGGCGAGTCGTGCGAACGGGAGTCATGCCTTGCCACTCACACCGACAGGTTTCGGCTACCCGACGCAGCCCGCCCAAGGGAAGCCCCACAACGGGTGGCCGACGACGATGAAGGCTGTCACTGCCAGCAGA
>JBARQW010000045.1:0-1915 GCA_049643905.1 Bipolaricaulia bacterium
AGACGTGGCGCTTCGAGGCGACTTACATCGTCCAGCGCGACGATCCGACGTCCCTCGGCAACACCGGCTGTGTCAACGGTGTAGACGTCGACACACAGGCGATCCCTCAGGCGTGCGACAACCACACTACCACCGTCAACCACAACCCGCTCCTCGAGATCGACAAGCAGGGTCCGGCCTCTGCCAATGTCGGCGACACCGTGACCTACGTCTTCTTCGTCTCGCACGCTGCGGGTAGCGACGGCTCAGACGTCAGCTCGATCACCGTCAGCGACACGGTCGCCGGCGCTGCAAGCTACGTCAGTGGCGACGACGGCGACACCCTCCTCGAGGCGAGCGAGACGTGGCGCTTCGAGGCGACTTACATCGTCCAGCGCGACGATCCGACATCCCTCGGCAACACCGGCTGTGTCAACGGTGTAGACGTCGCTACACTGGCGATCCCTCAGGCGTGCGACAACCACACCACCACCGTCAACCACAACCCGCTCCTGAAGATCGTGAAGGCTGGCTCCGGCGGCGCCGTCGTCGGTCAGACGGTCACCTACACCTTCGCGGTCTCCCACGACCCCGGCAGTGACAGTTCGCCGGTCGACAGCCTCTCCGTCAGCGACGATGTCGCCGGTTCGGCATCGCTCGTCAGCAAGACCGGCGGCGATCAGGACAGCTTCCTCGAACTCGGCGAAGTCTGGAACTACTCCGCTGACTACACGATCCAGCCGAGTGACGCCGATCCACTCGAGAACGTGGGTTGTGTATCCGGCCAGGACCTCGACAACCAGATCGTCTCCGATTGCGACACCCACACGACGGATCTCACACCGCAGATCCGCGTCAGCGATGTGTCGGTGACCGAAGGCGACACGGCGACGTTCACCGTCACGCTGTCCAACCCGAGCGCGTCGACGGTCACCGTCGACTACCTCACCGGCGATGGGACCGCCCAGCAGCCGGGTGACTACACCCTCTCCTCGGGCACCGTCGCTTTCCTTCCTGGTGAGACTTCCAGGGAAGTCCCGGTCCCCACGATCGAGGACCTGATCGACGAAGATGATGAAACGTTCGACCTGAGTTTGTCCGGCGCTTCGAATGCGACGATTGCGGATCCACTCGGTGTGGGAACGATCCTCGATGATGACGGGGCGCCTTCGATCAGCATGAACGATGTAAATGTCAACGAGGGAGATACCGCTTCTTTCACCGTCAGACTGTCGAACCCGAGCGCGTCCACGATCACCGTCGACTACCTCACTAGCGACGGGACCGCCTCGCAGCCGGGTGACTACACCCTCTCCTCGGGCACGGTCACCTTCCTCCCCGGCGAGACCTCCAAGCCGATCACCGTCCCCACCGTTGAGGACCTGATCGACGAAGCCGACGAGACGTTCGACGTCAACCTGTCGAACGCGGCGAACGCGGCGATAGCTGATCCACTGGGTGTGGGGACGATCCTCGATGATGATGGCTCGCCGTCGATCTCAATCGATGATGTGCCTGTCGCTGAAGGCGACACAGCGACATTCACTGTCAGCCTGTCGAACCCGAGTGCGTCCACGGTCACCGTCGACTACGTCACCAGCGACGGAACAGCTGAGCAGCCGGGCGACTACACCCTTTCCTCGGGGACGGTCACCTTCCTTCCGGGCGAGACCTCCAAGCCGATCACCGTTCCCACAATCGAAGACCTGATCGACGAGCCAGACGAGACGTTCGACGTCAACCTGTCGAACGCGTCGAACGCCAGCATCACCGATCCCCTCGGCGTGGGAACGATTCTCGACGATGATAGCACCCCATCGATCGTCATTGACGACGTCTCGGTGAACGAGGGCGACACGGCGACGTTCACCGTGACGCTGTCCAACCCGAGTGCGTCGACGATCACCGTCGACTACGGCACCAGTGACGGGACCGC
>JBARQW010000046.1:0-3042 GCA_049643905.1 Bipolaricaulia bacterium
CACGGTGACGAGCCACAGCGGACGGTTCATGCGAAACATGGGCAGTCCCATCAAGAGGATCGCGCCGAAGAACAACACCAGATACGGAACGAGGACGTCGTAGCGCATCGGCGATCGGAACTCGACCGGCCAGACGTACTCCACGACGACCATCATCGCCACGAACGCTAGATAGACGCCCGGGCCGATCCAGTGCCGCCACCCGGCGCCCGCGCGAACAAACGCGACGAGAGCCACGGCGGCCGGGACGGCCAAGCCGATCATTACGCGGCCGAGCAGGTGATTGACCGCCATGCTCCCGGTCGGTACCCGCGAAATGAACCCCACCGCCTGCAGGAGGTTGACTGCATTCACGATGCCCCAGACGGTCAGCGCCGCCCACCAGGGGCCGGCGCCTGTGTCAGCCTGCATGTTGCGCCTCCCCAACGTGCGTTCCGAAGATCGCTTCGCCCTCCCTCACAACCCACCGCGGGCTCGAGAGATGGGCCGAATCCCATTTCTCCCGATCCGGCGCGTCGGACTCGAGCGTCGCGTGCCCGGTGGCAATACCCTGCAGGAAGATGGACCGGACGCCCTCCCAGTCCTCCACTGTCATCTCGTCGATGCGGTACTCCATCGTGGTTGTTCAGTCTCCGTGATTCCAGGACCCGATTTCGATCATGTTGCCTTCCGGGTCGGCGATCATCGAGGAATGCATCCCCCACGGCTCGTCGCGCGGGGCGTAAATGGAGCGTCCGCCGGCTTCGACGACCCGCTCGTATTCCCGGTCCGCGTCTGCCGAAGTGGGCAGATCGATCGCCAGTTCGAACGTCCCGTTCAACCCGCTGGGGTAGGTCGGCGCCTCACCAAGCAGGCCCGGTAGTTGCGCTCGTTCGTACATGGAGAATCGAACACCTTCGTTCACGAACTCAGCATACGGGCCTTCCCCCTCCCACTCGATCTCAAACCCCAGAACATCTCGATAGAACGCGACCATTCGATGGAGGTCGTTCACGAAGATCCCGACCATGTCAATCCGCGTAGCCATTGCACCTCCTAGGGAGAACCCGGAGCCTCACTTCCTGGTGTCCGATCTTCGCGTGGCTTCCGATCCCGACAGGGTTGGTTCCCGCCCGCCATCCTACTCATCGTTCATCGAGTCGGACAAGCCTCTGGAGCGGTGAGGTACTGCAACTGCGTACCTGCACCAGCCTCAGCAACGTCGGACGCTTTCTACCGCGGACCTCAGGCCGGGCAAATGCGCCCAGACGTGTTCGGCCTGGCGGCGGCAGACCTTGGCGTGCGTCCAGCGCTCGTGCGGATCCTTGGTCAGGAATCGTGTTGGGACGTGTATCCGCGAGCGTTCGGCAAACGGAACGCTCTGCAGGTAGTGCTCAGCGATCTCGAAGAGGCGGTCGATCCTATCCCAAGGCGACTCGCCCGACGGCTCCTCCGGTTCCGGGAAAGCATCGTCGATCCGCGAGCAGTACCACCAAACGCAGTTACCGACGTGCTCGAGCGTCTCGTCAACGGAACGACGACCGAGGTCCTGCTTCCATGCGCGCTTCTCGTCAGGCAGCCGCTCGACGATCTCGCGCATCTCGTCGAGAGCCCGGCGGGTGAAGCGAAGATGGGCGGTGACTCCATCGTCGCCGAGCAAGTGAAGGTCGCGCTCGAACAGGACCGCCGCGTTCCCGGACTCCCAGACTGGTGCGCCGGCGACGTGCTCCGCAACGACGATCCGAAGGCTGGACGCGGCTCGTCCCCGGCTCGCGAGCTGCGCGACCTCCGGCGTGAGATCGCCAAGACCGTTCCCGGCGAGCCAGTCTGCGTACTCGCGGATGCGAACGGGCGCGAGGCTCTCCACGTCCGCGACAGTCTCAGCGCGGAAGCACAGGCCGGGCAGCGCGGGGACATGCCCGAGACAGCCCTGGCCGCCGGCATCCTCCACCAGCAGCTCGAACGCCGGGAGTTCACGCGTGGTCTCTTCGATCATCGTCCTCTCCTCGTGTGCTCGGTGCTCCGCCGGTCCGGCAGGCACGGTCCGACCCAACGTGATCAGCGGCTCGTACGCCTACGGCTCCGGGCCGTCCGGAACGAGCGTGAATGCCTGCTTGATCTCCTCGGGGATCGAGCTGGGACGGCCGGTCTCGGCGTTGACGAACACCCAATCCGTCTCGCCCCGGGCCAGCGTCTTGCCATCAGACACCCTCGTGAATTCGTAGCGTCTCAGGGAGCGCACGCGACGAAGGCTGGCGACCCACGTGGCCGCCTCGATGACATCGCCGGCAAAGGCGGGCGCGAGATACTCGATGTGGTGAGACCGGGCAACCCACGTCCCGCCGACATCGTGCATCAGGTCGACGCCGCCGGTCGCCGCGAAGTGCGCAATGGCGACGTCCTGCATCCACTGCACGTAGGCGACGTTGTTGACGTGCCCGTTCCCGTCGATCGCGGTCTCCGGAACCGTGAATTCGTGGCGGTGGACTGCTGCCGCCTGAGGTTTCGCCGCGTCGTCTTCCCTCGTTTCGCGTCGCATGGTCTTGCGGAATCCTAGAGCCACAGCCTGGCGTGATCAACCTGGCACGATCAACCCACGAAGACCATCCGGACGAAACTCCGATCATCAGTGCGGTTCAAGTAGGCGACCGCGGGAGACTCACTTCGCAGGAGGAAAAGACAGGGCCAACGTCAGATCCACTCATCGAGAGCCTCGGCGTTCCGGAGGCCGAAGTCGTCTTCGACGCGGATCGGCTCGCGTCTTTCCCTGCTTCGATCACCAAGCCGTCGAAGGCGCGAGAGCATCGACACAGAAGTCCATTTCCTATCGAATCGATCTCGCCGCGTTGCCGATGTGCATCGAGCCGGCGGAGTGTCACTCTTCACTCAACTGGAGTGACGTCATGACCACAACTTGCCGTGGCATGCCCGGGAACACCTCGATCTCCGTTCCCGCCGCCGGGACAGGAACCAAGCCGCCCAGAAGACGCAGCATCGATCCTAGGGTTGCTCCCAGACGTCCCACTTCCACGTGGTCTGACTGAACATCGATCCTGGCGGCTT
>JBARQW010000047.1:0-13111 GCA_049643905.1 Bipolaricaulia bacterium
TCGACGTCGATCGTGTCGGGGGCCTGCGGCTTCGGCCCGCGATCGGCGCGAGTACCCCTCGACCACAAGAACCGGATGACGAGTGCGACGCCGAGGAGGTCGCTCAAGACGCCGGGGACGATGAGAAGAAGCCCCGCGAGGATCAGGGACCAGCCGGATCGGCGGAGGTAGTGTGCAGGGTTCGCCAGTAGAGCGACCAGCTCCTCGGTTCGGACGAAGACCCGCCCGGCGCGACGCAAGAGATAGAACCCGAGCGTGGCGGTCGTCAGAATCTCGAGGAGGAGGTACCCGCCGCCGATCGTCTGAGCGAGCTTGATCAGCGCGGCGATCTCGGCGAAGAACAGGGCGAGCAGGAGCATCGGCATACTGGAGACCTCGACCGATCGTAGACGATTGGGGGACGCTCCACAAAACCCGAGCAGCGAACGGATTGACGAAGCACCATTCACGCCATAGTCTTCTCACTTGACATGGCAAGGTCGGATCGCGAGCTACTGATCGGGTTGAACATGATCCCCCAGATGTCGCCGAGACGGGCGAACAGGCTGTTCGCTCGGTTCGAGTCGTTCCGGGCGATCTGGGAGGCATCTTCGTCGAAGCTCGGACAGATGTTCAATTCCCAGGTCATCGGGGAAGCCCTCGCATCCGGGCGAGACGAGGCGAGGATCGACGAGGAACTCAGCGCGGCCGAAGACCTCGGTGTTAGCATCCTTACGCTGGTTGACGCCGACTACCCTCCCCTCCTGCGCGAGATCGAGGATCCGCCCCTCGTCCTCTACGTACGAGGCGAGCCGGCGATCGACCCGGCGAAGGCGATCGCCGTCATCGGCACGCGCCGGAGCACGCGATACAGCAGCCTCGTAGCTGCGCGGCTCGCCAGCCAGCTGGCGATGAAAGGGATCACGGTCGTGGGCGGCCTCGCTGCGGGGACCGATGCAGCTGCGCACCAGGGGGCGCTCGATGTGGGCGGCCGGACGGTCGCCGTGATGGGATGCGGCGTCGATCGGGTCTATCCGAAGCGGAACCAGGCGATCTATGACGGGATTGTGAAGACGGGGACGGTGATCAGCGAGTACCCGCTCGGCACGCGTCCGGCCAAGTGGACCTTCCCGCAACGGAATCGAATCATCTCCGGATTGAGCCGGGGCGTCGTCGTCGTGCAGGCTCCGGAACGGAGCGGAGCGTTGATCACGGCGCGTCTTGCCCTTGAGCAGGGCCGCGACGTCTTCGCAGTTCCAGGGAACATCACGAATCGGACATCGACGGGAACGAACCGGCTCCTTAAGGATGGGGCGACGCTGGTCGTGACGGTCGATGACATTCTGAACGAGTATCCGGACCTGCTGCGACTCAAGGGATTGGGCGAACAGCAGGCCGAGGAGGAAGGACCGAAGCTCGGCGAGCGCGAACAGGGCGTGTTCGACCTGATCAGTCTTGAACCGGTTCATGTTGACGATATCATTGGCAGGGCGGACCTTTCCCCGACCGAAGCGTCCCACATTCTTCTGCTGCTGCAGTTGGAGGGACTCATCGAGGAAGTGGAGGGTGGTCGGTACATCCGGAAGCCCTGAGGCGGCTCGGACGAATGACGGTGGAGCGGCCGCGCTGTTGCGTGAATCCGACTCCCCGCTGCGAATCGAGCTTGAGCTTGGTCTCATCGAGCGAGTCGCCGCGCGAGGTCCGGCCAAACCGTCAAACACGTCGCGAAATCGGCGCATGAAGGACGAAACCTACGGAGGATGACCATGGAGCTGTCGAAGCAATATCGCCCGTCGGAAGTGGAAGCGAGGATCTATCACTACTGGGAAGAGGGAGACTTCTTCCGTGCCTCCGTCGGCGTTGTCGACAGTGTCCCGTTCTCCATCGTCATCCCGCCCCCGAATGTCACGGGTCGGCTTCACATGGGCCACGCCCTCAACAACAGCCTCCAGGATGTGGTGATTCGCTATCGACGAATGCGGGGCGATCCGACCTGCTGGTTCCCGGGAACGGACCACGCCGGCATTGCCACGCAGAACGTGGTCGAAAAGGAGCTTGCGGGCGTAGGAACCTCTCGTCACGAGCTCGGCCGCGACGCGTTCGTCGAGCGTGTTTGGGAGTGGAAGGCGAAGTACGGCTCGGAGATCATCGATCAGCTGAAAGCGCTCGGGTGTTCGTGCGATTGGTCGCGCCTCCGGTTCACACTCGACGAGGGGCTGTCCGAGGCCGTGCGCACGGTCTTCGTCCGACTGTACGAGGAGGACCTGATCTACCGCGGTGCGTATCTCGTCAACTGGTGCCCGCGGTGCGCCACGGCGATTTCCGACCTCGAGGTGGAGCACGAAGATCTCGATGGGGCCCTCTACCACATCCGGTATCCACTCAAAGACGGTGGGCACGTCACCATCGCGACGACACGCCCCGAGACAATGCTCGGAGACACCGCGGTCGCCGTGAACCCTTCGGACGAGCGGTTCGGTCATCTGGTCGGCAAGATCGCCCGCTTACCCATCCTCGATCGGGAACTCCCCATCCTAGGTGCCGAGCAAGTCGATCCCGAGTTCGGAACCGGCGTACTGAAGATCACTCCGGCGCACGATCCGATCGACTTCGAGATCGGACGAGCGAACGGACTCGAGTCGGTGAACATCCTCAACACGGATGGGACGATCAACGAGAACGGGGGGCCGTTCGCCGGGATGACTCGCGAGGAGGCTCGCAAGGCGATCGTGGCCCGACTCGAGGCAGACGGTCTCCTCGAGAAGACGGAGGCGTACCGCCACGCCGTCGGTCACTGCATGCGCTGTAGCACACCGATCGAACCGCTCATCTCCACGCAGTGGTTCGTTCGGATGCGGGGTCTTGCCGATCGAGCGATCGACGCGGTCCGCGAAGGGCGAATTGAGTTCATCCCCGAGCGCTGGACGAAGGTCTACTACGACTGGCTCGAGAACATCCGCGACTGGTGCATTTCCAGACAGCTCTGGTGGGGGCATCGGATCCCCATCTGGTATGGCCCGGACGACCGAGCCTTCGCGGCACATGATGAGGCCGAGGCGGCCGAAGCCGCGCGCGCGCACTACGGTCGCGCGGTCGAGCTTCGTCAAGACGAGGATGTGTTGGATACGTGGTTCTCGTCCTGGTTGTGGCCGTTCTCGGTGATGGGATGGCCGGAGGAGACGGACGATCTCAAGACCTTCTTCCCGACCTCGTTCCTTCTGACCGGATTCGACATCCTCTTCTTCTGGGTGTCGCGAATGGTCATGGCGTCGCTTCACTTCACCGACGAGATTCCGTTCCGCCAGGTCTACATCACGCCGCTGATCGTCGACGAGCGCGGACAGAAGATGTCGAAGTCGAAGGGGAACGCGATCGATCCGATGGAGCTGATCGACGAGTACGGCGCCGACGCGCTCCGGCTCTCAATGGCGCACATCACGGGCAAGGGACGAACCGTCCAGATGCCGTGGACGCAGTTGACCGAGGCGCGCAACTTCTTGAACAAGATCTGGAACATGGTCCGGTTCGCAATGATGCATCTCGGAGACGAGAGACCGGCGCTTCCGGCCCGGGTCGACGAACTCGAGGATCGGTACGTTCTTTCCCGGTTGGCGAAGACGGTGGAGGCGGTCCGCGCTCACCTCGACGGCTACAACTTCAACCTGGCCGCGGAGGCTCTGTACGGATTCACGTGGCACGACGTCTGCGATTGGTACATCGAGCTGGTCAAGCCGCGACTCCAGAACGGGCCTGACGACGGTGCGAAGGGCGTCCTCTATCACGTCCTAAAGCAGATCCTCCTCCTCCTCCACCCGTTCACTCCCTTCATCAGCGAGGAGATCTGGCACGCGCTCGGCGAGGAGCCGGAGTCGATCTCGGTCGCCGCCTATCCGGAGCCTCAGGCCGAGCAGATCGACGAGGATGCGGAGAGACGGATGTCGATTGTCATGAGAGCGGTAACCGGAGCACGCACGATTCGTGCCGAGTACAAGGTCGCCGGCAACGTCCCACTCAAGTTCAGTGTCCACGCGGAGACTGAATTCGTCTCCGGAACCCTGGAGGCCGCGGGGACCGCGCTGGAAGCGATGACAGGCTCTCTGCCGTGGGAGATTGTCGGTGACAGCGGGTATGTGCCGCCTACTGGCTCTGCACAACAGGTCCTGCAGGACATGACGGTCTCTTCCCCCCTGGACGACCTGGTTGACGTCAGTGCGGAACGCGAACGGCTACAGCGAGAGTTGGCTGTCGTAGAGGGCAACCTAGCTCGCAGTGAGGCGAAGCTGGCCAGCGAGCAGTTCGTCGAACGCGCGCCGGCGGACGTCGTTGAGAAGGAGCGCCGAAAGCGAGACGAGTTCCTGCAGAAGAAGGAGCGGCTGGAGACGAATCTGGCGTCGCTCGGAGTGTGATGGACTACGAGGAAGCCCGAGACGTTCTGGACCGACTTCCCACGCTCGAGGTCAAGCCTGGTCTCGAACGCGTCGATCGACTTCTCGATGTGCTTGGGCGTCCCGAGCGGGCGTATCCGGCGATCCACGTCGGTGGGACGAACGGCAAAGGCTCGGTCGTTGCGATGCTCGACGCGGTGCTGCGATCCGCCGGGTATCGGGTCGGTCGGTTCACATCACCGGCGGTCGTCGATTTCCGCGAGAGGATCACGATCGACGATTCGTGGCTGAGTGAGGCGGACTGGGCGGCCGGCGTTGAGCGCATCGCCCCAGCCCTCGCTGATGCCTCGGATCCGCCGGCGCAGTTCGAGGCCGTCACGGCCATTGCGTTCGACGCGTTCCGGCGTCACGCGGTCGACGTCGCGATTGTCGAGGTCGGGCTCGGCGGGCGGTTCGATGCAACGAACCGCGTCGAGCCGATTCTCGCGATCCTCACGAACGTATCGTACGACCACACGGCGATTCTCGGAGAGACGTTGGAGCGGATTGCGTGGGAGAAGGTCGGGATCGCCAAGCGTGGAGTCCCGTTCCTCACAGGACCGCTTCCCGAGGGCGTTGAGATGATCGTCGAGAAAGAGTGCGCGGACGTCGGCGCGGTGCTCGAGAAGTCAGAAGGGTTAGATGTCTCGCTCGCTTCGGAAGGAGCGAAGACCGTCGAATACCGGGTTGCGGCCGCGGGCTTTCCGGACCGGATCGACCTCTCGCTCCTGGGCGGTTACCAGGAGGAGAACCTGAGGATCTCTCTTCGAGCGATCGAACTCTTGCGCGAGGGAGGATTCGACGTGCCTGCGTCCGCGGTACGCGAGGGCCTGCGCACCGTGTCCTGGCCCGGCCGATTCGAGATCGTCCGGCGCTCGCCGACGGTCATCCTCGAGGGAGCCCACAACGTGGCCGGCGCGCGTGCGCTCGCGGATGACATCGAGCGGTACGCGCCCGACAGGGCGCGCCGACACCTCGTCTTCGGCTCGCTGGCCGACAAGGACGTCGCCGGAATGCTGGGGGTCCTCGTCCTCGCATTCAGTGACGTTGCTCTGACCCAATCTACGAGTCCGCGAGCCCTTCCGGTCGAGGAACTCGCGCGTCTGATGGGTGAGGTTCCGATTCCGTTCGCATGCTATGATTCCGTCGAGGGCGCCCTGGCCGTCTGCCTGCCGTCTTCGGGCGCGGAGGATGTCTGGGTGGTTGCTGGATCGTTGACCGTCGTCGCGGAAGCGCGGCGCTACTTGGAGGGCGAACGATGACGTTCCTGGAGCGGATCAAGGAGGGCCGGCTTCCACAGCACGTCGCCCTGATCATGGACGGGAACGGAAGATGGGCGGAGGCGCGAGGGCTCCCTAGAACCGCCGGTCATCGAGCAGGGGCCGACGCGGCGGAGCGTCTCGTTCGGTTCGCGGGCGAGCGGATCGGCCTCAAGTACCTGACGCTGTTCGCCTTCTCCTCGGAGAACTGGCTGCGACCGCGGGACGAGGTCGAATTCCTGATGGATCTCTTGCAGCAGCTGATCGAAGAGAAGACGGGCGAGTTCGTCGAGGCCGGGATTCGCCTTCGCATTGCAGGAGATCTCGACACCCTGCCCCAACCTCTGCGCGAGACGGTGGAGCGCTCTGTTCGCCAGACGGCCTCCGGGGACGAAATGCACTTGACGGTCGCCATCAACTACGGCGGACGTCAGGATCTTGTGCAGGCGTGCGCGAGGATCGCCGGTGACATCGAGGCCGGGCGACTGACGCCAGACCTGATCGACGAGCGCGCGATCGGGAGTCGGCTGCACACGGCCGAGATCCCCGATCCGGATCTTATCGTACGAACGAGCGGGGAGCTTCGGCTGTCGAATTTCCTTCTGTGGCAGGCCGCGTACGCTGAGTTGTACTTCACGGACGCGCTCTGGCCGGATTTCACTCCGGCCGAACTCATCCTCGCGATCGATCAGTTTCAGCAACGGGAGCGCCGATATGGCGGAATCCGGGGTGAGCGGGAATGAAGCTACTCAAGAGGTGCGCGAGCGCGCTCGTGGGCGGCGGCGTAGTCTTCGCCGTGCTCTACCTTGGCGCTCGGTTCGACATCCAGTGGATCGCAGGTCTACTCATTCTCGCCGTCGGTTATCCGGCGGCGGTCGAGTACCTCCAGTTGATGAAACGGCTCGACATCGAGTTGGCGGCGCCGGAGTTCCTCATTTGGATTCCGATCATGGTCTTCAGCTACCTGGCGTTCGGCGGACGATATGCAGAGGTCGTGCTTCTGCTTGCGATCGCGTATCAGGTTCTTCGCCACCTAGGTGACACACCGCATCGGCAGGGGCTCTTTCACGCCGCGGCCGGAGTGTTCGGTCTCCTCTACATCCCGTGGTTGCTCCATTACTTCTACTTGATCTATACGGGTGGAGCCGGGCACTCGCCTCACGTCGGGGCCGTCAACGCGCTCGTCGTTTTGCTGATGGTGTGGGGCTTCGACAGCGGTGCGTACCTCATTGGAAGCACCATCGGGCGTCACAAGGCCTTCCCTTCAATCAGCCCGAGCAAGACGTGGGAGGGAGTCGCTGGAGGGTTCATCTTCGCTGCGGCCGGTGGGATGATCGGGGCGTCGCTGTCGCCCTTCTGGCGATCGTTCATCTTCTGGGGAGGGTTCCCTCACTTTCTGCTCTCCGTGTTCTTCGTTGGGTGGGCGGTGCAGCTAGGCGATATCTTCGCCTCGAAGATGAAGCGCGCGGCGGACGTGAAGGACTCCGGAACCTTCCTCCCTGGGCACGGCGGGGCGATCGATCGGATTGATGGATTGCTTTTCGCTTTGCCGGTCTTCTACTTCTATTACCACTACATCCTCAACGTCCTCTAGTGAGTCGGGGACGATTGGCTATGCCCGGAAGGCCGTGAGACGATGAGCCTGTTCTTGCAGAGCACGTACTTGTCCGCCGCTCTCTCTCTCGTCTACATCTATCTGCTCTATCGGAGTCATCCCCATCGCCGCCTCCCCGCGGCGCCCACCGTGCTGGCGTTCGCCGCCGGGATGCTGGCAGTGAGCCTTGTCGTCGCAGTGCGCCGTGTCGTGCCGATCGCGCCGATCGAAGCTGCGGCATCCGCCCTCTTCGCAGCCGCGGCGGTCGAGGAGGTCGCTAAGCTCCTGTTGGCGCTCGCGACGATCTGGCGACTCCGCTTCCCGAACGTGGTGGAGCCGATCGACGTCGCGATCCTGTTCGGCGTTCTCGGCGTCGGATTCGGGATCTACGAGGACTTCTGGTACATCTTCAGTGCGACCTACACCTCGTGGATCGCCGGAGACATCGGGCGATTCAACGAGGTCTTCCGCGGGATCGTCCTCGCGCGCGCTTTTCCCGGCCACATTCTGTTTAACGGCATCTCCGGTTTCTTGCTGGGCCACGCTCTCTTCGCGAAACGGGCACGCAGGCTGTCATGGATCCTCGCCGGGCTGGCGCTCGCGATCCTGCTTCACGCCGGGTTCAACTGGGTGGCAATCAATGGGGAGCCCCCGCTGCTTATCGCTTACGTCGTGGGTCTGGTCGGCCTGTTCCTCGGATTACGCAGACGCCTAATGGCGCGATCTCCATTCGCGGCGTTGATTCGACGCATCGAGTCGGAAGAGGGCGAATGGACGTTCGACCGGGAGCCGATCGAGTACCTATTCGCGGACGGGTTCGGTTGGCCGGGAAGGAGGCGCGGCGGGCTCTTCCAGTTCTATCCCGTGGTCCTCTCGCTGTGCGTTCTCTTCCCGCTCTTGCTGATTGCCGTTTACTTCGTCAACCGTGCGCTCCTAGCGCTCTTGTAGGACGCAGACGTGGACGGCGGCCCAAAGTGAAGGGCGGCCTCGCGTTAGCTCGGCCGCCCTCTCCGGGTGGTGAAAAAGATGAGGGGGTTCTTCTTCGCGACGGAGACTATACCAGAAAGACGACGCGGGTGTCGGTGATGTACATTACGTAGCGTCCCGTTCCTCTGTTCCCATCTTGTTCCGGAGATTGTGGTTCGTCTGACTCAAGGTGCCTCCTCCGCGGGTTTCCCTGCGCGTCCGTGTAGGTCGTCCAGGGACATCGAGTCGAGGAGGGCGTGAAAGCGGTGGTTGATCATCGACCAAGCCGGCTTTGTCGGGCAGATGTCGGTCAGGTCGCAGCATTCGCTGGGTCCGAGACAGCCGACGAGGTCGAGCGGTTCCCCGAGTGCCTCCAGCACGCGACGAACCGAGATCTCTCTCGGGGCCTCGGCGAGTGCGTAGCCGCCGCTTCGGCCTTGGCGCGAGACGACCAAGCCTGACTGTCTCAGCCGGTGGAGGATCTTCTCAATGAACGGCGCCGGAAGATCATAACGGGCCGCGATGGAAGAGGCCGAGAGGGGCTTCGAGCCGGGGGCTCGGGCGAGCTCGAAGGCCGCGATCAACCCGTAGCTTGCCTTCTTCGTCAGGTGCATGGCGCCGTACTCTCCGTCGCCTCGGCGCTCTTGGCTTCCGGCTCCAGGAAGTCCTGATACCGCTTCTCGAGCGCAGCGACTTCCTTCTCGACCCGCTCATGTCTCCGCACAAGCGCGTCCGGGATCTCACGACCATTCCGGATGAGATACTTGTAGATCGCCTCGTTGAGGGCGTCGGCCGCGAGGGCCGAGCAGTGCATCTTGACCGGGGGAAGTCCTCCGAGCTCGCCTGCGACGTCTCTGTTTGTGATCTCGATCGCTTCCTCCAGGGTTCGCCCCTTGGCGAGATCGGAGACCATCGATGATGTGGCGATGGCCGCGGTGCAGCCGAACGTCTCCCATGAGATGTCCCGGATGATGTCGCGGCCTTGCTCGTCTGCCTCGACCTTGATGTAGAGCCACATGACGTCCCCGCAGCGAATGTTTCCGACCTTCCCGATCGCCGAGTAGTCCTCGAGTTTGCCCCTGTTGTGCGGGTCGCGGAAGTGCTCGATAACCTTGTCCGTGTACATGCTATTCACCCACTTTGAACGGCGAGATCGCGCGCAGATCCTCAACGACCCCCGGCAGGATCTCGAGGAGTGTCTCGATCTCGGTCGTTGTCGTTTGTCTTCCAGTACTGATTCGGAGACTTCCGTGTGCCATTGTGATCGGAACGCCGATCGCCATCAGAACGTGGCTCGCCTCCAGATTCGGAGACGAGCAGGCCGATCCGGTCGACGCCGAGATCCCGCGCTCATCCAAACGCATGATCAGGCTCTCGCCCTCGATCGCCTGAAAACTGAAGTTCGCAATGTGCGGCAGGCTCTCCGTCGGATGACCATTCAGTCGCGTGCCCGGAATCTTCAAGACCTCTCGGATCAGCTGTTCGCGGAAACCCCGCATGCGTGCAGTGACTTCCTCTTGCTCGTCGAATGCCAGTCGCGTCGCGGCGGCGAGGCCGACGATGCCAGGGACGTTCTCGGTGCCGCTGCGCAGTCCTCGCTCGTGGCCGCCTCCGTGGACGATCGGAGTCAGGCGAGTCCCCTTCCTTGAGAAGAGGAAGCCGACGCCCTTGGGGCCATGGAACTTGTGCGCGGAGATGGCGAGGAGATCGATGGTTTCCATCGGAATCGGAACCTTTCCGTAAGCCTGAACGGCATCGGTGTGGAACAGGACGCCTCGCTCCCTGCAGATTCGGCCGATTTCGCCGATCGGCTGAAGTGTTCCGATCTCGTTGTTGCCGGCCATCACCGAGACGATGAGCGTATCCTCGCGAATCGCATCTCGGACCCGGGATGGGTCGAGCCTGCCGGTCGAGTCCACGTCGAGGATCGTGGCGTCGAGCCCCCTCGATTCGAGCCACTGCATGGTGTGAAGAACGGCGTGATGCTCCACTGAAGACGCGATGATGTGGCCTCGCTCCC
Organism: Bipolaricaulia bacterium; assembly: GCA_049643905.1. Taxonomy (GTDB): domain Bacteria; phylum Bipolaricaulota; class Bipolaricaulia; order UBA7950; family UBA9294; genus CAZMYM01. Next base: position 10,243 of record JBARQW010000047.1, read on the forward strand.
TGGCGGCGAGGGCGGAGCCCATGAGCGCGAGGTTGTTCGCCTCGGTCGCTCCCGACGTGAAGAAGATCTCTTCGGGCAAGACGGCCAATCGTTCGGCGATCTCCGCGCGGCTCTCTTCGAGCGCCAAACGCGCCGCTCTGCCCGCGTCGTGGAGGCTGGAGGCGTTCCCGTAGGTGGTGGCGAAGTACGGGAGCATCGCCTCGACGACGGACTCTGCGACCGGCGTGGTCGCGCTGTTGTCCAAGTAGATGGTCTTGTTCATTGGGGTCACCGGCAAAACCCTACCAAATCAGTCCGGTTTATGCAAGCGAGAGAGGTGAAAGCACTGGAACCCTGAAAGGTTGTGGCTTATCGGTGGCTAGACTTGTTCGAAGTGTTCCTTGGTCGCGCCGCAATCGGGACACGCCCAGTTGTCTGGCAGATCACCGAAGGCGGTCTTCGCCGGGACGTCGTTCGTCGGATCGCCCTTGGCCGGATCGTAGATGTAACCGCAGACCGTGCATTCCCATCTCTCCATCAGGCACCTCCAGTCTCCTGGGATTGTACATCCTCTTCGCCCGACGAGTTTTCGCCCTCGTCTGAAGAGTCTGCCTCTTCGTCCGACGAATCCTCGTCCTCGTCTGAAGAGTCTGCCTCTTCGTCCGACGAATCCTCCACCTCGTCAGAAGAGGTATCCTCTTCGCCTACGGAATCCTCTTCCTCCGAAGCGGCATCCGCATCCTCTGAAGCGGTCGCATCGTCGGCCGGAGAGGCATCCTGCGATGTTGAAATGCCTTGTCCAGGCAACGGCTCCTGGGTGTCGGCGAGATCTTCACTCTCGGATCCGTCAGCTTCGGAAGCATCTTCCTCTTCCGCCGAAGTAACCTGTTCGGGCGTCTCCGCCTCCAACGACACGGTGTGGAAGCGGAACTCCTCGACCGTGCTCAGCCCGAAGTGATGGAGAAACTCGGCGGTGACCTGCAGAAGCATGGTTCGTCCCTGAGCTTCGGAACGTATGAGTCCGCGGTCGATCAACTCCTGAACGTGCCCGTATGCCTTGTTCCCTCTGACACGAACGAGATCGGCCTGCATCATCGGATGGTTGTAGGCGATGACAGCGAGGGTTCGAAGGATGGGTCGAGGGATGTCTTGCTGCGGGGCAAGGTGTGCCACACGGTCGACGTAATCACTCTTCACGCGGAGGAGCGCCTTCCCCTCATCGACGCGAAGCTCGATCCCGCGCTTGGAGTCCTCGTACGCCGCGGCCAGATCCTCGAGCAGTTGATCGACGTAGGCGAGGCGGACGCCTCCTAGGATCTTGGCCAGACCCCGGCGCGTCAGCGGCTGCGGTGAGAGGAACAGGGCGGCTTCGACAAGTGCTAGGTCGTTCCCACGATCTGTCACGCTATCCTTCCCTGCGCTTTCCGAGGGGCAACGAGAATCCTAGGCCTCCTGCTCGAGGCGGATGACGATGTCGCCGAGGAATTCCTTCTGGCTACAACTGATCTGGCCTTCCGCCGCCAGATGGAGAACCTCGAAGAATCGACGAACCCGCTCATCTTTGTCGCCGCGATCGAGGAGCCGGAAGAAGCTGAGCACGCGACGACCGGTCAAGAGACCCTTGATCCGCTCGAACAGCTCCCGAAGTCGATCGGAGAAGTCGCTTCCACCGATCTCGAAGAACTCGAACGGATCTTCGTCGTCCACCTCCACACGGCCGATAAGGCGCTCTGCGCGGCGTCGGCTCACTTTCAGGGCGGCGGACAGTGCGCCTCGAAGGTCGAAAAGTGTGACCTGTCGGCTCGGGTGACGAAGGACTGGCATCACGAAGGCATCGGGATCGGCCGGCTCGTACCACTCGTTCTCCTCCAGCTCGATGGCCTCTTCGAGGTCAGCGACGAGATCGTCGCGCTGTGTCGGTCGCTCCATGGCGAGTAGGGCGTCGGACTTTATTCGAAGGAGCACCGAGCAGGCGAGGACCATCCTTCCCGGGATCTCGAACCGCAGCTCTCGAAGCGCGGCCAAGTGCTCGCGGAACCGATGGGCAAGCTCCGAGAGATCGATGTCCCACGGATCCATGTCTGCGGTGAGCCTGTCTAGGACACCCTCCCAGCTTTCGCCGACGAGCTCCTCTACAGGTATCTCGGCCACGCGGATCGCGTCCACGTTCTCGTGCTCCTTCCTAGTTCAGCTTGAGTGCCAACACCTCTGAAACGCCGTTCTTGATTGTCACGCCGTAGGCTCGGTCCGCATGACGAACTGTTTCCTCGTTATGCGAGACAACGATCACCTGAACGCGCTTGGCATACTCCTGCAGCATCTTGGCGAGCCGTGTCGTGTTCATCAGGTCGAGGGCCGCATCGATCTCGTCCAGGACGAACAACGGAGCCTCCTGGTATTCCTGAAGGGCGAAGATGAACGCGATCGCCAGCAGGGTCTGCTCTCCGCCGGAGAGCGCGTCGATCAGGTGCGGCTCCTTGTCCGGCGGGTGGGCCCTGATCAAGAGCCCCGACGAGATGTCGCCAGGGACATCCAGCTCCAGTGACGCGCTTCCCCCTTCGAACAACTTCTGGAAGATGCGACCGAACTGCTCACCGACGGCATCGAGGACTTCCTGGAACCTCTGGCGCTTCCGCTCCTCGATCTCGCCGATCAACCGTTCGATTTCGCGCTTCTCGGCTTCCAGCGCGTCGACGCGCTCGCGGAAGAGGTTGTAGTCCCCCTCGGCGTCGTCGTAATCGTTGATCGCCCGCATGTTGATCGGCTCCAAGTGCCGAAGCCGGCGCGCGTTCTGCTCCAGTCTTCGTTCGAGATCCTTCAGGGGAGCCTCGACGAGGTCCGGCGGCGCCTTTCCGTCCGTTCCGCCCAACGCTTCGAGTTCGGCCTGTGC
>JBARQW010000048.1:0-8368 GCA_049643905.1 Bipolaricaulia bacterium
AGATCGTCGTTGGTCAGCGTCAGGTACTGCGGGCATGTCTCCCCGAAGACACGGAAGCCTCGCTTCTTCGCCGCGGCAATCTCGTCGAGCGCCAGTTGCGCACTCACGTGTGGGATGTAAAGCGGACAGCCGGCGACCTGCGCCATCGAGATCGCTCGGTGAATCGCCTCCGCCTCGAGGATCGCCGGACGGGTGTCGACGAAGGCGTCGATCGGATTCCGCCCGGCCTCGAGGAACTTGTCCTGCAAGTAATCGGTCGCAAGACCGTTCTCGGCATGGACCATGGCCATTCCTCCTACCCGGCCGAGGAGATCGAATGTCCTCATCAACTGGTAGTCGTCGGTCATCCAGCCAAGTTTGGCGTAGGCCATGAACATCTTGAACGACGTCACGCCGTCGGCGATCGCCGTCGGGATCTCGCCGGCTTGGCTCGCCGCGTCGAACAGTCCCCCGTGCAACGCGAAGTCGAGGACGGAGCCTGCTTCGCCCTCTTCGCGGAACCTGCGAATCGTCTCCACGAGCCCCGTCCCAGGCTTCGCGTAGGCGAAGTGAATCAGCGTTGTGACGCCACCGTGCGCGGCGCCGATCGAGGCATCCGCCATGTCGTCGAGATAGACCGGATGCACGTGAACGTCGATTGCGCCGGGCAAGACGTAGCCGCCGTCCGCGTCGATGATCCGATCGGCCGATCGGGGAAGATCCGGAGCAACCCGGACGATCGACTCCCCCTCGATCCGCACATCCGAACGCACGATGCCGTCCGCGGTCACCGCCAGCCCGTTGACAATGAGGGTGCTGTTCATGATCCACCTTCCGCGCCAAGCGTCTCGATTCTATCCACGCCCCACTCGGGCACAACCGGTCGGGCCGGTCGCCAAGTTCGGCCGCTTCGAATGCCAGGCTCGCTGTCGATCGGTATCATAAATGGCGCCCAAGCGCGCAATCTATGAAGAACGCGACGTTGTGCTTCATCCTTAGAGACGGCCCGGTACGCCAGATCCTTCTGGGTGTCAAAAAGCATGGGTTTGGCGTGGGCAAGGTAAACGGGTTCGGGGGGAAGATCCGTCCGGGCGAGACGCTCGAAGAGGCGACGGTCCGGGAGGTCCAGGAGGAGACGACACTCCTCCTATCGGCGAACGCCCTCCGACCGGCCGGCACGATTACCTTCTTGTTTCCGTATGAGCCCGAGTTCGATCATCACGTCCACGTCTTCACGACGTCTGTGTACATCGGAGAACCCCGCGAGACAGCGGAGATGGCGCCCGACTGGTTCCCAATGGACGGGATTCCCTACGACCGAATGTGGGCCGACGACGCACACTGGCTCCCGATCGTCCTCGCCGGACGGTCGATCGACGCGACCTTCACCTTCGCCGCGGACAACGAGAGCCTCAGCCACTGGACGATCGCAGAGACGAGCTGAACGCCGCTGGCCCAGTGGGAGACTGACCGCTACCCCAGTGCGTCCGAACCTTTGGAAAACTCGAACCCTCGATCACGGAAGGCGCTAAGGCAGGCGTCTACAACGTCAGCATCGTAGCGTGTCCCCCTGTTGGCCTCGATCTCGGCCAGTGCCGCGTCGATTCCGAGGGAAGCTCGATACGGACGATGCGAGGCCATCGCTTCTACGGTGTCAGCGACGGCCAAGATCCGCGCCTCGAGTCGGATCGCGTCGGCCCTGAGCCCCTTCGGGTATCCGGATCCGTCGCTACGTTCGTGGTGTTGAAGCACGATGTCGTCAAGCGGCCACGGAAACGTTGCCCGTTTGAGGATGTCGTAGGCCACCTGCGGATGCTCGCGGATCAACGACATCTCCACGTCGGTGACAAGACTCGGCTTGCTCAAGATCTCTGCGGGAACCGCCATCTTACCGATGTCGTGCATCAGACCGGCCGCTCGGATCCCTTCGACGATCTGACGATCCAGATTCAGCTCCTCAGCGATCGCTACGGCAAGGGCGGTTACGCGCCTCTGATGGCCGGCGGTATACGGATCGCGCATCTCGGTCGTCAGCCCGATCGCTTCGATTGTTCCGTCAAGCGACTGTCGAAGAGCTTGCTCCGCCTCCCTCACGCACCTTCGACAACGTCGCTCAGCCTGACTTGCTCGGGGTGTTTCCCCGCCGCCTTCTCGCGGTACATGTCTCGATCCGCTGCTTCGATGAGGTGATCAAGGGTCGGAGCCGCTTTCGGATCGAACGGCGCAATCCCGATGGACACAGACAGAGTCAGGGACCGCTTGAACGATGCCCCCTCCTCGGCAAGCATCTCGCGGAGCCGGCTCACGAGCGACGGCACCCCCGGCGGACTCGCCTCAACCGCGAGCGCCACGAATTCGTCGCCGGACAGTCGCGCCACAATGTCCGAATCGCGCATCGCCGACGTAAACGCCCTCGCCACAGCACACAACGCCTGATCTCCCGTCGGGTGCCCGTGCACGTCGTTGATCGCCTTCAGCTTGTCGACGTCGGCCATCAGCAACACGGATTCCCGCGCGTTTCGCTTTGCGAGACGGAGGCTCTGATCGGCGAGGAGCCTGAACCCACGTCGGTTGTACAGCCCGGTCAGAGGATCTCGCAGAGCGAGCTCTTGGAGTTCCTGTTGGAGCGCATGCCTCTCCGCGGCGAAGCGCACGGCGTGGATGAGGAAGTTCCCTTCCAACTGATCCTTGATCAAGTAGTCCTGCGCGCCATCCAGGAGCGCTTCCCGGGCCCTGTCGATGTCATCAAGCCCTGTCAGGATGACAATCGGGATGTCCGGCGCCTGCGCACGCACCCGGTGGAAACCCTCCAGTCCAACGCTGTCGGGAAGACCGAGGTCGAGCAGAATCAGGTCCGCTTCCCCCGCGTCCAACATCGGAACGCTGTCGGCGACACGGCTGACACACGTTACAGAGCAGGGGAGCTCTCCCCTCTTGAGGGTTTCCTCGACAAGACGGACGTAGTCCGGGTTGTCCTCGATGAGGAGAATCCGACTAGACATGGCCGCCTTGTCGAGGCGCAACAAGAGCCACCCCGAGAACCTCGGTGGTTTCGTCAAGATTCGAACGGGCCTGCATGTCCAGCGGAGGCTGCGTGTGGCGGCTCTCGTCCAAGTCGCGGGATCGCAACAAGCCCTCCGCTTCGAGGCAAGAGGCGGCGAATCGTGCCCTCTGAGAACGTTGAGGCGATGCCATGTCACCGGCTGACGGGATCAATCGTCCGATTCCGAAAACTGCCGCAGAAACCGTTCGGACCACGTCTTCGACCACAGGAGGAGCCTCCTTCCCCGAACCCGACATGCAGGTTCTCCGATCGAGTCAATGGAATCGCATCGCCTGTCTCCGACTATAGCGGGAACCGTCAGCGGGGAGAAACTTGCGACGGAACCGATGGCGGACCTCTGGTGCACCACGTCGACCTCCTCGATACTCACAGCATTCAACGGGGAGGAATCGTGCCCGCAAGACACGCCAACGACCGGCATGGCCGCCGAGATCCCAGGATAGCGCCCAGAACCCTCGCACGCGGACCACGCAACGCGATCACCTACATCATCGGGACTCTCGTCTGCGCCGCAGCCCGAACCGATGGGACCGAGCACGGGCCGCGGATGAGTTCGCGACGCGACCTACGGCTCGATGTCGTCTTGCCGATCGAGACCGGAGATGAAGTGGGTTATCGGTGAAACCTCCCGTCAATCCGGTCCGGCTGGAGGAGCTGGGACTGAGCGCGTGGCCGGCCCTCGAGGAGACACACTACGATGGGTGGATCCTGCGGTTCGCGGACGGCCACACGAAGCGCGCCAACTCGATCAGTCCGCTCTACCCATCGACGATCGACGTCGAGGAGAAGATCGCGGCGTGCGAACGCGCGCACGAGGAGCACGGCCTTCCGACGATCTTCCGACTCACTCCGTTCTCGGAGCCCGCGACTCTTGACCAGACGCTCGATTCGCGGGATTACTCGATGATCGATCGAACGCTCGTGATGACGAGGTCGATCGCGAACTTCTCCGCGCCGCCAAGCGATTTCAGCATTCGCCCCGTAGATGCCGAGACGTGGCTCGACACGTTCGAGCGCTTCGACCTCCTCTCTCCCGAGGACATGTCGACTCGCCGCGGGATCATCGGGCGGATCTCGCCCGATCCGATCCCCGTGATCGCTGGTCCGGCGGATCACCCGACGGGGATCAATCTTGGCGTCCGCGAAGGGGCCGCGGTCGGCCTGTTCTCGCTTTTCGTTGCTGAGGAGAGGCGTCTGCAGGGGCTCGGACAGGCGCTCGTCGAAGAGACACTCGCGATCGCCGCGGATCGTGGAGCAACACTCGCCTACCTGCAAGTCGAGGAGCTGAATATGCCAGCACGAGGGCTCTACGAGAAGCTCGGCTTCACCGAGGCCTACCCGTACTGGTACAGGGTACGGAGCGAATGAGCAATCGACAACGCCTCTTCGACGACTGGGCACGCGACTACGACGCGTCCGTCCGATCGGACGAGGCCTACCCGTTCGCGGGGTACGATCGGGTTCTCGATCGAGTCGTGGATCTGGCCGAGGTGCGCCCATCCGACTGCGTTCTCGACATCGGCATCGGGACCGGAAACCTTTCTGCTCGAATCGTTCCGTCCAGTTGCGAGCTGTGGGGCGTTGACTTCTCGGCTGCGATGCTTGCCGTAGCGCGGAAGAAGCTGCCACAGATGCACCTTGTGCGGGCGGATCTGCTCGCCGGATGGCCTTCGAACCTCCCGGAGCGCTTCGATCGAATCGTCTCCGCCTACGTCCTTCACGAGTTCGACCTCGAGACGAAGCTTCGCCTCATCGCGGACTTCGTTGCCCACTTGTCGGAATCCGGGCGACTTGTGGTCGGTGACATCGCCTTCGAAACGCAAGCACGCCAAGAGGAGGTTCGCGAGATCTTCGCGAACACCTGGGACTCGGAAGAGCATTACTGGGTCGCGGAGCAGATGGTTCCGCGACTCCTTGAGCGTGGCTTGGGAGTCACGTTCGAGCCGGTCTCGTTTTGCGGTGGGGTCTTCGCGATCGAACGTCGGAACCCCGGCCCGTCGATTGAGTAGGTCTCAGAGGGATCGAGCTCCGCTTGACGTTCTTAGCCGCGATCCCTAGCCTCGTGAGGCGCCGATCGGCGCCCGGTGGCTCGAAGAGGAGGTTCGATGCACGCAAGATTCACATCCGCCAGCTGTCTCGCGCTCTTGTCCTTCCTGCTCGCGGGGCTCGCAGGACTCTCCGCTCCGACGGGGCCGGGCGACGACGCAAGAATCGTGTTCGTGGCGTCGGAGGGGATCGGACGAATCGCCGTCTCGGTCCGATCGCCGCTCATACCTCGCTATCCCGAAGGGGCACCGGTCGTCGTCAATGTTTCCGGCTTCTTCACCGGCTCATCCGGCTTCAACTACTCGCTCGATCCCGACGCGCTCGGCGCGATCTACGTGACCTACCTGTGGCCAGGGAAGGGGGATCCGCAGACCGGTTCCCAGAGCGAGGGAACGTTCGATTTCGGCGGCCCCGATTGCCTCGCGGCGCTCCGTGACGTCGTCCGGTTCGCCACCGGTGAGATCCCGAACGTCGACGGAGACTTCCTCCACGACCTTGCCACCGTGCCGGTTCTCTACGACGTCGCTGGCCTGTACGCCTTCTCTCACTCAGGGATCGTGGCAACCAACGTGCTCGGCCACCACGGGGCCGACCTCCAGGGCGTAGACTTCTTTGTCGGCCGCGAGAACCCGACGATCGATCCGATGTATCCGCTCGAGCCCGGGCACTGGGACGACGAGACCGGACGACCGGTTCACAACCCGTTCTACGATCCGGCCGGCTACACGCCGACATCGATCGACATCGGCTACTCGACCGTCTACTGGCTTCAGAACGCCGAGTACCCGGAAGGCCGCCCGGCCTTCCGGTCCGCTTCCGGAGAGGGTGCCGGTTCCGCAGGAAACGCAGACTACATCTGCTCGTTCAAGCACCCGCGGATGTGGGAGAAGGACTACTGGTCGACCGACTTGCTCCAGGCGCTCCTCGACAACGGCGCCCTCACGCGTGAAACCTGGCCTGGGAGTCTCGCCACGCCGGAGGAAGCGGCCGCGCACTGGCCGTTCCGGACGACCGTCGAGAACTACGAACCGCTCGGCGAAGCCCTGCCTCAATTGAAGACAATGCTCGTCTTCGCTGCAGACGATCACGTTCAAACGGCGATCGACAAGCCGCACATTCACCAAGCCTACGATGGGTTCCACGAGGCGGCCCGACTCTGGTGTCGGATGAATCCGGACCGCGCCTACGTCGAGGCGCTGGCAGGCGCCGGCGCCGGCACCGGGAACGCGATTCCCGACAACCCGGCCAATCGCGAACCGGCGACCTGGATGGTCATCCGCAGCTGGGGCTACCTGACTCCCGGCGGCGTGAACCTGAACGTTCTCGTCCCGCTCGCCGCGGTCGCCGAGATGTGCGATCGAACCTACTACGATGTCTGGGACGATGACCTCGAAGGTGTCCTCCATGACTTCTGACTGGGGGTGCCCGTGAGCGGAAGCTCCAGAGTCGTTCGCTTTCCCGACGGGACAGCTGTTACCGGTTCTCCGATCTCGGCACAGGAGGGGCGGACCGTGCGCTTCGACTTCGGCCTGTACATGCACAAGGACTGGCACCCGTCGTGGGCTTTCGAGGTGATCGATTGGCCCGACTTCGGCTTGCCGGCGGATCCGGAACAGGCCGCGGCCCAGATCGCTTCGGCGTTCCACCGCGCGAAAGGGGGAGATCGGGTGGAAGTCGGCTGTGCCGAAGGACTCGGACGCACCGGAACCGTCCTCGCCTGCATGGCAATCCTCTCCGGAGTCCCCGCCGAGAAGGCCGTGGATTGGGTCAGAGATCACTACGACCCGCGCGCCGTCGAGACATCCGATCAGGAGGGTTGGGCCGCTTGGTTCGGCCGATACGTCGAGTCGAGTGATTGTGTCTAGTCAGTCGTCGAGCACCGCAGACTAGGCTCGCTCAGTGCGGTAGTCGGGGCCTTCCATTCGGACGCGCTCGCACGACTCGGTCCATCGTGAAATCGCTCTCCAGCCGTACTTCTCGACGATCTCACGATCTTCGAGGTTCGTGGCGACGGCGATCGATCTACGGTCGCGATAGCGCCAGTCGACGATCCGGTCAAGTTCCTCACGCACGAAATCGGTCGCACGCTCCGCCCCGAGATCGTCGATGACGAGGAGATCGCACATCCGACACCGTCGCGAGAGTTCCAGTTCGCCGGCCTTGATCTCGGAACGAAGCTCGCTCACAAGATCAAGCATCGGCCAGAACTCGATCTCAGGCTCGTGGGAGCGTTCGAGAGGATCGAGCCCGACTGGGTCACCGGCACCATCGTCTTCGCCTTCTCGCTCGATAAGCTCACGAATGCGGGGCACTGCGACCAGATCCTCCTCGGGTTCTTCCGGAACGCGATGTGCGACGAACGCCTTCATCAGCCCGATGAGGAGATGTGTCTTGCCTACGCCGACCGGCCCCAACAGGAAGACGCCCTCGGTTTCCCCGCGTGCAAGCTTCTGACAGGCCTCGTGTGCCGCTGCATTGAATCGCGTCGTTCGGAAATTGTCGAGGGTGCAATGTTCGAATCTGGATCCGATCAACGCGCCCCGGATCATTTCTCTCCTCCCTTTACGTGAGCACTGTACATGTCAATACTCCGCTCTCCTGCGCCCTGCCGCGCGGCCCCGCGGAGAAGAGAGGGTCGCCCTTCGTCCTGCCATTTCCGCGCCCGGACGAGATACTCGGGGAAGTTCTCCTTCCCAAACAGTGTTTTCGGCCGGACGAACGTCTCCATCTTCGGATCACCCCACCACATCGCGTGGCAGAAGTCGATCACGAGGACGAAGTCGTCCAGCGTCGCGCCGTCCCGGATCCGCTCCTTGATCGACTTGGCCGACGTGAATCGCGCCGCCCCGGTCCGCTCGGTGACGTCGTTGAGATAGTCAAGCGCCGTCCGCACGACCTCGTCGACCGCGGAGCCTGCTTCCGATCGGTCCTGGATTTGCTCGGATACGGCCGGCTCGGCCGTACGCTCACCGAACAGATCGAGTTGCGCGGACGTCTTCTCTTCGTCTCGAGTCGTGGAATCCATGAGCATCACCGGGCCGCTTCATTCCCAGCGCCTCACCGAGGCACGCCATGTTGTACACCGTTTCCTCATCCGACCTCAAGTGCGGGGGAATCGCTCGGCGATGCCTCGACCGACGACCGAAAAGCGCAAGCGGATGCCGGGAACCAGGCATCCGCTTGGCGAGGAGGGGACGTTGCCCGAGCGGTGGCCCGGGAAGTTTCCTAGTCAGCTACGAGCGGGAGACCGCTCTCCGCCCAGGCGAGAATCCCCCCGTC
>JBARQW010000049.1:0-14438 GCA_049643905.1 Bipolaricaulia bacterium
GGCTCGAATCATCAAGACCAGAAGAAGGCCGGTCGAGACGATCGCCCGCACGGCATAGACCGTCGCGAGGGTCCCTTTGCTCGAGAGAAGAGAGAAGACCGGCGCGAGCATCAATCCGATCCACATCGTGAACGACTCCGTGTTCCTCTCGGAGTTCCAGATCCGCCGTACGACTGGGAAGTACGCGATCACGAGGATCGTCTGGATCGACGCGTGAGCGATCGCGTGCCATCGTGTGATCCCCCAGAGTGCGAAGATCAGGACGACCGCACCCAGGCATCCAAGATCGAAGCGAGTGAACCGCGTACTTCGGTCTCCCCAGAAGAGGATCGCGATCGATACCGACCCGACAAGCACGAGATCGGCCGTGTTCAGGATGTTGTCGAGCAGACCGTAGTCGCCTTCGGCGAGGTAGGTCAGCAGACTCCCGATCACGGCGATCGTGAAGAAGACCCACATGGCCAGGGCCGGACTGATCTTCCCCTTCCGAATGAGCCAGACGTATCTGAGCCCGATCACCAGATTCGTCGCGATCACGGCGGCGATCGAGAAGAGCTTCATCGGTCGCCTCGCGCCACGACACCGGTCGGCCCGGAGGTCGTGCGCTTTGCCTCTCTCATTTGGGATCGGCCTGACGCTTGGCCTTCCTCTTCGAGAAGACCGGCACCTTCGCGAGAAGGACGGGCCCAATGAACAGATCCCCGGCGAGGGCCGTGATCACGGCCGTTCCGGACAGAATCCCGTAACTGGCCATGATCCCAAGCTGGGCGAACAGGAAGACGGCGAAGCCGGCCGCCAGGATCGATGTCGTGAAGCAGAGCGCCTTCCCGACCTTCGTGATCGCGTTCATCATTGCCAATTCCCGGTCCTCCGTCTTTGCGAGTTCGTCCCGGAAGTGCGAGAAGAAGTGAATCGTGTCGTCGACCACGATTCCGATCGCAATCGAAGCGATGATGGCGGTCGCGATGTTCAGGCCGAAACCTGCATACCCCATCAGCCCGAGGACGAAGACGATCGGCAGGGTGTTGGGAAGGATGCTGATCAGTCCGGCCTTCCAACCGAAGACCACGATCATCATCCCGGTGATCGCGAGAACCGCGAGACCGAAGCTTCGGATCTGGGTGAGCACGATGCGGTCGTTCACTCCACTGACGAGGAGGTCCATCCCGGTGATTTCCGTACGCAGGTCTGCGAAGGCATCGGCCGCGTACTCGCGAACATCCGAAAGGAGCGCCTCGCGCTCCTGATTGGTCATCTGCATCGTCCGAATCGACACTCTCGCGGTCGCGTAGTCGCCTGCAACGTAGTCCCGCAGCGGCGCGCCGCCGGACATCTCGTAGAGGAGGACCGACTGCGACACGGCGCTGCGTGTGTCAGGCACCCTGTAGAAGGACTCCTGATCGGCATGAAGGGCGCGGTTGATCAGCATCACCGTGTCCGCAAACGAGTAGGCGACGGAGACGCGCGGATGAGCCTCTGCCAGACGACCGAGATCGACCATAGCCTGCAAGCGAGCCGGCTCTTTGAACGTGTCGCGCTCCCCGTAGAGAATGACCTCGGTGCTCGAGATCCCGTTCATCCGCGCATCGAGAAAGTCGATCGATTCCCGAATCCCGGACCCCTTTCGGAAGTAGTCGACCATCGAACCCTCGGTCTCAATCAGAAGCGTCCCGAGGCCCATTCCGACGATCACAACGACCGTGGCGACGAAGACAAGACGAGGGTGGGCCAGATCGAACCGCCCGATGGCCGCGAGGGCGCCGCCCAGACGCTTGTTCTGGGGAGTCCGCGGGCGTCTGTGGCTGCTCCAGTCCATTCCCATCGGCACGATGATCATCGCCAGAAGGAACGCCGACATGATGCCGAACGCTGCGAAGAATCCGAGGTGGCGAATCGCCGGGATTCCGCTGATCGCCAGCGACCCGAACCCGACGGCCGTCGTAAGGGCGGTGAAGAGGCACGGCCTGCCGGCGCTGCGATAGGTGGCGAGAAGCGTCTCCTTCCGAGAGGTGTGTAAGCGGCGCTCGATCCAGTATTGCGAGATCAGGTGGACGGAACTCGCCACGCCGATCACCGTGATCAATGCGAACAACGTCGTGGAGACCGGCGTGATCGGCGAACCGACCAGCGACTTCAACCCGAGGGTCCAACCGAGGCTGAGCACGACCGTGATCAGCGGTAGAACGACGCTCGGGAAGTGCCGGAAGAAGAGGAGGAGAAGGCCTCCGGTCAGGACCAGTCCGAGCGGGAAGAAGAGCTGGATGTCTCTGCCGAGAACACGTTCCACCTCCCGTTCCGTCAGCGTGCCCCCCCCGCTGTGGAACTCAAGACCGGTCGCGGCCTCTTCCTCGCTGAGAACAGCCTCGAGTGCTGCGATGATCTCGGCCGACATCACTTCATAATCCTTGCCCTCAGGACGATCGATCTCCAGGACGACGGAGACCACGTGCTCGTCCTCGGAGATCAGATTCCCGGCAATGAACCGGTTGATCGCAATCCTGTGTCGGAGCTCGTCAAGATCGACGTCGCTTCCCGGATCGATCAGCGGACGGATCTCGAGCGCGGTCTCCGTTCCGACGATGTCGTCGACCGATGCAAGGCTCACCGCATCGCTCACGTAGGGGACCCGTTCGACGAGTCGCTCGCCGAGTGATCGAAGGTATTCGATCGATGCGGGTGAGAACGGGATCTGCCATTCGTACGCAACAATCACGAACTCCTCCGATTCGAACCGTTCCTCGAAGGCGTCGTAGGCTTCCAGCGTCGGATCCCCGGCCGGGTACCAGGTCGTCGCGTCCTCTTCCATCGAAAGGTCGCCCAGATGGAGGGCGAAGAAGACGCTCAGTCCGATGACCCCAACGAGCCAGAACCATCGGTGCTTCAGGATCGCGCTTCCGAATCCGCCCATCCGCTTCCTTTCCGGGTCAGGGAATCAGCGACGATAGTAGTCGATGAAGAAACGCCCGGCAAAGGCTCGCCGGCTCAATCAAGTGGGGATCCGCGACGCGTTCGGGATCGCCTGATCAAGTGTCGCATGAGAGCTCGACGTGCCTGATGAATCGGACCGATCTTCGGACATGAGTTCGTGGCGCGGCGGGATTGCCACGGGCCATCGCGACAGGACCGGGGCTGTGCCTGAGAGATCTCTCACCGCTGCTAGCGGAAGAGGGATTGACACAAAGACTGCTGCAGATCGGCCAACTGCTCAAGCGCCGAGGCAATCTTGATGCGAGCTTCGATCGGAAACGGGGCCGGTCGAGCGCCCCGGATCTTGGAGTAGTCGATCTCGAAAACGGGATCGTTGCGGCGCTGCTCCTCGTCGAGAGAGACGTAGCTGAGAGCCTCACGGGCCTTGAAGATCTCGGCAATCCCCTCCTCGGTAATGTTGACCGCCGCCGCAAGCTCGCTCAGCGTCGGAAGCTCGCCCTTCTCTCTAAGGAGCCTGGACTCTTCCGACTCGATACGTCGGTTCAGATCCTTCATCCACCCGGGGATCACAACCTGTTGCACGTGGTCCCGGATGTGTTGCCGTATCTCCCCTTTGATCAGATTCTCGGCGTACTCGCGGAACGGTCTCCCCCGAGCCAGATCGAAGTTGTGAACAGCGTTCATCAGTCCCAGATACCCAGCGCGAAACAGCTCAGATCGCTCGAAACCTGTGCTGGAGAAGGACTCGTCGAGGACCGCATCGAGGATCGGCGTCGCCAGACGGAGAGCAGTCTCGCGCAGGTCGCTCGAGTGCTCCTCTCCCGACACAAATGAGTTCATCAGCTCGTCGAGGGGTCGCTCTTCGGGGTCCTCTCTCTTCGCTTCGTTCATTCGCTAGAAGCGCAGCTCGAATCCGAAGCTGACCAGCTGAATGCCCGTGGCGTCGAACTCCGCTCTCGTGAAGAGCACGACCCCGCTGAAGGAGACGGCTGCACAGACGGACTGCCCGGCGAAGCCACCGGCATCGAAGGTCGTCACGCTCCTGAAGCCGACGGGGTCGATGACGGCATCGATTGCGATCGTCTCTTCCGCAAACAGGAACGAGCCGTCGAAGTAGGTGCCCGAAGTAATCACGACGCCGACGATCTCGAAAGAAACGGCGAAGCTCTGGCCACCGAAGACGATGGGAATCGGCCCCGGCGCGATCGCTTCGACGAAGGCCGTGTGCGACGTGAAGCGGACGACGTCGATCTGCAGATCGACGATGAAGCCCAGCCCGCTGATGGCGAACGAACCGTCAATCGTCATCGAGGTCAGGAAGCCGAGAGACGGCTCATCGAATCGATAGCCAAGCTCGAAGAGCACTTTGGAGAGACCCTGGAAGTCGAACCACGTCGTACTGCTCGCGATCATGCCGAGGTAGTCGACCTCGAGCCTCACGAGCTCTTCCTCGAAATAGAACCCGTCGACAATCGTCACGTCGAGTTCAATCGGAGGAACGCAGAGGGTATCGAGATATTGAAAGAGGCTGAGGAACTGGTGCGAGAAGGGGGCTTCAACCCCGTCGAGGAGGTTGACGAGACCCACGGCGCCGAAACCGGTCAGGCTGGTGATCGAGAATCCCCACACAATCCCGCTCGATAGCTCAATCACCGTCCCCATGGAATAATCGGGCGTTTGCACACTGCCGATGTTGGCGAGAATCCAGTCAATTCCGAACTGAACGCCGACGATACCGAGATCGACCGACAACTCGTTCCAGCTGAAGGTCGGCTCGAACCGAATCTCCTCGGAAATCTGCACCGCGCCGAGGTCGACGGCAAGCTTCACTTTCTCCGACTGGAAGCCGAATAGGTCGAAACCGGTCTCCGATGTGAAGGAGAAGCCGCTGACGTCGAACCCGAGACTCAATTCCGCTCCGATGTTGAATGAAGCAGGCGGAATCGGTGTGTAGGTCACTTCAAGCCCGACCATGCCGGAGAATCCGAGATCACTCGCGGCAGCCGTCCAGCCTCCGAGGAGCAGAACGGAAATAACGATCGCCACCCGTCGTACAAGCGTCCGTGACATGATGACCTCCTCCAAGATCTCCCTACGAGGGTATGGAATGCGGCTGCGTTGGGGCGGGAAACGAGGCCCGATGCCTCCGTGGGTTCGTCACCGCTCATCGGGACAGCTGTACCCAAGGTTCCGGCGATGAGAACCGCTCGCCGGCTCCTCGAATGGCGCGCCGAGGCCTACTCGGGGCCGTGCTCCTTGTCGATCTCCATCTTGGTGAGCACGAGTCCTGTCAGGAGCTTCGGGTAGAAGTCGGTCGACTTCTGCGGCATCTTCTCCCCGTGGTCGGCCACACGGACCACCTCGTCGGCCGATGTCGCATTCAGGTAGAAGAGGATCTGTTCTTCGCCGGACTCGACTGCGTCTGCGGCACGCCGAGCATCGACGGCGTACTTGACGTGGGTCTCCTCCTCGAGTGCCGCCGCATCGATCCCGAGGAGGCGGTCGAGGATCGCGGCGTGCAGAATCGTCACGTCGAGCCGCTTGTAGTCCGCCGACCGCTCATTCGGCACGAGTCCGTCAAGGATTCCCTCGTCACGCAGTCGGAGCGCCGCGTAGAGAGCGCCTGTCACACATCCGAAACTGTGGGATCGACACTCTTCTTTCACCGCTTCGGTCATTGCGTCGAACGTTGCGTGACGAACGACGTCGAACTGCTCGCTCGCTTTCTCAAGGAATCGCTCCGGATCGTAGTCGCACAGGCCGTGAACGAGTCGATGGATCGGGCGGATCGACATGCCGGGCTCCGCGATGTTGAACAGCGTCATCATTCGAACGTCGAACCCCTCCGGTCCCGCGGCGCGCCACCCTTTCTCCTGGCATTCCTGCATGTAAGTGGCCGCCGTCTCATAGCGGTGATGGCCGTCCGCGATGTACAGATCCTTGTCAACGAGAGCTTCCTGGACGGTCTCGATGACGGCGCGATCCGTGATCTGCCAGACACGGTGCTCGTTTCCATCGGCATCCCTCGCTTCGATCGTCGGCGAGATTCCTTCGATCGCCCGGGCGACCCCTTCGTCGACACTACGAAGCGGATCCGAATACAGCATGAAGATGTGGCCGAAGTTCGCCTCGGTCGCCCGCATCAAGCGCAGGCGGTCCTCCTTCGGCCCTTTCAGCGTGCGCTCGTGAGCGTGGACCTTCTCCGGCTCCAGCTTCCCGAGCGCGATGACACCTTTTCGCGTCAGGCGCTCTCCGGCGAAGGAATACGTCTGGTGATAGGCGTACAGGGCCGGCGCGGCGTCTCGTACGAGAATCCGATCCTCGACCCACCGGCGAAGGTGCTCGGCGGCTCGCGTGTAGACGTTGTTCGTCCCGTCGTCGCCAGGCTCCTCCTTCCCCTTGATGATCCGGACAATGTTGTAAGGGTGCCTCGCGTAGCAGGCGTCCTGCACATCCGGATAGACGCGATCATAGGGGGGAGAGACGACGCTCGTTGCCTCGCCGATCTTGGTCAGATCGTAGCGGTATCCACGAAACGGGATGATCTGGGCCACACGTCCTCCTAGCCTGCGCTCTTGGCGAACTCAATCACGATGTGCGCTGCTTCCTCGCCGACTCGGGCCTGCGCCTCGACCGTCGCCGCACCGATGTGTGGCGTCAGCGACACGTTCTCGGCCGCGAGAATGGCGCTATCGCTCTCCAGTGGCTCGGTCGCGAAGACGTCGAGGGCCGCGCCCGCAACCTTCCCGCTGCCGATCGCCGCGACGAGTGCGTCCTCATCGACGACGCCTCCCCGTGCGCAGTTGACGATCCTGACTCCGTTCTTCATCTTCGCGAACTCCGCTTCACCGAGCGTCGCTCCGACCGCGGGATCGTAGGGGATGTGAAGCGAGATGAAGTCGCTCTCCGCGAGGAGTCTCTCCATCGAGACCATCTCCGAAAGCCCAGCAACTGGGCAGACGTCGAGGTAGGCATCGGCGGAGATGACGCGCATGCCAAGCGCGGCCGCCTTGCGTGCCAGCGCACACCCGATCCTGCCGATCCCGATGATCCCGAGCGTCTTTCCCTCGATCTCGATCCCCTTGAGCGCTTTCTTCTCCCACTTCCCGGCCTTCATCGACACCGTGCCTCGGCCGATGTGTCGGGCAAGAGACAGGATGTGCCCCAGCGCAAGCTCCGCGACCGAGTTCGAGCTGGCAGCCGGGGTGTTCCGCACCGTGATCCCTTTTCCTTCTGCATAGGGGACATCGACGTTGTCCAGACCGACGCCGGCGCGAACGATCAGCTTCAGTCGCGCCCCCGCATCGATGATCGGAGCTCGAACCTTGGTCGCACTCCGCACAACGATCGCGTCGTAGGCGCCGATCTCCGCCGCCAGCTCCTCGGGCGCGAGGCCCGTATTCTCGTCGACATCGAGCCCGGCTTCGCGCATCGCTGCTACTGCCGCCGGATCGAGCGGATCGGACGCGAGCACTCTAAACGTCATCGTCCCTCTCCTTCCTACAGGCTCTGGATGGTTTCGATCACCTTGAGCAGGCCCTCGATCTCGTCGACCTGCGTGTCTCCCATGTGCGCGATGCGGAACGTCGTCCCCTTGATGTCGCCATACCCGTTGGCGATTCGCACGTTGTAGTCGGTCGCGAGCGTCCGGATCAACTCTGCCACGTCGATACCGAGCGTGTTCTTCACACACGTCAGCGTCTGCGACCAGTACCCGTCCTCAGGGTACACGTCGAAATGGCGCTTCGCCCAGGTTTGGACGATTCCGGCCATCTTCTTGTGTCGCGCGAATCGGTTCTCGATCCCCTCGGCATGGATGTCGTCCAGCTGAGCGTTAAGCGCGTACAGGTGAGGGATCGCGGGCGTCGACGGCGTCTGGTTCTTCTTGTGCGACTTGAGCATCTGCGGAAGGCTGAAGTAGTAGCTCCTCGGAGGAACATCCTGCGCCCTCGCGATCGCCGCCTCGCTCACCGCCGCAACGGCCAGCCCCGCCGGGAGTGCGAACGCTTTCTGAACCCCGGCGAGGACGAAGTCGATCTTCCACTCGTCTGTTGCGATCTTTGCTCCGGCCATCCCGCTGACCGCATCGACGAGGAGCAGAACTCCGGGTCGTCGTGCGACGACTTCCGCGATCTCGCGAAGCGGATTCATCATGCCGGTGGACGTCTCGTTGAATACGAGCGTGACCGCATCGTAAGCTCCGGTCTCCAGTCGCTCATCGACCATCTCCGGCTTGATCGCGACGTCCCACGCGACCTCGAAAGCATCACACGGAACCCCGTTGCTCACCGTGATCTCGTGCCATCGCTTCGAGAACGCGCCGTTCACGAGGTTCAGACAACGTTTCGCGACGAGGTTCGTCACCGCCGCCTCCATCGCGCCTGTCGATGAGGACGTGAAGAGGAGGACCGGGTTCTCGGTGTACAACAAGCGTTGGAGCTTCGGCTGGATCGCCGCGTACAGCTCCGAGAACTCCGGGGATCGATGGTGAATCTGCGGTGTCGCCAGTTCCTTCAGAATCTCCGGTCGGACCTGCGTTGGCCCGGGAGTCAGCAGACGTTTGTGCATTCTTCCTCCGATGGCGTGTCGATTCGGCGGAAGGATAACACTCCCTATCCCTGTTCGCAACGGACATTTAGGGACCTTGCCTAATTGGGTCCGACGATCGGATTCCGGATGCGGTTCGGCTTGGAGCTTCATCACCCACGAGCTAGAATCAGTCGTCTTAAAGGAGGGAGCATGGGAGCCGTCGTCGTCCTGACCATCACCGTGATCGTGATCCTGCTGTGGGGCGTCTTCACCTACAACCGTCTCGTACGCCTACGTGTCAGCGCCGAGGAGTCGTGGCGCGACATCGATACGCAACTGAAGAGACGTTGGGATCTCATTCCCAACCTGGTTGTCGCCGTCAGGGGATACGCAGACCACGAGCAAGAGGTCTTCGAGCGGGTCACGCAAGCGCGCGCCCGTGCGCTCGACGCGTCGAATCCTGGCGAGCAGGCGGAGGCCGAAGAGGGTCTGAAGAACGCGCTCTTCTCGCTCTTCGCGGTCGCCGAGGGTTATCCGCAGCTGAAAGCGAGCGAAAACTTCCTCCACATGCAGCGGACACTCGAGCAGGCCGAGGATGCCATTCAGCGCGCTCGCAAGTTCTACAACGCCGTCGTCAGGGATCTGAACATGGCTGTGTTGACGTTCCCACGCACGCTCATCGCTGCGATGTTCAAGTTCGAGCCACGCGACTTCTACTCCCTCCCTGGCGAGGACCAGTCCCAGGCGCCACGGGTGAGGCTCTGATGCGCCGCGCACTCTGCACGTCACTGGTCGTCCTCTCTCTCGGGATTGCCGGATTCGGAAGCCTGCGCGTCGCTCACTTCGATGCCGCACTCGAACTCGACGAGGATGGTCTTCTCTCGGTCGAGGAGACGATCACGGTCACGTTCTTCTCTCCTCATCACGGGATCGAGCGGTGGATTCCCGTCTCGTACCGCGTCCCCGCGACCGGCGCGAACGCGACGATCGGCTTCACGCTCGAAGAGATCGGGCTCGACGGCCGCGCGGTTCCCTTCGTCTCGAAGCGTAGCGGACGGGCGCAGTACCTGCGGATCGGCGACCCTGACGGAACGATCACCGGAACGCATGTCTACACGATCTCGTACGCCGTCGACCGCGTCCTCCTCTTCCACGACGACTACCTTCAGCTCTACTGGAACGTGACCGGCAACGAGTGGCGGATCCCGATCGACCGGGTGACAGCCTCGATCCGGCTCCCCGCATCGGTCGACCCCAGCATTGTCTCGTCAACGTCCTACGCCGGTTTCCTTGGGAGCGGGACGAGAGGAGCGACGGCGTCGATCGATCAATCAGGCCGCCTCGCCTTCGAGGACGGCCCATTCAATCCCGGAGAAGGACTGACCATCGATCTCGCGGTTCCGCGTGACGCCCTACCGATCGAGCCACCGTCTTTCGCTCAGCGAGTTGGGTGGTTTCTCGACGCGAACAAGGCCGCGGCACTGCCGGTTGTCGCCCTGATCGCGATGTTCCTCTTCTGGCTCAAGGTCGGACGGGATCCGCGAAAGGGGGTCATCGCTCCCGCGTTCGTACCTCCGACCGGGATGCACCCCGGCGAGGTCGGTGTCTTGATCGATGACCGAATCGACATTCGAGACGTCTCGGCAATGGTCGTCGGCCTCGCCGTCAAGGGGCACCTGAGAATCGAAGAGATCGCAGAAGAGGATCCGAGCCTCGTTGACAAGGCAAAGGGATTCCTCGGACGCTCGACGCCCCTCGACTACCGCTTCGTTCGCCGCGACGGAGCGACTGGCGAGCTGTCAGACGCGGAGCAGACGATTCTGGATGCCTTCTTCGAGGGGGAGAGCGAAGAGCGAACGCTCTCTTCTCTTGAGAGCGACTTCTACAAGCACCTGCCAAAGGTCCGTTCTCGCCTTTACGGCGGATTGATCGAGGCGGGGTACTACCCGAACAACCCCGAGAGGACGCGCGGATTCTACCGAAGCCTCGGCATGTTGGGCGTCGCCGCCGGCTTCGGAATTGGCGTGTTCCTCGCGTCGCCGTACCTCGGCGTCGCGGTTGGACTCTGCGGTCTGATCGTTCTGGCCTTCTCCCCCATCATGCCTCGGAAGACCCGCCGTGGCGTCCGTGCACTGGAAGAGATCCTCGGACTGGCCGAGTACATCCGCCTCGCCGAAGTCGATCGCATGGAGTTCCACGACGCCCCGGAGAAGAGCCCCGAGACGTTCGAGAAGCTTCTTCCCTACGCGATCGCGCTCAATCTGACGAAGATCTGGACCGATCAGTTCGAGGGACTCCTACGCGAGCCCCCAGAGTGGTACGGAAGCTCGACGCCCGTCTTCAGGGGCCACTTGTTCGCGCTGTCGATGTGGCACCTGTCTGCTGGGATGAACCGCACGTTACCCTCCGCCCCGCGCACCGCATCGAGCGGGCGCTCCGCTTGGAGCGGGGGAAGCAGCTTCGGTGGTGGATTCTCTGGAGGAGGGTTCGGAGGTGGCGGAGGTGGAGGCTGGTAGCCGACCTCGTGACATCGCCGCGACACTGCGTAAACGCTCTGTCAGGCAGGTTCCAAGAGCGACGCATCGATCCGGCTAGGAGCGACTGCACCTCTCGGGTATGCTTGGCCTGCTAGCTCTGGGGAAAGGTGAGGGTATGCGCCACCGAATCCGAGTTGCCCTGATGACGGCGGTCCTGATCTGCGTGTCCCTCGCGAGTGTCGGCGAAACGACGCATCTCGTCGGTTGGACAGAGACGCTCGAACTCAGCTGGAGCTGGTTCCTCGCGACCCCTCCGTCCAACGCTTCACCGAGCGACGTTGCGAGTATCTTCATGGATCTGAAGTGGACAGCGCCCTATGAGGTAAAGCGGAATGGCTCCAGCTGGATCGGATACACGACAGCGGCCATCGTCTCCAACACGATGAACCCGAAGCTCTCATGGGTCAGACGCAGTGCCGTGACGCCGGCCGCGCTGCGCCACGAAGCGTACCTCTTCCGCCTGAACGAGGTCTATCGCAGAAAAGCGGAAGCCGCCCTCCTCGCGGTCAGCGTGACCGGAAGAACGGCGGAAGAGACGAAGGCGCTTCTCCACCAGCGCATCCAAGAAGTTGCCGATGCGTATCTCGCCAAGGCGGACGCGATGGCATACAGCTGCGAGGCCGAAACGAACTCCGGCAGCAACCTTGCGGCCCAAGCGACGTGGGAGCAGAAGATCGACGCGTGGCTCATCGACCCGTCTCTCGCACCGTAGGTTGAGCCCCCGTCCCCTCAAGCGAGGGGGCGCGATGTGTCTCCCAGGCAACTGAGAACATCACCCACTCTCAAGGATCTCTCTGTCACCTGGCCGGCTCGCCGGCCTTCAGAGGTCAATCGTCAAGCGAGCTTCCATGCCATCAGCGTCTCCGCCTGGAACAAGTTGGGATCGGTTGTGTAGGTTCCGACGATAGCCAGCCTCAGAGAGGGTAGGTGATGCGCCAACCATGAGCCGCCGTTCCCGACGGATCTGCTCTCTGCTCGTGCTCGTTCTCTTTCCCGCGGTCTTGGCTCTTGCGCAGTCGACGCAGCTGATCCCGTGGGACGCCGACGCGCTTCTGGCGTGGGAGGACTTCCAGGGCGTTCCTCCCGCGAACGCCGCCCAGCTGTCCGAGGTGGCGGCGATTCACATGACCGTCAAGTGGCACGCCAGCTACACAGTTCAATCTCAGCGCGGGAACCGCTACTCCTGGGTCGGGACGATGCAGGACGTCATCGTATCGAACCTGATGAATCCCCGTTTCTCGTGGGTTCTGTCGTCCAAGGCAACGCCCGCCGGCCTCCATCACGAACAGCTCCACTTCGACCTCAACGAGGTCTATCGTCGCAAGCTCTCCGAGGCGCTCTCCGCCCTTCGAGTTGAGGGAAGCACGGCAGAGGCCACGATGGGAGACCTGGATGCGCGCATCAAGCGGACGGCGGACGACCTCCTCGACCGGCTCACCGACATGCAGGATCGCTACGATCTGGAGACGTCTCACAGCATCGACGCGGTGGCCCAAGCCGAATGGGAGAACGACATTCGGGTGTGGTTGGCGTCACCGGCTCTGGCACCGTGAAGCCGATCGACTCCCGGCTCGTTTCAAGCCGTGAAGGAGTTCGCGCCTTCGCGGAGTGACGCCACGGGACTCGACTAGGCGTTCTCCTCATCCGGCGTTCGCACGGTCACTCGGTCGACGGTCAGCTCGCGTCCCGATCGAATCTCCACACCGTCCCCGCACGCCGGGCAACTCAAGATAGGAACGGCGAAATGGAAGGTCTCATCCTCGAGGGTCTTGGCAGGGCCTTCGTAACTGCATGTCCGGCAGGCCACCCGCGCCGAAATCGGCTCAATCTCCAGGGACGCCCCTTCGAGCCGCGTCCCCTGCGCAACGATCTCGAACGCGTTCGAGAGCGCGCGATCCGAGAGGATTCGAAGATCACCTTTCTTCAAGAAGACGGTCGTCACATCGCCCTCGTGCTCTTCGAGGCGCGTGAGGAGCGCTTCGACCAGCTCTACTACCACAGAGTACTCGTGCATTCGATGCCGAGGGCGAGAACGAGTTCGTCGATCCCACGTTCGTGCAACGCGGAGGTGAGGATGACGTTCCCGTGCGGATTGAGCTTCCCGTAGTCAGAGACGATCCGCTGCGGATCGACACGGACCGCCTCGGAGAGATCCGTCTTGTTGACAACAACCAAGTCGGTCTGGGCGAAGATCTTCGGGTGCTTTCGAACCATGTCGTCGCCTTCCGTTACGGAAATGACCACAAGCTCCGTCTCGGTTCCGAGAGGGAAGTCGGCGGGACAGATGAGGTTCCCGACATTCTCGATGAACAGGATGTCCAGCGTGTCCAGAGGAAGGTCATCGAGCGCTATTGCGACGGTGTGGGCATCGAGGTGGCAGTCGTCCTGCGTCTTCACGCTCACAGATGCTGCGCCACAGGCGAGAAATCGCCTGTGGTCGTCTTCGCCCGCCGAGTCCGCGGCGATCGTCCCCGCGGCCAAACCGTTCGCCGACAGGCGCGCGAGCAGCTTCTCGATCAGCGTCGTCTTTCCACTCCCGATGGCGCCAAGGACGCTGATCGCACGCACGTTCTTCTCTCTCAGCCTGCGGAAGTTCGTCTCCGCGAGCTTCAGCTGCCGCGCCAGGATCTCTTCACCGCTGAATCTGACGTCGTGCATCTCCCCCTCCGAAATCCACATGATATGGGGCTTCTGGCCGTCTCGCAAGCGCGCGCAATCATTGGGAGTGGCTCGGCGCCTTGAATCGCCAGACCCTCCGCATATCATATCGGACGCCCGAGCACCTCTCGCAGAACGAAGCGAATCGGGGCACAGAGCGTATATACTTCAGTGGGACATGACCGCCGCCGCCGCGAACGTGCGGCGACGGCTCGGGCTTTCGAGCAGAATCTGAGGGAGGAGAACACATGACCAGGAGCTTCCTAGGCGCAATCACCACAGTTCTCATTTTCGGCCTCATCGCCGCCGCGGGGCCGATGATTCAAGTCGATTCAGAAACGTACGACTTCGGCTCGATCCCCGAAGGGATCGCGATCGAGCACACGTTCGTCCTCACCAACGTCGGGGACGAAACGCTCACCATCGGCGAAGTCGACCCCAAATGTGGCTGCACGGCCACTGAACTCGCCACCAACGAGCTCGCGCCGGGGGAATCGGTCGAACTCCACACAATCGTCAGTACCACGGGAGGCGGCGGACAGAGGGTCTCCAAGGCGATCTGGGTCTACTCGAACGACCCGCAGTACGACAAGAGTGCGGGACCGGACTTTCTGACCCTCCTCATCACCGGCGACGTGCTGAGTCTCGAACCCTACAATACGACGACCGGGGACGTCCACTACTACACACTCCCCCTCATCGACCTGCGTTCCGAATCCGAGTACGAGGCAGGCCACTTCCTCGGCGCCGTCAGCATTCCGCTCGATCGGCTGAGCGAAGAGGCCA
>JBARQW010000050.1:0-2703 GCA_049643905.1 Bipolaricaulia bacterium
GATAGACGAAGTACTCGATGCCCGTAGGCGCCATGTGACAGGCTTGGCAGTGGATTCCCTCGTCCGCGTACGGGCTTTCGAGCCATTCGTTGAACGACTCGTAGATCGGTGTTCCCCAGAAACTGAATTGATGGCACGGCGCACAGAATTGGCTCTGTTTCTCCAGCTCGAGGTAACTCACCCGCCGTGTGACGTCGTCAAACGGGCCGTAGAACATGTGTGTGTCCTGTGGAGGACGATTCAGCGCGAACGACGTCGTCCCGGGGGCGTTGTCGTACGGGAGGCCGGTCGCCGGATTGAGGTAGGCATCAGCGATCTTGTGGCAGTACTCACACATAACTCCTTCCCGGTTGACGCCGGTCAGCTCGTTCATGTCCGCCGTGAACGGATTGTTGGCAGCCGCTCCCGGTGCGTGGCAGGTGGCGCAGTTGCCTGCCGTCCCAGGAAAATCGTCTTTGTATCCGTCCCCCATGACAACGCTTCCTGTCACATCGGTACCGTTGTACATGCTGAAGAAACGAGGATTGACCGCGGACTGGCCGTGCGCGTTCTCAACCCACTGAGGGAACGCGACCATGCAGTGACCACATCCGACCGGCACCTCGGGATCTGCCATGGACGTATACCAGACGTAGGCGGGATTGTCCTCGGCCGGATGGAGTCGGAGAGTGATCGTGAGACCGTCGACCGGAGGGACGACGGGTTCACCGCCTGGGTAGTAGGACTCCTTCCACGCTGTGACGACAATCTCGGCGCCTTCGACAAGCCCTGTCAGTGTGAACGTGCCGTCCTCGGTGGTCGTCGTGCTGGGCGCTTTCGTCTGCTGGCGCACAATGGCACCCTCGATCGGGACACCATCCTCACCGACGACGATGCCGGAAACGGATGCTGTCTGATTGCCGAGGACGGCGACCAAGACGATGGGCAGGACGCCGACTACAGCGATGACCAACGCGCCGTGTCGACCACTCCGTGTGCGGAACATTGCTCGCCTCCTAGTCTACGGCGCCCGCGCTGCGGGGAGGAAGACCTCCTCG
This sequence comes from Bipolaricaulia bacterium, assembly GCA_049643905.1. Lineage (GTDB taxonomy): Bacteria > Bipolaricaulota > Bipolaricaulia > UBA7950 > UBA9294 > CAZMYM01. The sequence continues at coordinate 1,038 of JBARQW010000050.1, forward strand.
CCAATCAGCGTGATCACCGCAGCTTGTGCGTTCCCCCCACCCTCCGAGAGGAAGCTGATCGTCACCTCGTCGGCCAGACCTTCCCAGATGCCTTCATGGGCCGTCAGACTGAGGAACGGGAAACTCCGTTGCAGCGCCCTGGCGTCGTAGGTATAGGTGAACGATCCGTCGCTCTGCGGCGTGATTGTTCTTTGCACCATCACAACCCCCTTGTCGTGAACCGTTACGTGAACAACATCGGCACCCACGGGAGCCTGGCCTCGGATGACGATCGGACGGATTCTGTTCCTCATGTCTCGCTTCCCCTGAGGCCAGGGGAGGCGGCCGGGTTCCGGCGATGTGATCGTCATGGGATCGCTCCCCTTCGGCACGACATAGAATGAAAACACTCCCGATGTTCCCAATACGGTGCCCGTGTTGTGGCTCTGCGGGATCACACCGTTGCCGACGTACGGGCGATCGTGCTCGACGAACACGGAGACGCTCCATCGGCCGGACTCGTCGGCCGGGAAGTCGAAGTCTGGGTCGAACACCCATCCGATCTGGTTCGCTCTGAATTCGCGGCGGCGCTCTATTCCGCTCGGCGAGGTGATCACCACGTCTACACGGCTGTCGAGCGGTGGTCCGACGTGTCCGCTGAACGAGATCGAGTCACCTACCTCGAGCACATCTCCGGGACGCAGCCCCTTCGGGAGGAACAGCATGTCGATATCCTCGCCGAGCAGCGTCATGATCGGGCCTCCGTTGATGCTCGCCCCGGTCGCGTCCTGGAACGGCGGCGTCACGCGCGCACCGATCGGATCGTTGTGGGGCAACAGGACCCAGAGTGAGCTGTAGACGGCGTACTCGGCGATGTCTTTATCCGGCACGCGGAAGACGGCTCCTCCGAATTCCCACTTGATGTCGCCTGGCAGATCGCCTTCCGCACCCTCTCCGATCTGATATCCGTATGTGTCGTTGAAGCGCCAGTACGCGGTCCCCATGTTGTCCACGGAGATGATCTCACGGACGCGGACGTCAGGGCGTTCCGACGAGCCGTACCAGTAGGACCACAGATCGATGCGCTCCGGGTAGTTTCGTGGGTCCGTGCCGTCAAACGTCGTGATGAAGAGCGGGGCCTCGCCAACATCTATCCGCTTCTCCAGGCCCGCAAACGTCGGTGGATCATCTGGCGGAGCCCGGTAGCCGGTGACGTTTCTCGCCCAAGCGCTGCGCAGAATGTCGTAGTAGCGTTCGTCGGACGTCGTGTCCTTGATTGAGATCAGGGAGTGAATCGAGTCGCCGGGAGCTTCATCTTCGTTTCCCCAGTGGACGTCGCCGCTGAAGTACGGGTAGTAGTTCTCGATGCCCACCTTCTCTTGCGGCAAGTCGAACACCTCGAACCAGGCGGGCATGTCGTCGATTCGCCCGTCGGTATGGTAGTCCATCCCCCGGCGCCCGTGGGCCTCAAACGGGGGATGCCGGTCAGCGACCACAGTGCCCCACGTCATCGTCCCCGCCCACAGGGTTCCGTCCTCCTCGCGGTAGGTTGCCGTGTAGTCGACACGATACTCGCCGGGCTGCCCGAAGCGGAACGCCTCGGTTGACGGCGGCGCGAAGACGCCGAACGCGTTCGCGCGCCCGTTGATGGTGTGGATGACGGCACGATCCGGATCCGAGTCCGGCA
>JBARQW010000051.1:0-1797 GCA_049643905.1 Bipolaricaulia bacterium
GACGTCGTGAACGTAGGGTTCCATCAGTTGGTACTTGTAGCGGTGGAGCTTCCGATAGCACGCCTGGGTCACTTGAAGCTCGCCGATTAACTCTGTTGACTCGCCCATTCCTCCTCCCTCCGTCGCAAGCTTCTACCTCGCTCCATCTACAGCGAAAGCTTGACGACGACTTCGCCGTGATCGATCTCGCCGGTCGGCTCGAACCCGAGTTTGTGGTAGAAGTCCTTTGGCCCGCCTTCGGTGGGCACGTAGCTCGCGCCGAGTGATTCCGCGCCGGGGCGCGATCGGACGTACTCGATGACCTGCCGCATGGCGTGGCGACCGAAGCCCTTCCCTTGGTGTGGTCCGGCGATCATCAGCCGCCACAGGAAGTAGTCGCCCTTGTTCGGATCATCGTAGATCATGACGAACCCGACGGGCTCCTCACCAGCGTAGATCGCGCGAAACCAGGCCTTGTCGTGGAAGTGCGCCTGCGCGATGGAGATGGCGTTCGGCGCGACCATCTTCTGCTGCGGATCGGAGAGGGTGTCGCTCAGGTTGCAGATCTCGCGAACCGTCTCGAACGTGATCTCCCGAAGGCTGATAACGTGTTTGTCCTCCGCCATGGTGGATTCGACCTCCCGCGCAATGGTCGCACCTGGCTGACTGGCGAGCAAGATCTTCTTGCCGCGATCGCAGCGTCAGCGCCGCAAGCACCACCAGACATCGTTCCCGGCGAACCCGCAGGATCGGTAGAGGGACTCGGCTGGAGCGTCGGAGAACCCTGAGACGGTCGCGAAGTGTCCGATCTTGCTGGCCCGTGAAAGCAACTCGAAAACGAGCGCTCTGCCGAGACCGCGCCGCCTGTAGTCAGGATGAACCTGGATCCACTCCAACGAGATCTCTCCGATCTCTGCGTCGTGCTCGGCGATTCCCAACGCGGTCGATAGGCCGCTCGGAAGGTGCTTGATCCAGATCCAGAGTGACGAATCGTGGGTCGGGTGCTCCGCCCACGAAAGGACGGTTTCCGGAGGCATCTTCAATCCCTCGTAGCACGCGCCGAGGAACGACGAGATTGCCGGTGCCTCGTCCGGAATACGTGCCTCTGCGATACCGTACGCCTCTTGCAGCAACGTCGTGTCGGTGGCGGGCAGCCGATGAGCCAGGCGCGTGTGGCGAACTTGGCTCGAAAAGCGCGCCACTTCAAGCCCTCCGATCATCCGGTCGTGGATCAGGGCGAGATCGACGGTTCGAACAAGCTTGCGGACCCGCTCCGAGGCCGTCCCATCCCGCCGCCAGGGGACCAGCAGTCGTTTCCGGTCCCACATCTCGAGTCCTTCAGGGTCGGACGCGGTCCCGACGATCGCCGTCTGGCACGCTTCGATCTCCCGCGGGCTCTTCCATAGGGCATTTGGCAAGACGCCGCATGGGTCACGCAGATACGCGCGCGTGAGCGCGTCGGCGAACGTGCTGCGCTCGTCCTGATTCGATCTCACCTTCGCACCTCTCATTCATCGATTCTAGGCAGGCGATCCGAACAGAACGCGGATCCCGAACAGGACGAGGATCATCCGCACGGCCGTTCCTAACCCCGCAGCGAGTGCAAAGACCACCGGACGCTTGCTGACGAGCGCGAACAGGTAGAGCGAGACCGTGTCAGGGAATCCGGGGATGCTGAGCAGGATGAAGATGGCGAAGACGCCGTACCGGTGGACGAACCGCTCGCTCCACGCCATGACGGCGCGCACCCATCGATTTCGAAGCGCCAGCCGCTGGAACCGCGCGGTCCCTTTCAGACGATCGCCGACGAAGAAGACC
>JBARQW010000052.1:0-11106 GCA_049643905.1 Bipolaricaulia bacterium
TGTCCTGCACATGACGAGACTCGGCGAATCGGATCTCCTCCTTTCGCGGATGGATGTTCACATCGACCAGATGCGGAGGCACCTCAATCCGCACAATCGCGACGGGGAATCCACCCGGCCGAAGGAGCCCTCTATACGCGCTGGCGAGCACGTACGCCAAGCCGCGGTCGGCGACGAGGCGCCCGTTCACGATGAACAACTGGTCGCGTCGATTTCCTCGGCGCAAGTCCGGGCGGCTCACGAATCCGCTCACCGTGATTTCGCCACGCCGCCCCTCGATGGGAATCAAAGCGCGCGCTACGTCGGCTCCATAGATCTGGCCGATCCGATCGAGCAGGGATGCGGCGCGAGGCGCGTCGAAGTCGCCGCGCCCATTGTGGGTCAGCTTCCAGCCGACTTCAGGAGCGAGGAGCGCCATGCGTTGGATCACGCGGTTTACGTGCAGGAATTCTGTCCTGGGGGTTCCCAGGAAGCGCGCGCGCGCCGGGAGATTGAAGAAGAGGTCTTCCACTACGACCGTCGTCCCCTGTCCGCGCGCCGTCGGCCCCACGCTTTCGAGCCTGCCTCCATTCGCTATCAGAGAGCACGCGTCGGCCCCATTGCCGGGACAGGAGTCGATGCGAAGCTTCGAAACGGCGGCAATGCTGGCCAATCCCTCACCGCGAAAGCCGAGTGTGGAGATGGCATCGAGGTCGACTTCCGTCTTGATCTTGCTTGTTGCGTAGCGCTCGACGGAGAGGCGCAGATCGGCTTCGCTCATCCCGACACCATCGTCACGGGTCGCGATCGAGTCCCTTCCGCCGGCGACGATCTCGATGCCTATGGTCTCACTTTTCGCGTCGATCGCGTTCTCGAGCAGTTCCTTCACAACCGACGCCGGACGTTCGATCACTTCGCCCGCGGCAATCTTCCTCGTCAGCTCCTCCGTCAGTCGCACAATTGCCATGGCGGAAGAAGGCTACTCGATTCCCCGGAAGCTCACAATCCGCGTTTGCCTGCCGCATAAGGCTCGCGTATCGTACTGGTTCAGGATGCACACAATCGGCAGTCTGCGGAAGACCCTCGATCTCGCGACGACGAATCAAGTGCGAAATCGGATCGACGCCATCAAGGATGTCCTCACCGACTCTCTGCGCCGCGGCCCAAACAACCAGATTCTCTTAACGGACGAAGGCGTCGGAATCCTTCGTCGCCTGCAAGAGTTGTACGATAGCGGGCTAACGATGAAAGAGGCGAGCGAGGTTATAAGAGCTACGGCTCAGTATCAGCCATTACCGGCATCCTCCGCATCACCCGGTATCGTGTCAAACCCGGCGATACCGCGTGAGTCAGGTCGGATCGAGGCGACCCTTCGGGAGGAGATCGCATTCTTGCGTGAGCGGGTCGCGTTCCTTGAAGCCCAACTTCGGGGCGCTGACACAGTCGAGACGCCGGAGTCCGCAGCCTGGTGGACCCGACTGCGGGAGGACGTCGATGCCGCTTAGGCTCCCGATTCGCGGAAACGAGACCCTAGAACGCCTCGTCGAGCGCATCGACGAATCCGTCGCGCTCGATGCACTGTGGACATCATCGAACGTCACCGCGATCGACCGGATGCAGATCAACGATCACGGGCCGGTCCACATCCGGATCATGACGAACATCGCGCTCAAGCTATTGCGCCTGCTGGTCTCTGCGAACGTCACTCCGAGCGCGGTCGTCGACCACAACCTGAGGGGCGAAGACGCAGAGGTGATCGTGGTGCTCGCTTGCGTGCTGCACGATGTGGGACACGTCATCCACCGATCGAACCACGAGGCCCTCTCGTTGATCCTCGCGTCGCCGCTCATCGATGAGTTTCTTGATGACCTGTACGACGAGCGATCGAAGGCGGTCGTCAAGGGGGAAACGCTCCACGCGATCTACACGCATCAACGTGACATCCAACCCCTCACGTTGGAAGCCGGCGTCGTGAAGGTGGCGGACGCTCTCGACATGGAGGCAGGGCGCGCTCGCATCCCATTCACGACGGGCGAGCCGTCGATTCACTCCGTCTCGGCGATGGCGATCCGAAAAGTACGCCTTGGCGCGGGCGAGACACGTCCGATCAAGATTTCGATCGAGATGTCGAACTCGGCCGGCATCTTCCAGCTCGACAACCTCCTACGCGAGAAGTTGAAGAACTCGACCTTGGCGCCGTACGTAGAAGTGACTGCCGGGATCACGGGTGCCGAGGAGAAGATCGTCGAGAAGTACTCGATCGACTGAGAGGCCTCGTAAACGGCCTCGCTCTTGTTCTCCCTAGCGCGAATCGGGGTACACGGAGACGCTCCAGCCGGCTCTGCGAAGACCAGACACCGCGGAAACCCTCTACAGGACAGGTGTTGTGTCCATTTCGCGTCGATGTCGCAACAAAAGTACCCTTTTGTTGCGACACCTGTCACTCCTGCACGCGCGCCGAAGATCTAGGCTCACGCGCCAGTGAGGAGGGGCAATGCCACTCGAAATCACCCACGAGGACTTCTTGACCCCCGATCAAGTCGCCGACCTGAAGGAGCACTGTCGACGAAGGGCTCTTGCCGGACTCACCGACGGCCGCGAGCGACCGATTCGCGATTGGGCGATCCTTCACGTTGCCCTCGACTCGGGACTGCGAGTATCCGAGATCTGCGCCCTCGAGATCCGTGACGTGATCCTCGATGACCATCATGCCTCGCTCATTGTCCGAAGTGGGAAGGGCGACAAGAAGAGAGGGGTTCGCGTTGGTTCTGCGCTGCGCGATCACCTCTCGGTCTTCATTACTTGGAAGGAACAAGCGGAGGAGTCCACCGCCTCGCGAGCGCCGCTCTTCGTTTCATCGCGAGGCGGCTCGCTGACGCGAACCGCCGTCTATCGGATCTTCCGCAACAACGCCGCCTCGGTCGGAATCCCGAAACGGTTCTCGATTCACTCCTGCCGCCACACCTATGCCTCGATGCTCTATCGGGCTTCGAAGTACAATCTGCGCCTTGTGCAGAAGCAGCTCGGACACCGCTCGATCCAGACGACGCAGATCTACGCGGACGTCCTCAGCGAAGATGCTGCGATTGCGGTCGAGAGCCTGCCCCAGTAGTCCCGGCGGCCGCGGATCCTCGCTTCGAGCCTTGACATCTTCTGATCCGAGGCGATAATCTCCAGCGCTTGGGCCCCCGGTACGGCGTGATCATCGTCCGTCACACTACTAGTCGGAAGAGGGATACGCATGCTTGGAGCCCGTAGCAGTGTCCGCCTCGCTGTTCTCCTTGGTGTGGGCCTTGCACTTGGCTTTCATGCGAGTGCGGCACCAACGCTCGATGCTCGCATCGGATTCGCCTCGACCGTTGTGCCGCGCCTGCACGCGCCGATACGCGTCACCGTCTCGGGCCTCGACGCACCGCGCCCTGGATCTCTGCGCGTCGTTCAGCGGCTCGGCATCCTGTCGGATCTTCCGAGCACTGTGACAATCGACCTTACCGAAGGCGATGTGAGTGATGGGATCTACGAAAGCGCGATCCCCGTCTATGATCCGCTCAACCCCATCGACGTGCATCTCATCGATCCGGACGGGACGATCATCGCGTCACAGCAGCTGAACTTTCGGCTGTTCATGCGCTCGACCCCGTATCCGCTCGTCTGCGGATCGACGCTCAGGCTCGGCGGAGCCGCTATCCCTGTCGGGCCCTCCGAGTTGTCCCAGGAGTGGTGGGCCTATGAAGCGATCGACACCATTTGGCTTGCGAGCGTCTCGCTGCCACGCCCGACTTGGGATGCAATCATGCGATGGGTTCAGGCGGGCGGATCCCTCGTTCTTCTCACCGGCTCGGACTACTACAAACTCGATGCGAGCGTGCTCCAGGAGCTCTTCCCGCATCGTGATGCGGTCATCGAGGAAGCTGATGACGGTGTAGCGTATCTCAAAGCGACCTACCCCGCGGGAGCGGAAACGCTGTTGTGGCGTGACGATGGGATTCCTCTGCTTCACGCGCGGTCGATGGGAGCAGGATCGATCCAGCTTGTCACGGTTCGCGCAGATGACCTGAGCGACGCAGAGACGCGCACCCTTGCGTCGCGTGTGCGGTCTTCGAAGCTATTCTCACTGCAGAGTGCCGCAAGAAGCTTCCACGGGGAGATCCGCGTTCCGAGGCCGAACTACCTTATGGCGCCACTCATCGTGCTTGTGTTGGTCGCGGCAATTCAGGCAAGCAGAGTTCTCGTGGTACGCGGTCGCGCAGCTGGCGAGGCTCGCTGGCGAATCGGCATCGTGCTGATCTGCGCTGCGGTCATAGGAGCCTCGGTTTTCGCCGGTTTCTATACAAACCGAGCGAAACGGCTTGTGGAGTTATACCACGAAAAGACGACGGTTGATGTCTACATGTCGTCCGGAGTACGTGTTGCTTCGCACGTTCTGTTCGCACCCGGATTCCCGCTGGGCGTTGATCTCCCGAGAACCCAGGAGAGCGTCCCAGCCTATGCGCTGACGCGATCGGTCGCGGGGGCAGTCTTCGATTCGACGGCGACCTCCAAGAGCCTCGAAGTGCCCCTCAGTGCCGGCGAGACCCGCCATCTGCGTGCGTATGGAGACTCCCGCAAGCTCGTCGAGGTGAGGGTCGAAGGAGATCGCGCGACGATCGTCAACCACACGGAGAGCGGGATCGCTGTCGCCTACGTGATCGCCGAGGGCCTGATGTACCGAACGACGGACGTTCCGCCTGGCGAGCAGGTTGTCCCGCTGATCGGCGGACTGCGGGTCTGGGCTCTTCGTGGCATCGACGAATACGCAGAGGTCCTGAAGATCATCGAAGCATCGTTCCCGTTCACGAAAGGGGTCTGGGTGATTGCCGTTTCGGATGAGACGACGATTCAATCGGGAGAGCAAACGGAGATAAAAGTGAGGGACGTCCACGTCCGAATCGCGCAAGGAGTGACACTGTGAGGGACTCGACTATCTCCCAGAGCCGAGGAGATTTCGAGGCGTACACGTGGCTGGTGCTTCTCACCGGCCTGGCGTTGGTCTTCTCGATGCCTTCGGCAACCTATGTACGTGAGCTTCTCTCCTCTCCGTTCCGACGACCGTCGCCGATCGTCTTCTTTGTGACGTACGTCTTCGCCTTTGCGATGTTCGGCCTGAACCGCGGGGCGGCGGCTGTCCCAGTCCGTCTTTGGGGTCGCCGAGGGCTGCAGACGGGGGTGATGCAGGTCCTCATGGGCCACCTGCTCCTCGTCCCTTACTTGATCTACGTCCGGATCATTCTCTTGCCCAAGGATCACCCTCGGATTATCTTGGTCGCCCTGTATGCCGTCGTCGTCGGTCTCTTCTGCGCCGTTGTCGGGTACCGAACCGAGCTTTGGGGTACAGCTCGGGGAGTGCAAACGACGGCCCAGCGCTACGCGTTGGGGATCCTGTACTTCGGCGTTCCGCTTTTAGGCCTCGCTGCAGCGCCTCCACTCGTCCTGGCGGCCATCGTCAGCCCGTACGGAGGTTTGATCCGCCTCCTAGCAGGAGCGGGAGCAGCGGAGATGTTCGCCATCTACCTGGTTCCAGCCGTCGGTGGCCTGCTCGTTTGGCACTCCATTCGTCGATCGTATGGAAGGAACGCGAATGCCTGAGTTCGAGCGCCTGCTATCAGCGATCACGACAAGGACTCGCCGAACGCGCGCCCTGTCGGCCTTTGGGCTTGCCCTCCTCATCGGCAGCGGCTCTCTCCTCTGTGTGGTTATTGTCTGCCACCTTCTGCGGACTCCGATCGCTCTGCGGCTGCCCTTCGGACTCGCCATGGCTGCGGTCTCATCGCTTTCTGCCCTTCTCGCCGCAGTCCTGGCCGGGAGAAGGCCCGTCGACCTGGCACGCCTTCTGCTGGGACTCGACACGAGGCTCGAGGCCCACGCTCGCCTCAGCTCGTTGTACGAATTGCACCGCACCCATGGGAACCGGGTCTTCCAGGAGGCGCTCTCGCCCCTCGTGATGCAGAGAAAGAGTGAGTATCTCGAGGCGCTGCGGATCCGCCGCGCGCACGTCGGAGCGATCGCGGTTGGCGCGGTGTTCATCGTTCTTCTGGCTGGTTCACCGTGGCTGGGCAGCGTGCTTTGGGCCACGGCATCGGAGCCGGTTGCGATGTCCGGTGAGCCTCGAGGAGCCGAGGCGACTGCGGAGGAGGGCGTGGAAGCCGAGCCCGAAGAAGAGCCGGCGCTTGAAGCAACACCACCATCGCCTGACGCTGGCTCCTCTGCGGGGCTTCTCCTCGATGACGTACTCGGGGATCTCAGGTCGAGTCGCGGAGCTGATCCTGAAGAGCCTATCGACGAGGATGCGCTGACGGCCTCGGAGCCTTCTGGAACCATCCAGCTGGAGGAGGAGGAGGCTTCCTCACTGCGTGACCTCCTCGCCGCCATCTCGGAGCGAATCCGTCAGACCCGCTCAGGCGAGCTGAGCGAGGGGGAACGAGCCGCGATTTCGGAGATCGTCTCCGAGGCATCGGATCCTCTTGCATCCGATCTTGAGGGCCTCCTCGGCGAATCCGATCCGGATCAGGCGCGGGAGCGGATCGAGAGGCTGCTTTCCACCACGGAGTCATTCCCCGAAACTGACGAGAGCGAGGCTCCACCCGGAATCGAAGCGGATGCAGAATCGCTGGATGCACCATCGGAGCGGGAGCCTTCGACCAGCCGCGACACTTCCGAAGACCAAACGACCGGCGGCGAAGACGCTCCAGATGCCTATCCGATCTCCGACTTCGATTCGGGGAAGGAAGGGCTTCCGGAATTGGTGGAAGCGCAGCTTCCCGGCGAGTTTGGCGACACCGGGGGGTTCGTTGAATACATCACGAAGGGGGTTCCCGTCGAACCCCAAGAGAGTGAAGCAGCAGAACCGGCTAGCTTCGTCGTCGACTACGAGCGCATGGAATCGATCCTCGATGCCCGTTCGATTCCGGGCAACGCCTACGAGGTCGTTCGTACCTATTTCGAATTGATTACTGAGGGAGGACCATGATCACAGAGAAAGATCTGGAGAGGGCGCAGGGAGCGTTCCACCGGCTGACGGAGGCGATCGGCACCGTGATCGTCGGTCACGGTTCGGTCATCGACATCGCGCTGATCGCCCTTCTCTGCCGCGGGAATGTCCTGCTTGAGGGCGTGCCGGGATTGGGCAAGACACTGCTTGTGCGAGCCCTCGCTGGCGCGATCGGCCTGCGCTTCTCGAGAATCCAGTTCACGCCGGATCTGATGCCGGCCGACATCATCGGAACTGACATTCTCACCGAAGAGGCAGGGCACCGTGGATTCGAGTTCTCCGCCGGTCCGATCTTCGCCAACATTGTTCTCGCAGACGAGATCAACCGCGCGACTCCGAAGACGCAGTCTGCGTTACTCGAAGCGATGCAGGAACGAACGGTGACCGTCCGCGCCAGAACGTATGAGCTCGAAGAGCCGTATATTGTCCTCGCAACGCAGAACCCGATCGAGATGGAGGGCACGTACCCGCTCCCTGAAGCTCAGGTCGATCGGTTCCTGCTCAAGGCGAAGGTTCCCTTCCCCACTGTGGATGAGCTCAGCGAGATTACGGTTAGGAACACCGAGGAGGGCGGCCTCCGGCTCCCCGAGGCCACAGCGAGCGCCGAGGACATCCTCGTCGCGCGGGAGGTCGTCCGCGAGATCCCGATCGCTGAGGGCCTTCGCGGCTACGCCGCCCGCCTGGTCTTCGCAACCCATCCCGAAAGCGAGCTGGCCCCTCCAAGGATCCGCGACTTCGTCGAGTACGGCGCGAGTCCCCGCGCGGCGATTGCGCTTGTCATGGCGGCAAAGGCCCGCGCCTTCCTCAATGGCGAGGTTAACGTTGCCCAGTCGGACATTGATGCGGTTCTCGACGCCGCGGTCATCCACCGGCTGATTCTCAACTTCCGCGGTGAAGCGGAAGGCGTCACGATCCACGATCTCCTTCAGGACGTCCGCCAGAAGGTGGCGGTCCTCTGATGGAGAAGCTGATCGACGAGGCGTTCCTACAACGGCTCGCCAATCTCCGCTTCATGACCGCAGGTCGCCAAGGCGGCCGCCTGTCGGGCTCTCATGCCTCTCCTCGCGCCGGCGTGAGCATCGAGTTTGCGGACTATCGCGAATACGTGCCGGGAGACGACTTCCGCTACGTGGACTGGAACATCTACGGCCGACTGGGGCGCCTTTTGGTGAAGACGTTCGTGCAGGAGGCTGATCTCCCGATCAACCTGGTGATCGACTCGAGTGCATCGATGCAGCTTGGGAGTCCCAGCAAGTCCCGCTATGCGGCGCGCCTTGCTCTTGCGCTTGGCTACCTCGGGCTCCGCAGTCTGGATCGCGTGGGGCTCTTCCCGTTTTCGGATCGGCTCTTGGACTCGGTCCCGCCGCGACACGGCATGAGACAGCTCTCGCGCCTTCTGAAAGTCCTCACGGAGATCGAGCCGTCGGGCAACACGGCCTTCGATCATGCCGTGACCGAACTCCAATCTGTGAGACGAGAGAACGGGCTGGTCATCCTGATTGGCGATCTGCTCGACGCCGAGGGACTCGAAAGCGGCATTGGCAGGCTTCTCCATCGCGGAGATGAAGTCGTCGTGATCCAGGTTCTCGATCCGGAAGAGGTCGAGCCGTCCGGCACTGGGTACACCCAGATTGTCGACGTCGAGTCCGGGCGCCGTGTGACGATGAACCTCGGCCGCCGCAGCCTTGCGCAGTACAGACAGCGCTTTCAGGCCCATCAGAGTCGGTTGAGCGCATTCCTGCTGGAACGACGCATTCCGTACTTCGTTGCACCGACGGATCGCCGACTCGAGCAGCTCATTTTCGAGGACCTGCGCATCGGAGGCATCCTGCGGTGATCCTGCAAAGTTCCGCCTCCCTCTACTTCGGCCTCTCGGCGCTCGTCATCGTCGCCCTACATCTACTACGAACCAGACTACGAAGGCGCGAAGTCTCGACGATTCTCCTCTGGGAAGGACTGCGCGGCGACCCCAGGGCTCATTCCGTGAAGCTGCGACAGCTGATCGATCCCTTCCTCCTCCTTCAGATTCTTGCCCTCCTCGCCCTTGTCGCCGCATTGGCTCAACCGGAGGTTGTCACGCAGGTTCATGATATCGCCGATCTGGCAATCGTCGTCGACGGAAGCGCGAGCATGCAGTCTCTCGACGACGCCGGCGTCTCGCGCTACGAACGAGCGATCGCCGAAGCGCGGTCGACGATCGAGCGGTACTCCGCCGATTCGATCACCATCGCACAGCTCACGTCTCATCCGACGGTTCTGAGTCCCTCAGGCGCCTCTCGGAGTCAGGCGTCCCGGGCGCTTGCGGACTCGGCTCCTACATGGTTCGCTGATGGCTCTCTCGACGATCTCGCCAACATACTCGCCCCGCAAGGAGGTCTTCTCTCCTTCGACCGGATTCTCTACTTCTCCGACAGAGAACTGACGAACGCCCCGGCATGGGTCGACCAAACCTTCGTCGAGGGCGGGCGGAATCGTGGAATCACCGGGTTCTCGGTCCGTGAGAACCCAACCGAGGACGGAGTCGTCGCTTTCGTCAAGGTGACGAGTGAAATGGAGGACTACGAAGATGCGACGATACGAATCGGCGACGGATTCGTTCGGGTTGCTCTCTCGGTCGTGCTTCCTCCCGGTTCGTCGGAGCAGTATGTGATTCCCTTCCCCAACTCGCGCGGAACTGCGTTTACGGCGACGCTGGAACCGTCGGATGGCTTCACTGCAGACGACACGAGACACTTCGCCCTCGACCGTCCACTGAGCCTTCGACTTCGCTGGATCGGTGAGACGGAGCGTTACACGCTAGCCGCCCTCTCCGCCGTCCTCCCGATCACGATGGTCGGCTCAAGCGAGCAAGCCGATCTGACGGTTGTGAGGAACACGGAAGTGCCGGCATCGCTTCCTGGGAACCTCCTCCTGATCGGAAGCGAAATGTCCGCCGTCTTCGAGTTCGGCGCGGATCTGTCCGGTGTCCCCGTGGCGGTCGGCGAGCCGAATCATCCCCTGGTCAACGGGATCGACCCGGGGAGTATTCGAGTCTTCTCTCTCCCGGAGATGAGCGTGCCGGCCGAATCGACCGTCGTGCTGACCGCAGGTGGAAGCCCTCTCCTCGTCGAGTACGCACAGAACGATCGCACAATCCATGCCCTGGCCCCAGACGTGGGCGCGACAAACCTGCCGGTGACGGTTGACTTCCCGCTCCTCATCCGGAACATCCTCGGTCGCATCACGCGGCTTCCTGCGGCTCTTTCGTACGATTGGACCCTTGTCGGCGATCCTGTTCGTCTAACGGGGCTCGGCGCCATCCTCGCCCTCGTTGCGCCGAACGGCAGCGAGATCCAGCTCGACGCGGCGCGAGCTTTCTTCCTCCCCGAAGCTCCCGGTCTCTACGCACTGACAACCGAGCGAGGCGTCTTCCCGATCGCCGTCAATGTGGCGCCTGGCGAGTCTGTCGACTTCGCGCGAAGCGGCGACACGTCGTCCGATCTCGTCACGGGCCGGCTTGGGCAAGTACTTCTCCCTCTCTGGCCCTACGTCGCCGCATTCGCGGCGCTCCTTCTGATTGCCGAGACCGCCGGCCGCAATGAGAACCGCTCGACTCGAAGGAGGGCGGGATGATTCGGCTCGCACTCGCATGGGTTCTCGCCCTCTTTCCTGTCGCCGTTTCATTGATCACGGTCCTGTCACGGGAGCGCCCGACGCGGCTGATCCCGCGGTATCTCGTCGTCTTGCTCGTGTTGCTCGCCATCGCTCGCCCGTCCGTTTCGATTCGCGAGGACGAGCGTAGGGTGATGTTCTTGATCGATCGGTCGGCCAGTGTCGCCAACACGACCGACGAGACGGAAACACTCACCCAGGTGCAGGCCATCGTGAACGACAACCCGCTTGCGCAATTCGGATCGATAGAGTTCGCGCGCAACTCGGTCCTGGTCTCGTTGCCCGGAGCGTTCGACCGCGCTCTCCCTCCGGGGCGCGTCGTCGTCACGGGAACACGCTTGGTGAAAGCTGTACAGCTCGCGTTGACGATCCTCTCCCCCGGCTCCGGAGGACAGATCGTCCTTGCCAGCGACGGAAGGTTCACCGACGACGCCGACGAAGCGGTCGCG